>NZ_JACIYP010000297.1 GCF_014359905.1 Hoeflea sp. | reverse complement strand
CACCCAGCAGTCCGATCCCGAGGATCGCAAGGCCCGCGAGAATGGTGGCGCGCAGGCTCATCTCAGATCGCCCCGGCGGCTTTCGCCAGAAGGTCGCGCACCTCACCCGCCACGGCCGTCAGTTCGGCGTTCTCGATGGCTTGCATCGACGCCACCGGGTCGATGGCGCTGACTTCGACCCCTCCCTCGACCTCGCGCAGGATGACGTTGCAGGGCAGCATCGCGCCCACCCGCGGTTCGATCCCGATGGCCTGATGTGCCATCTTTGGATTGCAGGCGCCAAGGATGCGATAGGCCGACATCTCGACATCGAGCTTCTTCTTCATCGTCGCCTTGACGTCGATCTCGGTCAGGACGCCGAAGCCATGGTCCGCCAGCGCCGTTCGCGCGCGCGCGTCGACGTCGTCGATCCCGGTGTCGGGGATGGTGCGATTGACCGTGTAAGCCATTGAGAAGTCCTTTCTCTCATTTTCGAAGGTATTTTATCAAAGCCGCTATGACCAAGACGACCAACGCGAGGCAAATCAGGCCGAAAAGCCAGCCAAACCCCATTCCATAGCCCATATCGTTCCAGTTCATCTTCATGCTTCCTTCATTTCTGCTGCATGATGCGCCTTTCGCCCGGTCTTGGCGACAACGTGCGGCAGGAGGACGGCACATGGCAGGTGTCGGGACTTCGGGGCGCTCCAGAAGAGCGCCCCGTGCCGGGTCAGACAGACGCCGTGACCGCGAACTCGGTCATCATTCCCGAAGCCAGATGCGGCATGTGATGGCAATGCAGCATCCAGCGCGCGGCCTCGCCAGCATCGAGGGCGACGTCGACCATCGACATCGGCGGCACGTGGACCGTGTCGCGCAGCGCTCCGGCGACGGGCCGTCCGTTCAGGCCGACGACCTGGAACACATGACCATGCAGATGCATCGGGTGGCCCATCATCGACATGTTGTGGAATGACAGCACCACGCGCTCGCCGCTGCGCGCGATAATCGGTTGGTGCTGACCCCAGACGGCGCCGTTGATCGTCCAGACATAGGGCTGCATCGAGCCGCCCAGCATCAGCATCTGGCTGCGGTCCACGGGTCGATCCGGCAGGCCGTCCAGCGCGATGAGGCGCGCCTCCTGCGCAAGATCGGTGTCGAACGCGGGTGCCGCGGACTCTGCCATGGCATCGAGGCGCCGGACCTCGGCACCCTGCGTGGCAAGGATCAGGCCGGTGCGTTCCCGCGCACCTTCGCGCAATGCGAGGATCGGCCAAGCGCCGCCTTCGTTCGGCAGGTCGATCTCGATGTCCAGCCGCTGACCCATCGCCAGCCCAAACCGTGTGCCCGAGGCAAGCTGGACGGCGTGCCCGTCCACCGCGACCAGCCGCGCCTCGGCACCACCGGTCTCGATCCAGAACACCGTTGCGGCGGCGGCGTTGATCACCCGGAGCTGGATGCGCCCGCCGCGCTCGACCTGCACCACCTCTGGGTCCGACAGCGTCCGGCCGTTGGCGAGATAGGCGTCCCAGTCATAGTCGTTCAGGTCCATGGCCATGCCGCCCATCCGGCCGCCCATGCCCATCATCCCGCCCATTCCGGGCATGTTGCCCATCGGCATGCCGCCCGTGGCGCCGTGGCCCATGGCCCCATGGTCCATGCCCTGCATCGCCCCCATGCCTCCCATGGGCGCGCCTTGCTGGGGCTGCGCACTAGAGCACCATGGCCTGCGCCGTGTCCGCCGCCCTGGCCACCGTTGATCTCCGCCAGAACCTCTTCGGGGGCCTTGAAGGAGAAGTCATGCAGCAACATCACGACCTCCTGCCGGTCGGCAGCCATATCCTCGGACGAGCGCACGATCAGCGGTGCTGCCAGCAGCTGCATCTCCTGCGTCGGCACGTGGCTGTGCATCCAATGGGTACCCGGCCGGGCCTCGAAATCGTAGGATCGTCTCTCTCCGGGCGCGAGAAGGGGCATCGGCATGTCCGGCACGCCGTCCTGCGCATTTGGCGGGATCTGGCCGTGCCAGTGGATGGTGGTGCCGGCATCGAGATCGTTGGTCAGATCGACCCGGAACCTCTGGCCGGGGTCGAGGATCAGGCCCTGACCGCCGGGTCCGGCAAGACCGAAGACCGTGGCCGCACGCCCGTCGATGTCGAGCGCGCGGGTTGCGGCGGAAAGGCTGATCGGCGCCACCGCTTGCGCGAATGCGACGCGGGGCATTTGTGCAGTGCCAATTGCGGCAGCACTTGCGGCAAGAAAGCCGCGGCGTGAAAGCGTGTTCATTGTCGTCTCCTCGGGACATCCCGTCCCGTTCATCATAGCCGATGGGACGCCGCGGGCGTCGGCCCGGGCGCGATCAGAGGAGACGGAGCTTCGGAGGGCTTTCGTTCAGTCCCGGCGCGCGGCTGACGTAGATTGCCTCGGGCCGGTCGTCATGACTGGCGGTGCCGTGGGCGCGCCCGGCTTCCCCGCCTGCCGACGTCAGGAAGGCTGAGAGCCCTGCGCAGACGAACTCGCACATCTCGGCATCGGCCGATCCACAATGCTCTCCAGCGTCACAGTCGAGGCCCGCAATGACCGGAGTGTGCATCATGTCGTCGACATGCATCGCGTGATCCGCACCGGAATTCATGCTCATGCGTGCCGCATGCGCGGAGGTCACCGTCGTCACCGCGGTGATCGCGAGTATGGCAAGCATGGTGACGAGACGTGCGATCATACTGCAGAGATAGGCATTGGTCACGAGAATGTCCATTGTCGCAGGCACCTCGCCGCTGGCACAACGTGCTCTCGGCCAAACGCGAATGATACTCGGCGGTGATCTAGGATAGACGTCTTGGGCAAAACTCTCCGAAATACTGTCGCGATCGGTCTGGTTGTTGGGGGTGTGATCCTCGCGATCTTTGCTGGCTGGCGTTATGCCGGTACCGCATCCACCGCCGTAGCGTCGGCGGACGTCATCGCGCAAGGACGCCAGATCTATGCTGATCAGTGCGCCGCCTGCCACGGCGCGGATTTGGAGGGTCAACCCGACTGGCGTACCCCGCATGCGTCCGGCCGTTTGCCTGCACCGCCGCACGACGAGAGCGGCCACACATGGCACCATCCCGACGATGTCCTGTTCCGCATCGTCAAGGAGGGCACCGCCGCCATCGTCGGTGGCGGATACGAGAGCGACATGCCCGGCTTCGCAGACGTACTGAGCGATGCGGAGATCCGCGCAGTTCTCGACTATATCAAGAGCACATGGCCCGAACGCGAACGCAGCCATCAGGAACGCGTGTCGCAGGCGAACTAGGCCACGATGATTGAGAAGAAGTGTCGCTTGGCGGATGGATCGAGCGGGGCGAGTGAATGATCCATAGAAACATGTAAAATCAATAACTTATAATGGAGAAGGTTAGACGTCAGGCCCATCCGCTCCGCCATCATCCCTGTTGCGAACACGGACAGGCGCCCATCGCGGCGCGGAAATAGTCGTGTTTTCAAAGGGCTTTGCCTCCCCCATGCGAACCTCTGAGACTGCGCGCCGGGCCCGTTCCGGGC
>NZ_JACIYP010000296.1 GCF_014359905.1 Hoeflea sp. | reverse complement strand
CCTGATGGCCAAAGGCGGCCATGGCCCGGGCCAGATGCCCGGTATCGCAGACGAAATAGACCTCATCATCGGCCAGCATCTGGTCTTCGCTGGACGGTACGATCACCTTGTCGTTCCGGATGATCGCAACGACCACCATGTTCAGATCCGGGAACAGGCTGGCGAGCTGGCGCATCGGCGTGTTCAGCACAGGGCAGTCGTCACCGCAGCGGACGCCGACAACCCGCACCTTGCCATCAGCCATCGCCAGCATGTCGAAGGCGCCGGGCACCTGAAGCTGCTGGCCGATATGGCGCGCGACCTCCACCTCCGGCGAGATGATGACGTCGATCGGCATGTTCTCGCGGCTGAACAGATCCGCCCATTCCGGCTGCAGATAATTCTGGCTGCGTATGCGGGCGATCTTGGTCGGCACCTGGAACAGGGAATGGCCGACCTGGCAGGCGACCATGTTCACCTCGTCCGCATAGGTGACCGCGATCAGCATGTCGGCCTCCTTGGCACCCGCCATCTCCAGCGTGCTGGGATGCGAGGCGTGGCCAACGAAGGCGCGCACGTCGAGCGTGTCGTTGATCTTGCGGATCAGGTCCGGCGACTGGTCGATGACGGTAACGTCATTGCCCTCGGAGGACAGATAGCGGGCGATGCTGGAGCCAACCTGCCCCGCGCCGCAGATAATCACGTTCATGGCTGTTGCCTATCCTTTCGGCCTGGTCTCCGGCAGGTGCCGGACATCAGGAAACCAGCTTGGGCGCCCGTTCCGTAGCCGGTACGCCCAGTGACTTCAGCTTCCGGTGCAGCGCGGACCGTTCCATACCGACGAATGCCGCGGTTTTCGAGATATTCCCGCCGAACCGGTTCACCTGCGCCATCAGATATTCGCGCTCGAACAGCTCACGCGCCTCGCGCAGCGCCAGATTCATGATCTCACTGCCCTTGTCCAGCCGCGTCACCGCCGGTGCGGTGGCACTGATCTCGGGCGGCAGATTCTCGATCCGGATCGGCTCGCGCGCGTCGCCAGGCGCCATGATGAGCATCCATTCCGCCAGATTGCGCAGCTGGCGCACATTGCCCGGCCATTCATAGACCTGCAGCGCCGCGATCACATCCTCGCTGATCTGGCGCACCGGCAGACCGGCCTGTTCCGCCGCACGAGCCAGGAAATAGGCGATCAGGGCCGGCACATCATCCCGGCGGTCGCGGAGGGACGGAACGCGCAGCGGCACAACATTCAGCCGGTAATAGAGATCCTGCCGGAACCGGCCTTCCTGCATCTCCTGCTCAAGATCGCGGTTGGTGGAAGCGATGACACGGACATCCACCTCGACGCGGCGGCGGCCGCCCAGACGCTCGAAGGTCTGATCCTGCAGCACGCGGACGATCTTGCCTTGAGTCTCCAGCGGCATGTCGGCCACCTCGTCGAGCAGCAGCGTGCCGCCATGGGCCTGCTCGAAAGTGCCGATCTTCCGCCCGCCAGTGCCTTCCTGCTCGCTTTCACTGCCGAACAGCTCCAGTTCCAGCCGGTCGGGATGCATGGTGGCGCAATTCAGCACCACGAAAGGACCATTGTTGCGCCGGGAGCGCGCATGAACCATCCGCGCCACCACTTCCTTGCCCGATCCGGCCGGGCCGGTAATCAGCACCCGGCTTCCGGTCGGCGCCACCTTTTCGATCGACTGGCGCAGATTCAGAACGGCTGGCGAGGAGCCCGTCAGCTCCATCTCCGGGCCGCCGCGCAGCCGGAGCTCCGCATTCTCCTTGCGCAGGCTGGCATCCTCGATGGCGCGCTTGACCAGCAGCAGCAGGCGGTCGGTCTTGAACGGCTTTTCGACGAAATCGTAGGCACCGCGCTGAATCGAACTGACCGCCATCTCGATGGTGCCATGACCGCTGATCATCACCACCGGCAGGTTCGGATGATCGTGCTTCACACGGTCGAGAATCTGCAGCCCGTCCAGCCGGCTGCCCTGCAGCCAGATATCCTGGATCACGAGATGCGGCAGACGGGTCGCGATAACTTCGAACGCCTCGTCAGAGTTCGCCGCCATCCGCGTGCGATAGCCCTCATCCTCCAGAATATCGGAGATAAGCTGCCGAATATCCGCCTCGTCATCGACGATCAGGATGTCATGCGCCATGAATAACCGCTAACTCAGGGGTGTCGTCGCCAGAGCCTGGGCCTGAACCCTGGCCGGAATCGGGCGAACGGGCAGTCTCTGCCTCGGTGCTGGATTTACCATTGTGGCCGGAGATTACATCCCGCCCCGGGAAAATCAACCGGACACGTGCACCGCTGCGCCGGCGATCCTCGATCACCAGGTCGCCGCCATGATCCTCCATGATCTTCTTGACGATGGCGAGCCCCAACCCCGTGCCCTTCTCGCGCGTCGTCACATAGGGTTCGGTCAGGCGATGCCGGACATCCTTGGGCAATCCCTTGCCATTGTCCTCGACATGCAGCTCAACCTGGCCCTGCCTGTGCAGCACTGCCAGCCGGACAATACCGGGCCGGAGATCGGTTTCCCGCCTTGCCTCAATCGATTCGATGGCGTTCTGCACCAGATTGGTCAGCGCCTGCCGGACCTGGCGATGGTCGCACCATACGGTAGCCGGCTCGTCCGGCAGGGAGGCCACAAAGCGGATATCCTGGTGGGCACTGCGATACAGCATCAGGGTCTCGCGGCACAGCGCGTCGAGAGCTTCGTTGCGCAGCACCGGAGCCGGCATCCGCGCGAAGGCGGAGAATTCATCGACCATGCGGCCGATATCCCCGACATGACGGATGATCGTCTCGGTGCAGGCGACGAAGCTTTCCTTGTCGGAGACGATTTCACCCAGATATTTGCGCTTCAGCCGCTCGGCGGAAAGCTGGATCGGGGTAAGGGGATTCTTGATTTCGTGCGCGATGCGGCGCGCCACATCGGCCCAGGCGGCCTTGCGCTGTGCCGTCATCAATTGGGTGATATCGTCGAAGGTAAGGATGAAGCCCAGCGCGCGCTCCTGCTCGGCATTGCTGTCGCCACGCTCCGCCGTGATCCGCACCAACAGCGTGCGTTGCCCCGCCTCGCCCTGCAGGATGACCTCGCGTTCCTGATCGCGGTCCGGGCGCGCCTGCGCCACGGCCAGCAATTCCGCCATCTCCGGCACAACATCGCCAATCGGCAGGCCAATTGCCCGTTCCAGCGGCTGATCCAGCAGCAAAGAGGCGGATCGGTTGGGCAGGTTGATCCGTCCCTCTGCATCGAGGCCGATGACGCCGGCCGAAACACCGGCCAGCACCGTCTCGGTAAAGCGGCGGCGCGTATCGAGCTGCCGGTTGGCGTCGATCAGCTCCTGCCGCTGCTCCTCAAGCTGGCTTGTCATCCGGTTGAAGGCCCGGCTGAGCACGCCCAGCTCGTCGGTACTGTCTTCGTCCGCCACCCGGGCGGTCAGGTCGCCGGCGCGCACCCGTTCCGCCGCGCCGATCAGGTTGCGCACCGGCCGCCACAGCTCCGCCGCCACGTTCAGCCCAACCCAGACGGCAGCCAGCAGCATGAGCAGCGCCACCA
>NZ_JACIYP010000295.1 GCF_014359905.1 Hoeflea sp. | reverse complement strand
TCTCTATTCTCTCGTGGCGCTATTCGCGCCCGCGCTGCTGCCCGAACGGTCGCGTGCCGTCTATTTCGAGGCGGCGGCGGTCATCATCGTGCTAATCCTGCTGGGCCGGTGGCTGGAGGCGCGCGCCAAGGGCCGCACCGGCGCAGCGATCCAGAAGCTGCTGGGCCTTCAGGCCAAGACCGCCCGCGTGCTGGTGGACGGAGAGCCTGAGGACGTGGCCATCGAGCGCATCGCCGCGGGCGACATCCTGCTCGTGCGCCCCGGAGAGCGGATTGCCGTGGACGGTGAAGTGACCGAAGGCAGCGCCCGCGTCGATGAGAGCATGATCACCGGCGAGCCGGTGCCTGTCGCCAAGTTGGTGGGCGATCCCGTCACCGGCGGGACCGTCAACGGTTCCGGTGCCTTCCAGTTCCGTGCGACACGCGTGGGAGCGGATACGACGCTGGCGCAAATCATCCGCATGGTCGAAGAGGCGCAGAGCGCCAAGCTGCCGATCCAGGGGCTGGTCGACCGGATCACCCTGTTGTTCGTGCCGGCGGTCATGGCGCTGGCGCTGCTTACGGTTATCGTCTGGCTGCTGGTCGGCCCCTCGCCCGCCCTGTCCTATGCCCTCGTTGCGGGTGTATCCGTGCTGATCATCGCATGCCCTTGCGCGATGGGGCTGGCCACGCCGACCTCGATCATGGTCGGCACCGGCCGTGCCGCTGAAATGGGCGTGCTGTTCCGCAAGGGCGATGCGCTGCAACAGCTTTCGACAGTGGATGTGGTGGCGCTGGACAAGACCGGCACGGTGACCGAAGGGCGCCCCGAACTGACCGATCTGGTGCTGGCCGACGGCTTTGAACGGGCCGAGGTGCTGGCCCTGGTCGCGGCGGTCGAGGCGCAGTCGGAACACCCTATCGCCGAGGCCATTCTGCGGGCGGCGGAAGCCGAGACGGTCACTCGACACGACGCGCGGAACTTCACCTCCATCACGGGCCACGGTGTCCGGGCCGAGGTCGCAGGCCGCGACGTGCTGGTGGGGGCCGACCGTCTGATGACGCGCGAAGGGGTGGACATCGGCGCGTTGGCCGACGCCGAGCGCCGCCTGGCTGAACAGGGCCGCACCGCGCTTTATGCCGCCATCGACGGGCGGGTGGCCGCCGTCATCGCCGTGGCCGATCCGGTAAAGCCGTCCAGCGCGGCGGCCATCCGGGCGTTGCACGATCTGGGCCTGAAGGTCGCCATGATCACCGGCGACAAGCGAGAGACGGCAGAGGCCATCGGCCGCGAGACCGGCATCGACCATGTGATCGCGGGCGTGCTGCCCGATGGCAAGGTGGCGGCATTGGACGATCTGCGCGGCCCGAGCCAGCACATCGCCTTTGTAGGCGACGGCATCAACGATGCGCCCGCGCTTGCTCATGCGGACGTGGGCATCAGCATTGGCACCGGCACCGACGTCGCCATCGAATCCGCCGATGTGGTGCTAATGTCGGGCGATTTGCGCGGCGTGGTCAACGCGCTGGAAGTGTCGCGGCGTACGATGCGCAACATCAGCCAGAACCTGTTCTGGGCCTTCGGCTATAACGTGGCCCTCATTCCGGTGGCGGCGGGGCTGCTCTACCCGGTGTCGGGCCTGCTGCTGTCGCCGGTGCTGGCGGCTGGGGCAATGGCGCTCAGCTCGGTCTTCGTACTGACGAACGCGCTGCGCCTGCGCCGCGTCCGCCCGGCGATGCAGGAACAGGCGCAACCCGGCTCTGCCGCCAACCTGTCACCAGTCCCGGCTGAATAAGCTCAAGGAGGAAACTATCATGAACATCGGAGACGTGGCCGACATGTCCGGCCTTCCCGCGAAGACCATTCGCTACTACGAGGACATCGGGCTGGTCGAGCCGCTGCGCAGTGCCAACGGTTATCGCAGCTTTCGGCAGAGCGACGTCCACAAGCTGGCGTTTCTCGGCCGGGCGCGCGCCTTGGGCTTCACCATCGAGGACTGCCGGAGCCTGCTGAAACTCTATGCCGACACCGACCGCGCCAGCGCCGAGGTCAAGCAGATCGCCGAAGAACACCTCGACCGGATCGACCGGAAAATCGCAGAACTGACCGAGATGCGCGCGACGCTGTCGCACCTTGTCGATGCCTGCGCTGGCGATCACAGGCCTGATTGTCCGATTCTCGCAGATCTGGCTATGGAAGAGGATAAGACCCGGACCGCCAGGGCAGCGGATTAAGATATGTCCCGCAGCGGGCAGCGCCACCCATAAGGTGCGACTGGCTGCAGCTTTTTCGGAACATTCCAGCGCGGGAAAGTTGTTCTACCTCTATACTTCACGATTTCGAGAGAGGACAACTTCATGTCATATGGCCGCTTTTTCGCGATGATCGCGACATCTACCGTCGTCATGTTCGGTCTGATGTATCTCAATACCTACCTCTGGACGCATGTGTTCTGGTCGGAAACGCGGGTCTACATGGCTCTCCTGATGGGTGCCACCATGGCGATCATCATGCTGGGCTTCATGCTGTCGATGTATTCCAGCAAGACGGCTAACGCCGCCATCTTCATCGGTGCCGCTGTGGTCTTTGCCGCCTCGCTCTGGCTGGTCCGCAGCCAGGTGACGGTGGGCGACACCAGCTACATGCGGGCAATGATCCCGCACCACTCGATCGCGATCATGACCTCCAGCCGCGCCGATATCTCGGACCCGCGCGTGCGCAAGTTGGCGGATGAGATCATCTATGCGCAGGACAAGGAAATCGCCGAGATGCGTTATCTGGTGAACGATATCGACGCCAATGGTGACAGTCCGGCACAGTCAGAAAGCGGACCGGCGCAGATCGTGAGCCTTGACGAGGCGCTGTCCACGGCGGAGATCACCATTCTCGATCTTGAATTCCTGACCCGGGAGGACATCGCACAACTCTTCCCGGACGGCGCGGCGTGCACGTTCACCTACACCACCACAAGCAGGCCTGCGCTGGCGGTGGGCCGCATCGACGGTGGGAGTGTAGCTCTCGCCAAGATCAGCGGCGATCTGGTGCGGCTGGAGGCTGGCGACGCCGGAAGCACTTGGGGCAAGGAAGGCATGACAGTGGCGTTGAGCGCGCCGAGCGGAACCGGCACATTGGCCGCAAATAGTGGCGAAATGCAGGACGCCGATCTCGTTCTCGAACTTGGGCCCGGTCTGCGTGCAGGGTATCGCGGACATTACGGTTGCGGTGCCTGAACCAGAAACTGGAGGAAACACCATGCCGAAAGACGCATCGAAAACAGCCCAACTCTACCGGATGGTCATGCTGGATCACCTTTGCCCTTATGGTCTCAAGTCCAAAGACCTGCTCGAACGGGAAGGGTACGAGGTCGAGGATCACCACCTGACGACACGCGAGGAAACTGATGCTTTCATGGAAAATCACGGGGTCGAGACCACGCCGCAGACCTGGATCGGCGACAAGCGCATCGGCGGCTATGACGATCTGCGGGTCCATTTCGGCCTTGACGCACCGGAAAGCGAACGCTCGGACACCTCCTATCAACCGGTGATCGCGATCTTTGCCGTCGCGTTT
>NZ_JACIYP010000294.1 GCF_014359905.1 Hoeflea sp. | reverse complement strand
CATTGAAGCGCTTCGCTCGTCGTTTGCCAATGGCAGTCTGACGGCCTACCTCGGTTTCGATGCGACTGCGGATAGCCTCCACGTCGGTCACCTCCAGGGCTTGATGCTGATGCGCTGGCTTCAGCGCGCCGGCCACCGTCCCATCCTGCTCATCGGTGGTGCCACAACCCGGATCGGCGATCCGAGCTTCCGAGACAGCAGTCGCCCCATGCTTGATGCGGCAACCATCTCGGCCAACATTCAGGGCATTTCGAGCACCTTCCCGCGGTACCTCACGTTTGATGGCGGCGCCAATGATGCGCTCGTCGTGAACAACGCCGAGTGGCTGGACGGTTTGAGCTACCTCGAGTTTCTGGATCAGGTTGGGCGGCATTTCACGGTCAATCGGTTGCTCGGTCTCGATGCGATCCGAAGCCGGCTCGAGCATTCGTTGTCGGTCCAGGAGTTCGCTTACACGCTGCTTCAGGCTCACGACTTCACGGAACTGGCCAAGCGTCATGGCTGCAACCTGCAGGTGGGTGGGGCTGATCAGTGGGCGAACATCATCAATGGCATTGAGCTCTCCCGACGTCGGGGAGGGCCGGCGCTGTTCGGGCTCACGATGCCGCTGCTTGCCACCGCTGACGGGCGAAAAATGGGGAAGTCCGCTCAAGGGGCGGTGTGGCTGAACGCGGAGCGGCTCACTCCGTTCGACTTCTGGCAGTTCTGGAGAAATACGGATGACCGCGATGTCGGTCGCTTCCTTGCTCTCTTCACTGAACTGCCCATGGATGAGATCCGAAGGCTGGGTGCCTTACATGGCGCAGAACTGAACGAAGCGAAAGTCGTTCTCGCCAACGAGGCGACTCGACTGGCTCACGGGGCGGAGGCGGCCGAGGTGGCAGCACGTGCGGCGGGTGGTGTCTTTGGCCAAGCCAACGATGTGGACGGTCTCCCAACCGTGTTGCTGAGTCAGGAACGCTTGGCCGCCGGTGTCTCCCTCGCTGAACTGGCGGTCGAAGGCGGGCTCGCGAACTCGAGAAGTGCCGCCCGCCGGCTCGCGGAGGGCGGGGGCCTGCGACTTGATGGAAAGCCGGTGAGGCAAGCGGATGTCACGCTTTCGGCGGGTTCGACCGAATGGAGGCTGTCGGCAGGCAGAAAGCAGCACATTCGGATCGTGCTTGCCGATCGACCGCGTTAGCCGGACTGCCTTGGCATGGATACGGAAAGTCTCCTGAGGCGCGGTCCGAGGAAACAAGGCAGGTCACTCCGACGTGTCAGATCAACGCCGCTTGACTAGCTGCGCCCCGCGGTGCCGGCTCAGCAACCAGCCTTTCCGCCGGGAACTGTGTCAGCCACGTCGGTGCATGCTCGGGTTTCACGTGCAGCCACTCTTCGTAGGAGCCCGGCTCGAGGATGACAACCATCCGTTTCTCTTCACCGGGCTTGTGCATCCGGTTCATCACCGGATGGTCGTCCGCGTTGATGGTAAGCATGGAGAAGGAGTACTGGGTGTCCTTACCGACCGCTCTCGACTCCCAAATGCCGGTGATGCCCAAGGCCCGCCCATCGGCGGCGCGAATGGCCCAACGCACCGCGGACCCAGTCTCATAGTTCGGCTCATAGATCACGTCTGCCGGAATGATGCAGAACTGCCCTCGTCGCCACGCGTGACGAAAAGAGGGTTTCTCGTAGGCCGTCTCGCTGCGTGCGTTGTATGTGCTCCGGACGAGATCGGGCTTTGCCCAGCCGGGTAGCAGGCCAAAGGTCGCAAGGACGCCGTCCTCCCGAACCTCATTCGTAATGATCGGCGCCGTGTAGCCCGGAAAGCTCTCGCTCTTGAATTGGCCGACAGGGAAAGTCCATCGAAATGCGGCCTCCCAGGCCGCTTGAGCCGATGGAGTGTAGTTTGCGCACATATCAATGCATGTCAGGATAAGACGTCGCCAGTATCCAACTGCTCGTCGTCGCTGTCACGCGCGCTTGGGGCTGTTTCAACATCGATCTCGCCTTCCTCGATCCGGTGCGAGCCCTCCCCCAAGCCGCGGATCTCTGCTGAACGAGCAGTCGAAGAAACTTATGCCGTTAGGCATATCTTGTCCGCGGTTCAGGCATGAAGTGTCCAAAGCCTGGGATGGGAGCCGGGCCGAAATCAGTGGCAGAAGCAGTACCAGGCTCACAAGACTGATCCGAGCCTGCCCAGGCCTACCGAAGGTGCGCTGCGCCGGCAGCTCAACGCGATCAGAAGGTCGAATTTCCCTGGATGCAGGAGGTGACCAAGTGCGCACCTCAGGAAGCCATCATCGCCTTGGGCCAGGCCTACCAGAACTGGTTCAACGCCTCGTCCGGCAAACGCAAGGGCCCAGCCCTGCGTGCTCCGAAGTTCAAGAAGAAAGGCCGAACTCAACCAGGGTAGGGCGCAACTTGCGCACGAAGTCATCGTAGGTCGGTGGCAAAGCCATTTCAGCGGACCTCTCGGGTATGCCACAGCCGCAGCACGTAGATGATCGAATCCTTAAGTTCGTAGCGAACCTCGTACTCCCCGATCAGAATTCGCCGAACCTCGCGCGGCTCGAACTGGAAGAGTTGCTCGCCGATGCGTGGGTTGTTCAGCAGAATGGTCGGGGCCTTGGTCAGCGCCTGCACCGTCCGCTCGGCGGCAGGCTTGTTCACCGGAGCCAGAAATTCATACAAGCACGCCAAATCGGAAAGCGCCTTGCTGGTCCACTACCGCTCCATCAACGCGGCACCGGCAGCGGCTGGTCAGTGCCAAGGCTCTCCGCCCACGCTTGCACGGCCTGGTGATTGATGACGCGGCCGGCGTCTACGTCTGCTAGCGCTTCTTGGGTCAGTCTGTCGCGCTCCTCTTCCTGGGCGATCCAAGCGGAAAGCGCCTGCTTCATGATCCAGCCGCGCGAGCGCTCAAGTCGTGCAGCCATCTGATCTACCTTGTCGGCCAGCGGAAGCGGCACGTGTGCGGTCAGCACTTTGGTTGCTGCGGTCATGTTGCACCTCCTATCGGAACTTGATCTTGCCGGAGCCGGCAACACTGTGGTCACGGTGCGGCGGAGCGCCCCGCACCAGGATGTCACCAGACCCGGCCACGCGGGTGCGCACTTCGGAACAAATGAACGCCTCAATGTCGCCAGATCCGGCAACCGATTGGCGCCGATGCCTTTACGCCAGACGAGGCGCATCACACGAATGCGCGTCATCGTTCGCGCTCTGGGGGCAATTCCATTGCCAGTTTTCCTTGTCGCGCGTCTGCCCGTGCAAGCGCGCGCCGGATGGCGTAGGTGCGCGGGTCGTGCGGATGAAGGGTCCGCGCTATCTGGTACAACGTCGCGTACATCGTTGGCGCAGCTGCAATCAGCGCACCGATGTCCGGACGCACCCCGACCGCAACGATCTGGCGGTCGTGAGCTACAACAACGTTCTCCCGGCCGTGCGCGTAACTGTGGAAGTACCAGGGCGCGACTCTCGACCATTTTCGATACCACTTCTCGCTGGTCACCACGGGACTACTAAAACGAAACGAAGGGACGGTAACTGTATGGATATACAGTTTTCGGTGCAACGCCTATTGCTCGGCGCGGCT
>NZ_JACIYP010000293.1 GCF_014359905.1 Hoeflea sp. | reverse complement strand
GTCGGCCCGAAAGTGTACCTGCATAGGGTTCGGCTTTCGTCGAACGGCGCAGGATGGCCTTGATCCGGGCGACCAGTTCACGCGGGTTGAAGGGTTTCGCTAGGTAGTCATCCGCGCCGATTTCAAGGCCAACAATTCGGTCGGTTTCCTCCCCGAGCGCGGTCAACATCAGGATCGGAACGGATCCACTTGCCGAAAGTCGGCGGCACACGGAAAGACCATCTTCCCCCGGCATCATGACATCGAGGACGATGAGGTCGTACTTGCCGTTCGCAAGCTTCGCATCCATGTCGACCGCGTCGCGCGCGGACGTTGCGCGCATCCCGTTCTTTTCCAGGTAGCGCGTCACGGCATCGCGGATTTCGCGGTGGTCATCGACGACAAGAATGTGCGGCGGTTCGCTCATAAGCCTTCCTTTAGATGAATGCCGGGTGCTTTCCCGAAGAGATTTGTCACGAAGTGTAACAGGCCCCGCGTTTGCGACCTGCCGATACAAAACGCCTGCGCTCCCTGCATTCCTTCGCGACAGGCATCTGCCATATGTTCTGTATCGCAACACTGACACGAGGTAACCTAAATGAAACGCAATACTCTACTCGCTGCAATGACCCTCACTGCAACCGTCCTTGGCGGTGCCGCGTTCGCGGAGTCCCACCACGGACACGGCGGAAAATCCGGACCCGGTGCCGCGCAAGGAGGTGCCCCCGGCATGATGGGCATGATGGAGGGCATGGATGGAATGATGGATATGATGCAGCGCATGCATGGCAACATGATGGGCGGCGGCATGATGGGCGTTATGGGCCCGATGGGCGGAGGTATGACGAAGATGCTGGACGCTGATGGCGACGGCAAGGTCACTCCTGAAGAGATGCGCACGCAGCTGCAGGCCAAGCTTGCCGAATATGACGGCGATGGCGACGGCTCCCTCTCGATTGCAGAGTTCGAAACGCTTCACAGCGCGATGATCCGCGAGATGATGGTGGACCGATTCCAGCACCTCGATGCCGACGGTGACGGCGCGGTGACGGCGGAAGAGATGGTGGCGCCTGCCGAAATGATGGAACGGATGCAGATGATGCGGTCGAACATGGCGCAGTCGCAGGGTCAGCCCGGCAATGGCCAGGGCATGGGCGACGGCACCATGATGAACGACAATTGAGAGGTTCGGCGCCAGCTCTGACTGGCGCCGCTTCCCCAAACGTCTGATCCGAAAACATCCGGACGCAACACCAGACCGCGTCCGGACTTGCCAAGTCCAGGCAATGAGCAGCAACCACAGAAAATCCGAAAGGGAGAAAATCGAATTGGCCTATACCTATGATCGTGTCTTGAAAGATGTCGCCTTGGGCGACGCTGAAATGCGCGTCCGCGATGCATTGACAGAAAAGGGCTTTGGCGTACTGACCGAGATCGACGTGAAGGCGACGATGAAAAAGAAGCTGGGTGTGGAGATGGCGCCCTATCGCATCCTTGGTGCCTGCAATCCGGGCATGGCCCACAAGGCCATCGAAATCGAGCCGCGCATCGGCGCGATGCTGCCCTGCAATGTGATTCTGCGCCAGATGGACGGAGGCACCGAAATCAGCGCCATTGACCCTGTGGCCTCTATGCAAGCGGTAGAGAACGCCGAGTTGCACGAAGTCGCCGATCAAGTCCGCGATTTGCTCCGGGCCGCTTTGGACGCGGCCTGAAGTCTCTCTCGATGCCCTTGACCTGACATGAGGCGCAGATGAACCGTAACAATACGCTCACACCAACCGTCAAGACCGCCATCGCGCTGGCATTCGCGGCGGCCTTGCTGGTCCTTGCGTTCGGACCGCTGCCCGACACCCTGACCCGCCTGAACGGCGACAGGATCTCTGCTTGGGTCATGGCTGCAGGTATCTGGGGGCCAATTTTAGTCGTCGGACTGATGACGATAGCGATCGTGGCCACGCCGATCCCAAGTGCACCCATCGCACTGGCTGCAGGCGCGGCCTACGGCCACACCGTCGGAACAGTTTACATCGTTCTCGGTGCCGAATTCGGCGCTCTTGCAGCCTTCGTTCTCGCCCGGTTTTTGGGTCGGGACGTATTGCGGCAATGGTTTGGCGACAAGATCGATGTTGGCTGGCTTGGCTCTCAGAACGCGCTAACATTCACGGTTTTTATCAGTCGGCTGTTACCATTCGTTTCGTTCGATATTGTCAGCTATGCAGCGGGGCTCAGCCGACTGCATTTCTGGCGCTTCGGACTGGCCACGTTAGCCGGAATTATTCCTGCCAGTTTCGTACTCGCGCATTTCGGCAACGAAGCCGTCAGCGGAGACACCTCCCGTGCTGCCTGGGCTGCAATCGGACTGGGCGCTCTGACCCTGACCCCGCTCGTCTTCATCGGCGTCAGGGACTGGCAAAGATGTAGATTACGCCATGACTGATCGTGACGCACACCATCTTCTGAAACGAGCACCATGGATTGAGCGCCAGGGGCATTTCGGTTTTCGGTTCCAAAGCAAAGAACAGGGACTCCCTCAATGTTGACCGCAGCGATACCATTTCCGGACATCGGAACCGATCTGTTCTCGATCGAAATCGGCAGTTTCACATTCGCGCTGCGTTGGTACGCGCTGGCCTATATCGTCGGCATCCTCATCGGATGGCGCATCTGTCTGGCCGCAGTCAATCGCCCGGCACTCTGGCCCCCGGCCGGTCCGCCACTTGATCGCGAGCAGATCGAGAACCTTCTGACATGGATCATACTGGGCGTGATCGTGGGTGGGCGCCTGGGTTTCGTGCTGTTTTATCAGCCCGGCTATTACCTGGCCAACCCGCTGGAAATCCTCAAGGTGTGGCAGGGCGGCATGTCGTTCCACGGCGGTTTTGCGGGTGTAGGGATTGCGGCGCTGATATTCTGTCTTCGTCAGAAAAGATCCCTGCTCAGCACCGCAGACCTGCTTGCGCTGGCAACTCCGCCGGGGCTGTTTCTGGGGCGGCTTGCGAATTTCACCAACAACGAGCTTTGGGGGCGGCCGACGGATGTTCCATGGGCGGTGATCTTTCCGGGCGAGGCGGCGCAAGTCTGTGACGGCATCACCGGGCTCTGCGCCCGACACCCTTCGCAGCTATACGAGGCGCTTCTGGAAGGGCTGCTGCTCGGAACACTCCTGCTCTATCTCGCCTGGCGGCGCGGCTGGCTGAAGGCCCCCGGTGCTCTGACCGGGGTTTTCCTTACTGGGTACGGCCTTGCCAGAAGCTTCGTGGAACTGTTCCGGCAGCCGGACATGCAGTTCGTGACCGCCGAGAATCCGATCGGTCACGCGCTTCATTTCGGCGAATGGGGGCTGACGATGGGTCAAGTGCTTTCCGCGCCGATGATCGTGACAGGACTGGCTCTGATTTTTTACTCCTTCAGTCACTTCGGAAGCGCGGCCGACCAGAGGCTAAATACCGTCGTGTGATTAAGTGGAGCCAATAAAAGGAGGAACTCGAATGAACAGCAATGTGGAAGAACAATATAGTGGAACAGCGACCGAGAACGCACTGGTCGAAGGGCGAAAAGCGTTTCTCGGCTTCCTCGCGAAACGGGTCGGCAACCGCGCGGATG
>NZ_JACIYP010000292.1 GCF_014359905.1 Hoeflea sp. | reverse complement strand
CGCTTGAGGTTCAGCATGAAGATTGTCACCAGCACACACCAACCAAACGCGACATAATAAAAGCCGGTATCGGAGGTGATCTCCTGTCCGAGCAGCGCCAGCGTCGGCGATTGGAGCGAGGCGTGCGAGCCCCCGGAAATCGCTGGTGAGTGGTTCAGAACCCAGTCCATCACGAACTGCATCGCCAGCGTCGTAAGCGCGAGATAGAGACCTTTCACCCGCAAGGCGGCAAAGGCGAACAGGCTACCTATCACCGACGACGCCAGCCCGCCGATGATCAGAGCGAATTCCCAAGGCACCCCGAACCGCGCAGCGTGAATCGCCGAATATGCGCCGACGGCCATGACGGCGGCATAGCCCAGATGAAGCTGCCCGGCCCATCCCGTCACCAGGTTCAGTCCCAGGGCGGCCGCCGTCCAAATCAACCAAGGCAGCATGTAACTGTTCAGGTAAAGCGACGGTATGATGAACGGTGCCCCAAGTCCGAACAAAAGGAAGAACACCGCCAAATTCCGGTCTGCTGGAACCTTGAACATGCGGCTGTCCGATATGAAGTTGGCGTGATGGACACCGGAAAGTCGATAAAACATCACTACACCCTTTCGATGTCGTGGCGGCCAAACAGTCCGTGCGGACGGATCATGACCGTGAGAATCAGGACTGCGGCGACGATGAGTTCACGACTCCCGCCGCCGACAAGCGGATCGAGAAAATCTGCGCCGACGTTTTCGATGATGCCAAGGATGATCCCCGCAATCACCGCACCCAGAATGCTGTCGAGACCACCCAGAACAGCGACCGTCAGACCTTTTAGGAGCAAGAGCGAAAGCGCCTGATCGACGCCCTGAATTTCGCCCCATATGACACCTGTCGCCAAGGCCACCACCGACGCCAGTGCCCAAGAAAGCCCCACCCCGCGCTCTACCGAAATCCCGACCGACCACGACGCCATGTAATCGTCCGCAATCGCCCGTAATTTAATCCCGGTCCGGGTCCGAAAGAACAGCATGAAGGCAACAAACAGCGCGAGCGCAACTCCGGCACCAACGAGATGGATGCGGCTGATGAAGATATCGCCCAGAAACAGCGGCTCATAGCTGACGCCCAGCTCAATCGGACGCGACGTCCCACCCCAGATGGCAAGCGTCGTGCCCCGCAGGAAAATGTCGAGGCCAAGTGTCAGCATCAGGATCATGACAACAGGACGTCCAGCGAGGCGCCTGAGAGCAACACGCTCGATACCGAAGCCAAGGCCGAACATGAGAACTGCCGCCAACGGAATGGCTAGCCACATCGGCAGACCCGCGTCGCGCGCGAGCGCGAGAACCACGTATGCCCCGAGCATCGTCAGTCCCCCCTGTGCCAGATTGGGCACCGAGGATGCTTTGTAAATCAGCACGAGGCCAATGGCAAAAAGCGAATAGAGCAGACCCGTAAGGGCACCGTTGATCGCAAGCTCTGTCAGAAAGACCCAGTCCATTCATACCTCCCTTATGGGAAGAGTTCGGTCGACCTTCCCCGTTTCACCGGTTTCGTAAGTCACCTGCGCACTTACATGGACCTCGTTAGATCCGTCATAGAGTGCCGCGATAACGTCTGCATAGCGTTCCTGAACGACCTTCCGACGCAGTTTCCTTGTTCGGGTTATTTCTCCATCGTCCGGATCGAACTCCTTCGGCAGACTTACGAAGCGCTTCAGGTGTAGCGGCTCGGGGATGACCTTGTTCACCCGCTCGAAAGCCTCGCGCAGAAGCAGGGCTACCTCGTCGCGTTGCGACAAATCCGAATAGGACACGTAAGGTACACCGTTCACCTCGGCCCAATGTCCTACCGATTCGAAGTCCACACAGATCATTGCCGTCAATTCGTCCAGACCGGCGCCGATCACGGCAGCATCCTTTATATACGGGCTGAATTTCAGCCTGTTCTCGATATAGTTGGGCACATACCGTTCACCGCCTGCCGTGTGCATGACTTCGGACACGCGTCCCAGAACCACAAGATGGCCGTCCTCCTCCAGATAGCCGGCGTCGCCGGAATGCAGCCACCCGCCCTCCAGGGCCTCTGCGCTTGCTTCGGGCTTGTTGAAATATCCCTCGAACACGCTGTCAGAGCGCAACAGGATTTCCCCATCCTCCGCGATCTTCACTTCGACGCCTGGCACGGGTTTGCCAACCGTATGAAGGCGCACCTCCTCTGGTGACTGAATTGCATTGATCGCGCTGTTCTCGGTCTGACCGTAAAACTGGCGCAGCTTGATCCCTAAGGCGCGATAAAATACGAACGTGTCTTCGCCGATCGCCTCGCCGCCCGTGAACGCATTCCTCAAGCGGCTCATGCCGAATTGGTCCTTGATCGGGCCGAAGATGATCGCCTCGCCCAATAGTCGGCCCAATGGTTCCAAGATCCCGCCGCCCTGGCCGTTCAGCTTTCGTGTCTCGGCGGCAATAGCCCGGTCCATGAAGAAATGGTACAACCATTTCTTCAATGGGGTTGAGTCCTCCATTCCGACCTGGATTGTTGTCAACATCTGGTCCCAGCTTCTGGGGGCTGCCAGATAGAAGGTCGGCGCAATTTCGCGCATGTCACGAAGGACTGTTTCTTGTCGCTCCGGCACATTCACAGTGAAACGCAGAAGCAACGCGGCTGCGACCGTTATGGCGTAGTCGCCGACCCAGGCCATGGGCAGATAGGCAAGGATTTCCTCGTTTTCGTCGAATGTACCGCCAGCGTGCCCGTTGCGCGCTGCGGCCAGAACGTTCTTTTGGCTCAAAACTATGCCCTTCGGTTTGCCCGTTGTGCCCGACGAGTGCAGAAAAATTGCCGGATCTTCTGGCTTGGTCCGATGCAGGAGGTTTTCGCGCCTATGCGGATCTTCGTTGAGGACGTGCCGACCCACCGCGGTTAGATGGTCCCAGGACATCAGGCCATCAATCTCGTAAAAGCTAAGCCCGCGCGCTTCGTCATAGATAATGTGAGCAATGCCGCGAGCCCCTGCGTCTCGCACCTCAAGGATCTTGTCCACCTGCTCTTGGTCTTCGGCGACGGCCGCGACGATTTCGACCTCGCCAAGGAAATGCTGAAGCTCTTCGAGCGTCGCGCCTGGATAAGCTGGCATCGCATAGCCCCCGAGCAGCGCGACCGCGATCATGCTCATATAGAGCCGGGCACGATTGTCGCCCAGGATGAGCACGGCCTTGCCGGGCGCGACACCGAGCGTTTCAAGACCAGTCGCGCATTCAAGAACCTCTTCAGTATATTCGGCCCAGGTGGTTTCCTTCCAGATGCCGCGTTCCTTTTCGCGAAGCGCGATATCCGTTCCGTGGCGCGACGCGTTCCGCGCCAGCAATGCGCCGAGCGTATTGTCCCCCGAAGACTGCATTTTTGCCCCCTCAACCATGAGACCCTCCGATATAAGCCTCGATGACCCGGGGGTCGTTCACAACCTCCCTCGGAATGCCGCTGGCGATCATTTCGCCATAGTTCAACGCAAGCATCCGGTCACAAATGCCGATGATGACATCCATATGGTGCTCGATCAGCAACACGCTGACGCCGCGTTCCGCCCGCGCATCCAGAATGAAGCGGGACATATACCCCTTTTCCTCCTGG
>NZ_JACIYP010000291.1 GCF_014359905.1 Hoeflea sp. | reverse complement strand
TGTGCGTCACGGTGAGCCGATGCCTTCCTAAAGCAAGACGGAACACCGTGGCGCCGGAGGCATTGATGACCCGGATCCGGACCCGCTGCCCCGGCTTTGCGTTGAAAGTTTGAGGGGCGGTGGGCAGGCGTCCGTTGAGCAGATAGAAGGGATAGGACACGCTGCCAGCCAGACTGATCACGCTTTCTTCCGATCGAGCTGTCGCGTAGCCCTTAATTGTGAGATGAGAAATCCAACGAAATCAACGGCCACCCTTTGCCCTTAAATATGAGATTTTGTCTTTAATTCCGATATTTTTGCCCTTAAACCTGAGACAGGGTTCACAGGTTTTTGCGGCAAATGTCGATGGATGATGATGGCGAAGACTCCGTTGCCGTTGGTGCTGAAGAGGCGCGCAGGGCCGCGGTGCTGCGCCCTCTTGTTCAGGCATATCTCAATGGGACTGGCAGCCTGGAACGTGGCATCAATGACGCCGTTTGGGAGCTTGGTGTCAGCAGGGCGACGGTCTGGCGTTGGATAAAACGGTTGGCGGAAGAGGGTGGGCGCACCAGCGCTCTGGCTCCGCGGAAACGGGGCCGCCCGACCGGGACGATGTTAATATCCAGCAAAGTCGAAGCGGTAATCGAGGAGCACCTTCGCCGCTATTTCTTGCGCCGGGAGCGTTCGAGCTTGTCGCGCGTCGTGACAGAAATCCGCAGCGCTTGCTGGCAGGAGGGCTTGCAACCGCCGACACGGCGAACGGTTCAGCGTCGTCTGGATGCGATGGATGCCCGCGAAGTTGCGAAGGCACGAGAGGGCGCAAAGGCGGCCCGCCAGAAATTTGCGCCGGTCACAGGTGAGAACAAGGCCAGTATGCCACTGGAGATCGTCCAAATTGATCATACACCGGCGGACATCATTCTTGTCGACGGCTTTGAACGCAAACCAATTGGGCGGCCTTGGGTCACGCTGGCGATCGACGTCGCAACGCGGATGGTGACCGGATATTACACCTCTCTCGAGGCACCTTCGCGTCTGTCAGTGGCGCTTTGCCTGACACAGGCGGTGGCCCTCAAGGAGGAACTTCTTGCGGAATTGGCGTGCGATGTTCCTTGGCCGGCACAGGGCAAACCGCACAGCATCCACGTCGATAACGGTCGCGATTTCCGGTCGCGCGCCTTTCGGTCGGCCTGTGCGGATTGGGGGATCGATCTGGTCTATCGACCGCCAGCAAGTCCTCACTTCGGTGGTCACATCGAACGGTTGATCGGCACCATGATGGGGGCCGTTCACCTGTTGCCGGGAACAACGCAATCCTCGATCGCGGCAAAGGGCGACTATGACGCCGAAAGCAAGGCCACGATGACGTTGAGCGAATTCGATCGCTGGTTTGCTCTGGAAATCTGCCGTTACAACAACAGCATTCATTCAAGTCTTGGCTGCACGCCCGTTGCCAAATGGGAGGCGCTCTCAGAGCAAATGACAGGCGACATCCCCTTCGAGATGGAAGCCTTTCAGGTGAGCTTCCTGCCGAGTGAACTGCGCAAGATCAGGCGTGACGGCATCCATCTGTTCCAGATAAGGTACTGGTCCGATGCCCTTGCAGGCCACATTGGGCGCGGGGATGGAAAGGTGGTCGTTCGCTACGATCCTCGCGATATCTCAATGATCTGGGTCGAACTGGACGATGGCCGGTATGTTGAGGCGCGGTACAGAAACCTGGAAATTCCGCCCGTCTCGCTCTGGGAATATCGCGAAGCGATGAGGAAGGCCCGTGCCCTTGGCAAGTCCGGGTCTAATGAGCTGGTGCTGGCTGAGCTGATCCGACAGCAACGCCAGATCGAAGCTGAAAGCCGGGGCCTGACGAAGGCCGAACGCAGAACCCGTGAAAGAAAAGGGACATTGAAGGGCACGAACTCGGCCGTCTCGACAACCGAAGGGCTGCGCCCGATCGATACGGGTGATACATCGCGCCCATTGTTCAAGGTGGAGAGATGGTGAATTGAGGGCAGGGACAACTGAAGAAGACGGCCGGATCGCCCTCATTCAATCGGATATCTGGATCGGCTTTCCTCGGGCGGAACAGGTGTTGGACCGCTTGCAGGGCATGATCGAAGCGCCACGGCAAACCCGTATGCCTGGGCTTCTTGTGCATGGCGCCTCCGGGATCGGAAAGACGATGATTGCCCGAAACCTGTCGCGCAAGTACGCACCAGAATACGATCCGGCGTCGGGCATCACCCGCACACCGCTTCTGCTGTTGCAAGCGCCGCCCGCACCTGATGAACGGCGGTTTTACCTGCACATCCTGGCCGCCGTCGGCGCCCCGGCGACGGCTCTTAGCGCCCGCGCTCAAAATGTGGCCTCCCTCGAAGTCCGTGTCATCGCGCTCTTACGCGACCTTGGCCTGCGGATGATCATGATCGACGAGGTCCACAATCTCTTGGCCGGGACCCACCGCGAACAGCGCCGATTTCTCAATGTCCTGCGGTATCTCAGCAATGAACTCGAGGTGTCACTGGTCTGCCTTGGGGTCAGCGAGGCCGTCGACGCCATCCGCGGTGATATCCAGCTTGCCCGACGGCTGGACGAACATCACTTGCCAAACTGGCGCGACGATGCCGAGTTCTCGGACATGATCCAGACCCTTATTGCTGCCATGCCACTGGAAAAGAAGTCCAACCTGAAGGTCAAGTCACTCAAGCAGGTCTTGGCACTGACCGGTGGGGTGACCTCGCGCATCTTCGCTCTGGTCAAGGATCTTTCCATCGACGCCATTATCACAGGCGAGGAATGCATCACCGATGACGCAATCGCAAAATGGACGCCGGTTTGGTCGCGCCATGCGAACCCCCATCGGCGGCTCCAGAAGTCCCGGGTGTGAAGCCGCACCCGCTGCCCAAGACTGTCGCGCCGCTGCCAGACGAGTTGTTGTCAGGTTGGTTGTCTCGGCTGGCGGCGGCCAACTACTGTGATGATGCGGAACTACTGGCTCATCTCAGAATCGATACCGCGCATGGCACCGCCTTGGACTTCAACGTCGACGCGGCTGCGGCGGCGAAGATTGCCAACGCCGCACGGGTTAACCCAGATGTTGTTCGATCTTTGACCTTTCCGGCAATGACGCCACGAGAAGCCTCGCTGACGGCTCAGATGCCATTCCAGCATTGCATGCAATGCGCCAGAGAGGGTCTTTCGCTCAGGCATTGGAGGCGGGCCTGGGCATTTGACTGCCAAGTTTGCGGGACGAGACTTGTGCAGACCCTTGGCAAACTCCGTGAGGAACAAATATCTGGAAAACTGATATACCGAGCGCGCCGCGGGGCAGAGATGCTTGAGTGCGCCGCGCGCTCGCGCGGCCCCAAGCAACTTCGGCGCGCAATGCGCGCAGTCACCTTTGCCATGTCACTCAAAACCTTCCGCGGGGATCCGTCGTTCGCTGTCCAGAACCCCAGATCGGAAGTTAGGCTGTTCTGCCTCGCCGCAATCGCCGCCGCTCGATCTCATCCCTTGGCTAAGGCAGCCATCGTCAGCAAAAGCATCGACGACTATGCAAGGGTTGCTCTCTTGCGCGCCTTCGAGAAGGAGCCTCGATTGCTTGCCGCGGTTGATCACATCGCGCAAAGGTGCGCGAGAAA
>NZ_JACIYP010000290.1 GCF_014359905.1 Hoeflea sp. | reverse complement strand
GTCGATGATGCGGCGGTAGCTGTCGGCGACGGCATGGTGCGCCTCATCCACGACCAGCAGGTCGAGGCGCGGCATGTCGGCGAGGTTCGAGGCCCGCGCCAGCGTCGGCACCATGGCGAAGGCGACCTGGCCGCCCCAGGATTTCTCCGTGGCGTCGATCACCGAGGTGGCGACGCCCGGCACCACGCGCTGAAACTTGGCGCGGTTCTGCGCCGTCAGCTCGTCGCGATGGGCCAGCACGCAGGCCTTCGCGCCGTCGCCGAGCATCTCGCCGGTGACCGCCGAGAGCATGATGGTCTTGCCCGCACCGGTGGGCGCCACGCCCAGCGTGTTGCCGCGGGAAGCGAGCGCAGCCACGCTGCGCTCGACGAAGGTCTTCTGGCGGGGGCGCAGGCGCATGGCCGATCTCCCCTTACTGCGCCCAGCTCGGCCGACCGGCGAACCCGGGGGCGGACGCGGGCTGGCCGGGCTGATGTGCCGGTGCCGCAGTGGTGGTCTGCTGCGGGGCATGCCCGGCTGCACCCTGTCCGCCGAACTGCAGCGGTGCAGTCCCCATGACCTGCGCGTAATCGCGATGATCCGGCGTGACCGCGCTGCGGATCTCGTTCTTGTCGTCGCCGCTGGCGTCGGTGCCGATGTCGATGCGGGCGATGAACTCGATCCCGTCGAGATCGGCAAGGCCACCGATATTCTGCAGATGCAGACGGTGGTCGTCGATCTCGACACCGGTGACATCGCCGCCAAGCGCGCGCACCTCGAGCGCCACCTCGGCGCGCCAAGCATGGTGGTGGAAAGCGGTGGCGTGACGGCCGAGGGGCAGCGCAAGTGCCACGTCTGGTGGGCGCTGACCGAACCCGCCGAGGGTGACGACATAGCGCGCGTCTGCCGTCTGCGCGGCGACATTGCCGCAAAGGTCGGCGGCGACATGCATTTCCGCTCCGCCCATCAGCCGATCCGGGTGGCGGGCTCGGTCTATTACAAGAACAACCTCAAGACGCAGGTGCGGATCGTCGAACTGAACGCCGACCGCGAACGCGATCTGGCCGAATTCATCGAAGCCGTCACCGACATGCCGCCCGCGCCGGGCGTGTCCCTGCAGCCTGCGTTCACCCATCCCGACAAGCCCGTCCTGGACGAAGTGCTGGTCACGCCGGTGCGGGAGGGGGCGCAGGACGACTGGTCCCGCTTCGAGGGCGTGTCCGCCGCGATCGGTCATTTCATCCGCATGGTCCACGAGGGCCGGATGACGAAGGACGAGGGCTGGATCGGCATCTGCGGCTACAACGCTGCGATGCTGCGGCCCCAATGGCCGGTCGAACGGCTCAAGCGCG
Source organism: Hoeflea sp. (assembly GCF_014359905.1). Taxonomy (GTDB): domain Bacteria; phylum Pseudomonadota; class Alphaproteobacteria; order Rhizobiales; family Rhizobiaceae; genus Hoeflea. Next base: position 2,295 of record NZ_JACIYP010000290.1, on the reverse strand, counting down.
AGTCCGAGCGGCTCTGGGAACGGCATGTCGAGAAATACGGCCCGCCGCTGATCCGGCTGGACTCCGGCGCACCGGGACCGGTCGAGATGCCCGCCTTCACGTTGGGCGTGCTGCTGGACGATCAGAGCCCGATGCCGGAGGACATCATCGCGCCCCGGGTGCTGACGCCGGGCGGACTGCTGGTGCTGGGCGGTGCGCCCAAGGTCGGCAAGAGCGACCTGCTGATCTCCTGGCTTGTCCACATGGCCGCCGGTGTGCCCTTCCTCGGCTTCACGCCGCCACGGCCGCTGCGGATCTTCTACCTGCAGGCCGAGATCCAGTATCACTATCTGCGCGAACGGCTGAAGCAGATCGCCCTGCCGCCCGACGTGCTGGCCGCCGCGCGCGACACCTTCGTCGCCACACCCAAGTTGAAAATGCTGCTCGACAACGAGGGCAGCGTCCGGGTTGCCCGTGCGATCCGGACGGCATTCCCGGATGCGCCCCCCGACATCCTCTGCGTCGACCCGATCCGGAACCTCTTCGATGGCGGACCCGATGGCGGTGGCGAGAACGACAACACCGCCATGATGTTCTTCCTGAAGGAGCGGGTCGAGGTTCTGCGCGACCACATCGACCCGGACTGCGGGGTCATCCTGATCCACCACACCAAGAAGCTCAGCAAGCACCAGGTGAAAGAGGATCCGTTCCTCGCGCTCTCCGGCGCCAGCGCCCTGCGGGGCTTCTACACCTCTGGGCTGATCCTGCACCGCCCCGACGAGGACGCGTCAGAGCGCAAGCTGGAGATCGAGCTGCGCAACGGCCCCGCGCTGCCCTCGAAGCTGATCGACAAGGTGCGCGGCCAATGGGTGGAGATCAACCCGATGAACGAGCGCCTCGTGCGCCAGGACATCGGCGCCAGGCATGATGCCGAGCGGGATCGGAAAAACCAGGTCGTCCTGGGGATGATCTTCGACGAGGCGGCCGAGGGTCGGCTCTACACCGCCACGCAGTTCGCGGAGGCGTTCGAGAACCAGCACGATCTCGGCGGGCGCTACAGCATCCGTGAGCGGCTGTCGGTGCTCGCCACCAAGGGCCTGATCAAGTTCCGCCGGAGCTTCACGGAGCACGGGTACGCCGGGACGCAATCGCATTTCGGATATCTCGTGATCAGGGACATGCGCTTCGGCCGCGATCCCGTGATCGACACGGACACCGGAGAGGTCCTTGCCGAGGGCGTCGCGGTGCTGCCGACCCACTACAAATGCCCCCATTCCGGCCGCGCGCGAGAGGTCGAGAACCCCTCCGTCTGGGTCTATCCGGAGGACGTCCATGACTGACTTCCTCATCATGAGCGCGGCCTTCCTCATTCTCATCCCTTCCTCATGGTCCAATGAAATCAATGGGTTGGTGATGAGGATGAGAAAGGTCTTCCTCATCGACCCGCCTCATCCCTTGAGCCTTGAAAAATCAACGGGAACAGAGACTTGCGGCCAAAACATGAGACGAGTGGGCAAGCCCCCATACTACGTATGGGGAGGCCAACCGGCAGGTTTGGCCTCTCCTCCCATACGTCGAGGGTGTCCGCGCGCGGGCTCCGACGCACCCTGCACATTCCGATCCGACGACGGCGGCCCCGTACCGCCAAGCACCAGGCCACCGTCGTCTTCCACCCGAGCAGCCAACCAGAAGAGGAGACCACCCATGGCTGACCTGACTCTCGCCACCTCCGCCCGTGAGGCAATCCCCGATCTGCGACCCGTCGTCCGCGCCAACCGGGTGACGCTGGCGCTCGACCTCGGCACCACGACGGGATGGGCGCTGCACGGCATCGATGGGCTGATCACCTCCGGCACGGCGTCCTTCCGCCCCGGCCGCTTCGACGGTGGCGGCATGCGGTATCTGCGGTTCACCAACTGGCTCACCGAGATCGACCGGCTGTCCGGGCCCGTCGCCGCCATCTGGTTCGAGGAGGTCCGCCGCCATGCCGCGACCGATGCCGCCCACGTCTATGGCGGGCTGATGGCCACGCTGACGTCATGGGCCGAGACTGCGGGCGTCGCCTATCAGGGCGTACCGGTCGGCACCATCAAGCGCCACGCCACCGGCAAGGGCAACGCGAATAAGGACGCCATGATGGCGGCGGCCCGTGCGCGCGGCTTCTCGCCCGCCGACGACAACGAGGCCGATGCCATCGCGATCCTGCTCTGGGCGCTGGAGACCCGGGGAGGTGTGCAATGAGCGGCATGCGGTTCACGCCCAAGGGCTACGGCGGTCACCGCCGCAATCCCGACGAGGTCAAGCGCGACGGCTGGA
>NZ_JACIYP010000029.1 GCF_014359905.1 Hoeflea sp. | reverse complement strand
TGTAAGCGCGACAGCGGCTCCTACTCCTGGTGCCGTCATCAGCCGACGGCAGACAGGATCAGTGCTCGCAATCCTCAACATCTCCCGATGAAGCTTGGCAAAATCTGTCCAGAGCGCGGCGCGGGCATGCAACAGCGCACCAATCACTCTGGTGAGAGCATCGTTGCCGTCCACGAGCTCTCGAATGCGAGCGTCAAAACGTCCTCTGCTAACTTGGCCGACCTTCAGCCCATATCCCCTCAACAGTCCCCGAATACTGTGCTCAATTTCAATCAGCTTGGATTGCAGCAGTTTGCGGCCGGCGAGCAATGTCCTTAAAGCCTGGGCATCTGTCGACTTCGCATGAACCGGCCGATACCAGCCCATCCGCAGCATTTGCGCTATGCCACGAGCATCCTTCCGATCGGTTTTGATTGTCATCGCCGACAATGCTGCTTTCACATGCCGGGTTTCCAGCAGCACCACATCAAAGCCGGCCTGGATTAAGCCCTCCCGAAGCCACTGGGATAGTGGACCGGCCTCCAAACCGATCCGCCTGAACGGTAGATCGATGTCGGCAAAATGCTTGGCCAGTGCATCGGGATCGCTGGACACCTTGCTCTCGCAGACGATCTTGCCTTTGTCGTCAACCACGCAAATACTGCTTAGATCGAGCGACACATCAATTCCCGCATAATAATCCATGGTTTTGCTCCTCTCCGTTGTGGTCTGTAGGTCAGCGCGATGCTGAGGTAGATCCGCATAATGACGTCAGGCAGAAAGATTTGCCATCGGTTGGCGCAGGCCCATTACGGCATCTATGACGAAGCGCCCGATTGAAATCATCACCTCTGTGGAGCGCCGGCGGCGCTGGTCCCGTGACAAGAAGGAGCGGCTTGTCGCGGCCTGCCTTGAGCCTGGAGCCGTGCTATCCGAGATTGCGCGGGCCGCCGGCATCCATGTCAGTCAGCTCTTCCGTTGGCGCAAGGAGCTTTGCCAGATCGCGGAGCCTGGGACACTTACGGCGAGCACGTTGGTACCGGTTATCGTGTCGGAGACGGCACGGGCAGCCGAGCCCGCTCCCTCGGAGCCGCCCGTCCCATCGCATTCCCGCCGGAAGCGTAGCGATGTGACGATTGAACTGGGTCGGGGTCGGCGTGTCCGTGTGGACAGCGACATAGACACGGAGGCCCTGGGCCGCATTCTCGATTGTGTGCTGGGTCGGCGATGATCCCGGTTCCTGTTGGTGTGAAGGTCTGGCTGGCGACAGGCCATACCGACATGCGCAAAGGCTTTCCCGGCCTGTCGCTGATGGTGCAGGAGACGCTGAAGCGCGATCCGATGTGCGGACACCTGTTCGTATTCCGCGGACGTGGCGGTGGCCTGATCAAGGTCATCTGGCACGACGGACAAGGGGCCTGCCTGTTCACCAAGAAGCTCGAACGCGGGCGCTTCATCTGGCCGTCGGCGGCCGATGGCTCGGTGGTGATCACGCCTGCACAGCTTGGCTATCTGCTGGAAGGTATCGATTGGCGGATGCCGGAAAAAACCTGGCGTCCGACGGCGGCAGGATGAGCAAAAGCACTGGAATGGCGGGGACGAATATGATTCCATCCTGTCATGAACGATGCAGCCGAACAGCTTCCTGACGACCTTGCCAGCGCGCTTGCTGCTCTGGCGAAGGAGCGTGCCCGGCGCATCACTGCCGAGGCCGATGCTGCGGCCGCCAAGGCGGAAGCCGCCAGCGCAAAGGCGCTCGTGTCGCACTCTGAGGCGCTGATTGCTCGGCTGAAGCTGGAGATCGAAAAGGTTCGGCGTGAGCTTTACGGCAGCCGCTCCGAGCGCAAGGCCCGCCTTCTCGAACAGATGGAATTGCAGCTTGAGGAGTTGGAGGCCGACGCGGGCGAAGACGAGCTTGCGGCGGAGATCGCAGCCAAGGCTTCGACAGTCCAGGCGTTCGAGCGCAAGCGTCCGTCGCGCAAACCCTTCCCTGAACATCTCCCGCGGGAGCGGGTCGTCATTGCCGCTCCCTCTAGCTGCCCGTGCTGCGGCTCAGCCAGGCTGTCGAAGCTCGGTGAGGACATCACCGAGACCCTGGAGGTGATCCCCCGCCAGTGGAAGGTGATCCAGACGGTGCGGGAGAAGTTCTCCTGCCGCGAGTGTGAGAAGATCACGCAAGCCCCGGCACCCTTCCATGTGACGCCGCGCGGCTTTGCCGGCCCGAACCTGCTCGCCATGATCCTGTTTGAGAAGTTTGGCCAGCATCAGCCACTGAACCGACAGAGCGAACGCTATGCCCGCGAGGGGATTGACCTCAGCCTCTCGACGCTGGCGGACCAGGTTGGAGCATGCGCCGCGGCGTTGAAGCCCATCCATTCGTTGATCGAGGCGCATGTGCTTGCCGCCGAGCGTCTGCATGGTGATGACACCACCGTGCCGATCCTGGCAAAGGGCAAGACCGATACAGGTCGCATCTGGACCTATGTCAGGGATGACCGGCCTTTCGGCGGGCAATCACCGCCCGCAGCCCTCTACTATGCGTCGAGAGACCGTCGACAGGAGCATCCCGAGCGCCACCTGAAGACCTTCACCGGGATTCTGCAGGCGGATGCCTATGGCGGCTACAATCCGCTGTTCAAGGTGGACCGCAATCCAGATCCCCTCACGCAGGCGCTGTGCTGGGCCCATGCACGCCGCAAGTTTTTTGTCCTCGCCGACATTGCGACGAGCAGCATGCGTGTTTCACAAAGTCCGGGACAAGGATTTCAGTAAGTCGCGGACAGCGATTTCAGAAAGTCCGGGACAGTGATTTCAGTAAGTCGCGGACAGGAATAGCGGCTGATTTTGATCGATTTTCGTGAGCGCCAATCTGGCAATTTGCCCTCGTTGATTTGAGCGAGGACATGATGCCCAGACGGAAGCAAGCGAGACATACCGACGTGAAGGACATCCGATCGATCCTGCGGCTGACGTTCGAGCAGGGATTGTCAATACGCGCCGTTTCTGAACGGCTGAAGATGAGCAAGACTTCGGTTTCGACGTATTTGCTGCGGGCACGGGAATCCGGGCTTGCGGTCTGGCCCCTTCCGCCAGGCTTGGACGATGACGACGTTCTCGAGCGGCGGCTGTTCCGCCGCATGGGACGACCTCCGCGCGACACCGATGAGCCGAATTGGCCGAAGGTGGCCAGCGAGCTGAAGCGCAAGGGCGTGACGCTCAATTTGCTATGGCAGGAATACCGGGAAGCTCATCCAGACGGCTATGGATACACCTGGTTCTGCTGCCGTTTTGCCGATCACGAAAGCCGGGCCAAACCCACCTATCGCAGCCGTCACGTCGGTGGCGTCGCGATGGAATGCGACTACGCCGGCCATACGATCCCGATCATTGATCCCTCTACCGGTGAGATCCGCGCCGCACAGATCTATGTGGCGGTGCTGAGCGCGTCGCAGTTGACGTTCTCGTATGCCAGCTTCAGCCAAAAGCTACCCGATTGGATCGAGGCGAACCAACGGGCTTTCAGTTATTTCGGTGGAGTGACGAAGACGACCATCTGCGACAATCTCAAGTCTGCGGTGGCCAAGGCTCTTTGGTTCGAACCGACGTTGAATGCGACATTTGCCGCTTTCGCCGATCATTACGATACGACGTTATTGCCAGCACGCCCGAGACGTCCTCGGGATAAGCCCTCCGCCGAAGGGACTGTTTTAATCGTCGAGAGATGGGTTTTGGCCAGACTCCGAAACGACCGTTTCTTCAGCCTTGTCGATCTCAATATCCGCATCAGCGCTTTGATCGAGGACCTCAATGCCCGAACGATGCGGCGATATGGCAAATCTCGGCGTGCTTTGTTCGATGAAGTCGAGCGCTCTCAGCTCAAGCCACTGCCTTCAACACCGTTTGAGTATGCGGAATGGAAGGTCGCCAAGGTCCATCCCGATTACCATGTCGAAGTCGACAAGACGTTCTATTCCGTGCCGCACGGTCTCATCGGACGGCGGGTCGATATCAGACTGACGTATCGGGCAGTCGAGATCTTCTTTGACCACAAGCGTGTCGCCAGTCACATCCGTAGCTCGCAGCGCTCAGGCCACGTTACGATCAATGAGCATATGCCCAAGGCTCACCAGCGCTATGCCAACACCACGCCCCACACATTGCGCAAGGAAGCAGCAAAGGTCGGGAGCAATACGGCGATTTTTATCGAACGTTTGCTATGCGACCGCCCGCATCCCGAGCAAGGCTACCGATCTGCTCAAGGCGTTCTTTCCCTGGCGCGTCGTTACGAATCCGATCGCTTGGAACTGGCGTGCGAGCGCGCGCTGGTCATCAACGCGCTGAGCTATTCGTCTGTCGCCAACATTCTCAGATCTGGTCTCGACCAGGCTCCGGCCACGAGCGAGGCTGTGAAGCCGGCACCGCCGCACGGCAATATCCGCGGCAAAACCTACTACCAATGAAGAGGACATCAGATGCTGACACATCCAACACTGGACCAGATGAATGCGCTTGGTCTTGCCGGCATGGCGACCGCCTATCGCGAGCTCATAGAGCAGGCTCATGGAAACGATCTTAGCTTCGACGAACGGCTGGGTCTGATGCTAGACCGCGAGATCGCCGTGAGAACAGACCGACGGCTGACAAACAGACTCGCCACGGCAAAACTTCGTTTTGCCAATGCCTCGATCGAAGACATCGATTTTGGATCTCACCGCGGTCTTGACCGCCGGCACGTCTTGTCTCTGGCACAAGGTGCATGGCTGAAGGCAAACGAGAACCTGATCCTGACCGGCCAAACGGGCACAGGAAAGACCTGGATTGCCTGCGCCTTCGCACGACAGGCGGCCCGCCTCGACTACTCAGTCCTCTACGTTCGTATGCCGCGGTTGTTCGAGGACCTTGCACTTGCCAGGCTGGATGGACGCTTTCCGCGCCTCGTCGACAAGCTGGCACGCGTTCAGTTGCTGGTGCTGGATGACTGGGGAACCCATACCTTGAATGATCGACAGCGCCTCGATCTGCTGGAAATCTTCGAGGAACGATATCGGCGTAAATCGACCCTGATCACGGCCCAGCTTCCCGTGGCCGCTTGGCATGAAATGATCGGCGAGGCCACTTTGGCCGATGCGATTCTGGACCGCATTGTCCACAATGCACACCGCATAACCCTCGAAGGAGACAGCATGAGAAAGCGAAAAACGCCGCCGCTCTTGACGGGTGGCGAATTAACCGAAATCAATCAACTGTAACGGCAACAAGGCAACCGGAACTCGATCGCATCCGTTGTCCGCGACTTAGCGAAACGCTTGTCCGCGACTTGCTGAAATCGCTGTCCCAACCTAGTGAAATCCGCAAGCAGCAGGCGTGGAAAGAACGCCGTGCCGATCTCGCCGATTGCGCTGGAGGCCGTGAAGCGGATTGATGCGTTGTTCGATATCGAGCGCGGCGTCAATGGAATGTCTGTCGATGAACGTCTGGAGCGGCGTCAGCAGGAAAGTCGCCCCCTCGTCGACGAACTCGAAGCCTGGATGCGGGCCGAACGGGCAAAGTTGTCGCGCAGTTCCCCGGTTGCCGAAGCGATGAACTACATGCTCAAGCGCTGGTCCGGCTTCACAACCTTCCTTGACGATGGCCGGATTTGCCTGACAAACAATGCCGCCGAACGAGCCCTGCGAGGCTTTGCTCTCGGAAGAAAGTCGTGGCTGTTTGCAGGTTCCGATCGCGGTGCGGATCGGGCCGCGTTCATGACAACGCTGATCATGAGCGCCAAGCTCAACGACATCGATCCGCAAGCTTGGCTTGCCGATGTCCTCGCCAACATTGCGGACACGCCGATCAGTAGGCTGGAACAATTGCTTCCATGGAATTGGATGACAAAGGCGCTGAACGCTCAAGCGGCCTAACCTGCGGCGCTCACCGGATGCTTACCTTGCAGGCTCAAAGTGCCAAACTGGTTTTCCCGTTCCCGATCGGTTCGATCATGCGCCCATTCAGGTCGTCGACTTCTCACACCTCTTGGCCAGCCCTGGTTATCCGCGGCAGTTTCCTTTCACGCCGCCATTGCCAGAGCTGGGTCTCGATAATCTTCCTGCTTCGTCAGCATGGCCCATATTGTCCGAGCCATCTTGTTCGCCAGTGCGATCGCCACCAGCATGCGCGGCTTCTTCGCGAGCATCCGCGAAAGTCACGATCCTTGTACTGGCTGGCTTCGTCGGAACCCGCATTTTTTTGGGGCAGGGCCCTTCTGTAACTTGGTGCGCTTAAAATCGGGACGTCTTATTGAATTAGACTAACAGGAAGTGGAATAGGCCCTTTGCCACAGGCTTTCTCTCATCTTCCAGCCAGGCAATGGTTTCGACGCTTGCCATGCGCCGCCCCTTGCGCGAGACCGTGGCGCGCGTGTTCAATGTTCCCGGCAGCCCGGGTCGAAGATAGTCAACGGTCAAGTTGATCGGTTTTGGCGGGGGCGATGCCAAATCGCCCAAAACAGTCAGAGAGGCAATTGCCTCCATAAAACTGGCAATTATCCCGCCATGGTATGTGTCAAGCACGGGGTTGCCTATGTGACGCTGTTCGAATGGCATTTTTGCCACAAAATGGGTGTCATTGGCTTCAGTCACTGAAAAACCGAGATGACGAAAGAACGGCACACGATCGCACCGCGCCTGTATGTCGCTAAGCTTCATCCGCCGGGACCTCCTGTGTTCATTTTATCCAACAAGCCGCCTTTGCCGCGTGTCAGGGCAAAGGTCGCCGATCCTCGGGCGACCTCTTCGCAATCTCCGGTGTCAAACCAGATTTTTCCGCTTCCGAACGCGATGTGGCGGGTCTGCCGGTAGCAATTGGCAAACACAATAACGTCGGCACGCGAACTTGCCGGGCGCAGATAATCGACACGCAGATCCAGAGTTGCCATTGTCTGGACGTCTTCGATCGCCAGAAAGTTGGCTAGCCCAAAGGCGCTGTCCAGCAGTGCTGTCAGGACCCCGCCGTGCAACATTGTTCCTTCTTCATCCAGACAGAAATCCGGGTTGAATGGCATCCGTATTTCAACGCCTTGCCGGTCGGCGCGTTCGATCTTTAAGTCCATCTCGGCGATCAGGCCCTTGGCCCTCGAATTCCAGACGCTTGCGATCATGGCAAACCGTTCTGCATCTCTGTTGGAAGTCATTGCAGCATGCCCTATTCTCCCGAATATGTCGGCTGACGCTTCTCAAGGAAGGCCGACAGCGCCTCGTGGTGATCCCCGGTTTGGTGCATCAGTGCCTGATAGGCGGCGGCGGTGTTCAGGAAATCAGGCAGATCCATGCGCTCGGCATTGCGCAGCAATCGCTTGGCGGTGCGGACCGTGCGCGGTGGCTTGGCGGCAATGACAGCAGCTTTCTCGCGCGCCCTGGCCATCAGACCGTCATGGGGCACAACCTCCAGAACCATATCAAGGTCCAGCGCTTCGGCCGCGTCTATCATCCGCGCCGAAAACGTCAGGTCCGCAGCCTTCTGATAGCCCAGCCGACGAATTAGAAACCAGCTGCCCGCATCGCCGGGAATAATACCCAAGTTGAGGAAGACCTCGCCGAACTTCGCCTTTTCCGAGGCGATCCGCATGTCGCACATCATGGTCAGATCACACCCGGCGCCGACAGCCGGACCGTTCACTGCAGCAATTGTCGGAACGTCCAGATTATAGAGGGCTAGCGGGATGCGCTGGATCCCGTTGATATAGCTTTCCGCGACATCCAGCGGCGGCAGACCAAATTGATCGGTTTTGCTGTGCATGGCCTTGATATCGCCACCAGCGCAAAAGGCGGATCCCGCCCCGGTCAGGATCATCACGCTGATGTCCGGGTTGCGCTGGACCTGATCAAAAGCGTCCAGCATTGCCTCGATCATGTTTTTTCCTGTGATCGGATTGCGCCGGTCGGGGTCGTTCAGGGTGACCGTTGCAATACGGTCCTTGATGTCCAGCAGGACGATCGGATCGGGCATCTGTGTTCCTTTTCAATGTGGTGCGAGGCAGCTACTCTTTGCCGTCGCCACGTTTTCGTTGTTCAAACAGTTCGGGGTTGATCATATCGCGGGCGTCGTGGCCCAGGTGAAGCGTTTCGCCGCCATCGACATAGATATCTTCGCCAGTGATGAAGCCTCCCAGTCTGGAGGCAAGGTAGATGATCATGCCCGAGATATCCTCGGCTGTTCCCATCCGGTTCAGGACCGACCGGTTTAGCAATTGCCATTGCTCCGGCGTAATCGGATAGCGGCCAAGTGCCTCGGTCTTGATCGTGCCAGGGGCGACGCAGTTGAGGCGGATGCCATACTCGCCCCACTCGGCAGCGAGCGTTTTCATCATGCCGGTGACACCCGCACGTGCCGCAACGGTATGGGTAAATCCAGTAAGCGCAGTCCGAGCGGAAATCGCTGTGACGAACACTACTGACCCGCCGCGTTCGAACATGAAATGATCGGCCGCCGCACGCGTCATCTGCCACGAACCGATCAGGTTGTTGCGGATCACCGCCTCGAACCCTTTGTTGGTAATGTCACGTGCTGCGGCGATATATTGGCCGCCCGCATTGTTGACCAGCACGTCCAATTGTCCGTAGTGGTCCTTGATCTTCAGCATTGCGGCTTCGATGGAGCCCTCGTCGCGGGTGTCGCCGGGCACGACAAAGGCGTCGCCGCCACGCGCGCGGATCATTTCGGCGGTTTCTTCCAATGGTTCCGACCGGCGTGCAAATAAGGCCATACGTGCCCCGCAACCGGCCATTTCCAGCGCGGTCGCCCGCCCCATGCCAGAGCCCGATCCGGTGACAAGCGCCACCTGATCGGCCATCAAGTCAGGTGCATAACGTGAGTGTACCTGTGAAGTCATGTTGCTAGCCCGTCAGTTTTTAAGAAGTTCGCCAGAGATGATCAGCTTGCGCACTTCCTGCGTGCCTGCACCGACCTCGAGAACCCGGCCAGTGCGATAAAGCCGGTTCACCTCGGTGTCGCGCATATAGCCCGCGCCACCGTGAATTTGCACCGCCCTGTCCAGCACAAACGATGTTGCCGCAGCGGTTTTAAAAATCGCTGCGGCGGTCAACTTGTGAATCTCGCCGCGCCCACCTGCGCCCTCTTCGAGACCCTCACACATTGCCGCTGTACGAAAGGACATGGTCCGGGCCACCTCAATTTCAGTATACATGTCGGCCAGCATCGCCTGAACCATCTGGAAATTGGCGATCGGCTTTCCGAATTGCTGACGCGCCTTGGCATAGTCGATGGATATCTCCAGAGCGCGGCGGGCGATACCCATCGCGTTAAAACAGACAATTGCGCGCTCCAGATCAAGCCCACTCATGGTAATGGCAACGCCTGTATCGGGCAGGCCCACCATATTTTTCGCGGGGACACGGCACTCATCAAAAACCAACTCGCCGGTAGGCGAGCCGCGAAAGCCCATTTTGTTCAGCTTTTGAGAGACCTTGAAACCGGGCGTACCGGCTTCAACGATGAACGCAGAAATCCCCTTGGCACCTTTTTCGGGCGAGGTTTTGGCGTAAACAAGAACGATGTCTGCGATCGGACCGTTGGTGATATAGATTTTGGTGCCGTTCAGGACATAGTCGCCGCCATCCCTGCGTGCGGTGGTGCGCATCGACCCCAGGGCATCCGACCCGGCACCCGGTTCGGTCAGCCCCAATGCACCGATCAGTTTGCCTTCACATAGCCCCGGCAAGTATTTGCGCCGCAGTTCATCATTGGCGTTGCGATAGATGTTGTTGACGCACAGATTGTCATGCGCGACCTGGCTAAGGCCGATCGCGGCGCTTGCACGAGACAGCTCTTCGGTGATGACACAAGCCGATGTAAAATCGAGCCCGGCGCCGCCAAATTCGGGCGAGACATTCAGGCCAAGATACCCCATCTCGCCCAGTTTCGGAAAAACCGATGCGGGCAGGTCGTCGGTGTCATCCATTTCTGCGTTCAGGTGGTGGAATTCAGACTGGAAAAACCGGTAGGCCTGATCGGCCAGGGCCTGTTGGTCGGCGGTGACAAAGTGGCTGGGTGCGTCATTGCGCATATGTGTATTCATAGTACTTCCCTATCCGCGCAAAAGTTCTTCGGCGATGATGATTTTGCGCACCTCGCTGGTGCCTGCACCGATCTCCAACAGCTTGTTGGCACGGAACAGGCGGTTGATCTCGGTGTCCTGCATATAGCCGGACCCGCCATGGATGTGGCAGGCGGCGGTGACAGACCGGTTGAACGCTTCGGCGGCATAAAGGCAGGCGGCGGCTGTCAGTTTATGAATCTCGCCGCGTCCGCCCGCGCCCTTTGGCAGGCCAGCACAGGCGGCCAGTGCCCGATAGCTCATGGCGCGCGCGCTTTCGACATCGACATAGATTTCGGCCAGTTTGGACTGCATCATCTGGAACTGTGAAATCGGCTTGCCGAACTGCTCACGCAGCTGCGAGTATTCCAGTGCCAGTTCCAATGCCCGCTCGGACATACCCACGCACATTGATGCAACCATGGCGCGCTCCAGGTCCAGCCCGCTCATCACTACGGAAACGCCAGTGTTTTCCAGCCCGATCATATTACTGGCAGGCACACGGCAGTCTTCAAAAACCAACTCGCCGGTGGGCGAGCCGCGAAAGCCCATTTTGTCGAGTTTCTGCGCGACCTTGAAGCCGAGTGTAGCCGTTTCGACAATAAAGGCGGAAATGCCCTTGGCACCTTTGGATTTGTCGGTCTTGGCATAAACGAGGACGATATCTGCGATCGGTCCGTTGGTGATATAGATTTTGGTGCCGTTCAGCACATAGTCGTCGCCGTCGCGTACCGCTGTTGTCGCCATCGACCCAAGTGCATCCGACCCGGCGCCCGGCTCGGTCAGTCCAAGCGCCCCGACCAGGGTGCCGTTGCACAGGCCAGGAACGTAGTTATCGATCTGGTCTTGCGACCCGTTGCGCAGAAGGTTGTTCAGGCACAGATTGTCATGCGCCCCGTGCGACAACCCCACAGCCGGGTTCCATTTTGACAAGATTTCCGACACCAGGGCCTGAGTGAACTCATCCTGTCCGCTGCCGCCCAGTTCAACTGGGGCGGTAATCCCCAACAGACCCAGCTCTCCCATTTTTTTGAACAGATCTTCGGGCCACCATTCCTCGGCGTCCATCTTTTCCTGCAACGGATGCAGGATTTCACGCGCCACCCGATCGACATGATCGATGATTGCGCGCTGTTCGTCGTTCAGGGCGAAATTGGCTTTGATTGCGACAATATCTTCAGCAGATGGTCCATTGTAAATGTTCATTTTCGTCCTCCCGGGATGGATTCGTCGCCCGACCACCAAACCGAAATCAAACATATGTTAGAAAAATAATCAAGGACTGGAGAATTTCCAAACGCAAGGTCGGAGAGGGCAATTCCGGTTTCGTCGAAATCGCTATGGGCGAAGTACGTTTCCGGGTGTGAGGGCCCTGGTGCTCGACGACCCTTGATCGGCGCGCAGTGACGATTCCAAAACGTGCCGCTGGATCTTACCGCTGGTTGACCTTGGGAAATCCTCAAAGGCAATGAAGTGAATTTCTCGGGGTAACCTGTAGGCCGCGAGCGAGGCGCGACAGGCGGCCATTATCATGTCTTGGGTTACCGTGTCGCACGAGCGTGAAACGAAAGCCACCGGAACCTCACCCCAACGATCGTCTCGTACTCTTATGACAGCTGCGTCGGTGACGTTGGGATCGGTCATCAGGACGCGTTCGATCTCGGCGGGGTAGACGTTTTCGCCGCCGGTCTTGATGAGGTATTTCGCCCGGTCAGCGAAATCCAGTGTTCCGTCTGCATTGCGTCGGAACACGTCGCCCAAGTGGAACCAACCATCGCGAAACGCCTCGGTATTGGTGGCGTCGTCGTTCCAATAGCCGGAAAACAACGTCGGCCCGCGCATCAACAGCTCTCCGGGGGTGCCGACAGGCACGTCCTGGTCGGTTTCGTCCACCAGACGTATTTCACAAAATGCGCTGATCTGTTTGGACAGGGTTTGCGGGGCTACACTGATCGGGATCGTTGTGCGCGTGGCGGGTGGCAACCCGGTTTCGGTAGAGCCAAAACTGTTCAGATAAGGCGCGTTCAATAACGTGGTAATCTCGGAGATCTGATGCGGCGGAACCAGATCTGCCATGGCACCGCAGACTCGAATACCTATGGGTGTAATTCCTTTTTCTTTAACATGGGCGATGACCAGCCAGCCAATGCGATGCGTTTCAATGGACCTGCATATAGCATCCGGATCATAGCCGTCGATCATAACTACGGTGCCACCGCGCAAAAGCGTGGACAGAGCGTGATCGCTCGATGGCTTAGGACTGCCCCCTTGGGCAGGCCAGTGGTGCCGCTGGTATACAGAATGACCAGCCCGTTTTCGGGGTCTTGTGGGAACGGGGTGAAATGGGGGGCCTGCGTCAGGGCGTCCTCGTATTCGCGGCCCAGAGTCAGTGTCGGGATATTCGGGGTCTGGTCGAGCAATTCTTGCAGATCGAGTTCGGTAATAATCAGGCGCGGGGAAACCAGAGTTACGCAATGGCGCAATTCCGCGGCCAGAAGCCGCCAGTTCAGGCAGGCGACGATCAAGCCCGTGGCGGCGGCGTCCAGTTGGACCTCGACATATTAGCGTCGGTTGCGTGACAACACGGCGATTCGCTCTCCGGCGTTCAGGTCGAGTTCCGCGAAGTGCCCGGCCAGTTGGTCAACACGACAAAGCAAAGCGGCATAGGTCGTCCGTTCGTCAGAGTCCTCGATTGCGATGGCATCTGGTAAAGCTGACCCACGATTGCGGAAAAGCTGGTAAACATCCGTCCGTGATGCGCTTTGAGGTGCAGGTCCGAGTGGCGCCACGGCGCCGCTGCTCAAGTGTTCCACAGGGGCGTTGCACATTGCTATTCTCCATCTATTGCAATTATTCTAACATGTGTTAGATAAATTCCAATACCGTTTCCGTCCCATACGTACGAGAAACTGATTGTGATCAGGGGAGGCTTCAATGTCCACCAAGGCTTATGTAACCGGGGTCGGAATGGTCCCGTTTCAGAAACCTGGCGCGTCGGAAAGCTATGACGTGATGGCGGCAAAGGCCACCCGCAGTGCGCTGCAGGATGCCGGATTGTCCTACGACCTGATCCAGCAGGCCTATGCCGGCTATGTTTATGGTGACAGCACCTGCGGTCAGCGGGCCCTGTATCAAGTGGGCATGACCGGTATTCCGGTCTTCAATGTGAACAACAATTGTTCGACCGGCTCTTCGGCGCTGTATCTGGCGCGTCAGGCGGTTGAAAGCGGAGCCGTCGAATGCGCTCTGGCGCTTGGGTTCGAGCAGATGCAGGCTGGTGCGATCGGGGCGATGTTCGGGGATCGGGTCAGTCCGTTCCAGTCCTTTGATGATGCGACCGACGATATTGTTGGTGACAACGGTCTGCCGCTGGCGCTGCGGTATTTTGGCGGTGCCGGCAAGGCGCATATGGACGAATTCGGCACCACGTTGGAAACATTCGCCAAGATCCGCGCCAAGGCCAGCCGTCATGCCGCAAAAAACCCGGTCGCCCTGTTTCGAAAAGAGGTGACCCCCGAAGAGGTTCTGGCCGACAAGCTGATCTGGCCCGGCGTCATGACCCGGCTGATGGCGTGCCCGCCAACCTGCGGCGCGGCTGCTGCGATTGTCTGTTCAAAGGCGTTTGCCGACAGACACGGACTGGATTCCACCGTCCGAATTGCGGCACAGGCGATGACCACCGACGGACCGGAAACCTTCAATTCCCATGACATGCGCGAAGTCGTCGGCGCGAGCATGGCCAAAAACGCCGCCTATCAGGTCTATGAGGCCGCAGGCATCGGCCCCGAAGATATCAATGTTGTCGAGTTGCACGATTGTTTTGCGCAGAACGAGTTGATTACCTATGAGGCGCTTGGCCTTTGCGGTCGTGGCGAGGCCGGGAAGTTTGTCGATGATGGTGACAATACCTATGGCGGCAAATATGTGACTAATCCGTCGGGCGGGCTGTTGTCCAAAGGGCACCCTCTGGGAGCCACCGGTCTCGCGCAATGCACCGAACTGGTGCAACAGTTGCGCGGCACTGCCGATGCCCGGCAGGTCGAGGGCGCGCGGCTGGCGCTTCAGCACAATCTGGGTCTTGGCGGCGCTTGCGTCGTGACGCTTTACGAAGCGGTATGAGGGTGTCGGGCGGCGCGTTCGCGCGGCCACTATCGGCTTGGGAGGGCAGAGATGACAACAAGGCTTAATGGGCGCGTCGCGCTTGTAACTGGATCGGGACGCGGTATCGGCCGCGAGATAGCCCTGAAACTGGCATCCGAAGGCGCACGGGTCGTGGTCAACGATCTGGATGCGGATCCAGCTGCGGAAACCGCTGGGATGATCCGTGACATGGGCGGCGAAGCCGCGATCTGTGCTGGGTCGGTGACCGAAGATGGCTTCGCCCAACGCTTCGTTGACACCGGTGTTGAAACGTTCGGCGGGCTGGACATTATCGTGAACAACGCTGGCTATACTTGGGACAGCGTGGTTCAGAAAATGACCGATGAGCAGTGGCATGCGATCATTAACGTTCATCTGACAGCCCCATTTCAGATCCTGCGCGCCGCGGCCCCGGTGATCCGGGACAAAGCCCGCGCCGAGGCCGAAGCGGGGCAGGAAGTGTTCCGTAAGGTTGTGAACATCTCGTCCATCGCAGGAACCGGCGGCAATGCCGGGCAGATCAACTATTCCGCCGCCAAGGCCGGCATCATCGGACTGACCAGAACGATGGCAAAGGAGTGGGGCCGATACAAGGTCAATGTCAATGCCGTGGCCTTTGGCCCGATCCGCACGCGCCTGACCGAAGGCAGCGCCAAAGGGGACAACACGATCAAGGTTGAAGGCAAGGACATCCGCGTCGGTGTCAGCCCCGATCTGTTAAGCCAGATGGAAACGTCTATTCCACTGGGCCGTGTCGGCACACCCGAGGAAGCCGCAGGGGCTGTCTATCTGTTTTGTGCGCCGGAATCGAACTTCATTTCCGGGCAATATGTGATCTGCGGCGGTGGTTTTGTAATCTAAATAGCCGCCGCTGTTGAATGACCGGGGAGAGAGTGTGTGTGTCGCAAGGACCGTTGAAAAACATCAGTATCATCGAACTTGGTCATGTGATCGCTGGACCGCTGGCGGCGACTTTGCTGGCCGATTTCGGTGCCGAGGTGATCAAGATCGAAAACCCGCGCGGCGGTGACATGATGCGCGACCTTGGCCCCAAGGCCGCGGATGACGGGCTGGGTGTGTGGTGGAAGACGTTGGCGCGCAACAAACGGATTTTGGCGCTGGACTGGAAAACCCCTGAAGGGCGCGCAATTCTGCGCCGCATGGTCGAAGCCAGTGATGTTCTAGTTGAAAATTTCCGGCCCGGCGTGCTGGAACGCGCCGGGATTGGTCCCGACGAGTTGCATAGCTGGAATCCGGATCTGATCATCTTGCGCATCTCGGGATACGGGCAGGACGGCCCGATGAAAAAGACGCCGGCCTTTGGACGCGCGGCGGAGGCGATGAGCGGACTGGCGCACCTGACAGGTTACACTGACGGTCCGCCGATGCATCCGGGGTTTCCGGCAGCGGATTCGACCACCGGGCTGATGGGCGCACTGGGTGTCATGCTGGCACTACACGCGCGTGGCAATGGAACCGCAAAAGGGCAGGTTGTCGACCTGGCGGTGTTCGAGGGGCTGTTGCGGCTGATCGACTATCACGTGCCGGCGCTGACCGGCGCGGGCGTTTCGCCCCTGCGCAACGGTCTTCGCCAGCCGCTGGACTTTGCCCCCGGCGGTATGTTCCGCACCAGCGACGGTGTATGGGTCACGGTATCCGCAGGCGGGGCGGAAACCGCCCGACGCCTGCTGCGCACGGCGGCTGGGGATGGGTTTGCCGACGATACGCGCTTTGCCACAATGGCCGGGATCAGCGCCAACATGGCCGAGGTTTTCGACGTGCTTCAGGTTTTCATCGGCGCTCGCGATTTTGACACTGTACAGGCCGAGTTCGCAAGAAACGACGCAGTTGCCGCGCGGGTTCTGAGCGTCGAGGACATCGTGAACCATCCGCAAATTGCTCATCGCGGAGACATCGTGGATATAGAGGGTGAACAGACAAGGGTGATCGGCGCGGTGCCGCACCTGTCAGACACGCCGGGCGGCGTCCGCTGGCTTGGCCGGGCCGAGGCTGCGGACAGCCACGCGGTGTTGCGCGATCTGGGTTTGAGTGAACAAGAGATCGCGGAGCTGACATCCTCGGGGGTGGTGGGCATGCCGCATAAGTCCGAGGAGAAAACATGACCTTCAGGTATACCCAGGCGCAGCAGGAGATCCGCGACACTGTCTTGCGTATCTGTGCCGATTTCGATGATGAGTACTGGCTGGAAAAAGACCGCAATGGCGGTTTTCCCCACGACCTTCACAAGGCTTTGGCAGATGGCGGCTGGCTGGGTATTGCGCTGCCCGAAGAGGTCGGCGGCGCCGGGCTCGGCATAACCGAGGCGGCAATCATGATGCAGGCCATCGCTGAATCGGGTGGCGGAGCCAGCGGGGCGTCGGCCATTCACATGAACATATTCGGGCTCAACCCGGTGGTGAAGTTTGGCACCCCGGACCAGAAACAACGGATGCTGGTGCCGCTGCTGGAAGGGCGCGAAAAGGCCTGTTTTGCGGTAACAGAACCGACGACGGGGCTGGATACAACAAAGCTTAAGACGCGGGCAATCCGGCATGGCGACCGGTATGTGGTGCATGGCCAGAAGGTCTGGATCTCGACGGCGCAGGTTGCAGACAAGATGCTGCTGCTGGCCTGCACGACACCGTTGGAAGAGGTCACAAGACCCACCGAGGGGTTAACCCTGTTTTACACGACGCTTGACCGGACATTCGTGGACGTGCGCGAGATCGAAAAAATGGGCCGCAAGGCGGTGGATTCCAATGAGGTGTTCATCGACGGGCTGCCGGTTCCGGCCGATGATATGATCGGTGAAGAAGGGCAGGGGTTCCGCCAGATCCTGCACGGTCTGAATCCCGAACGCATACTGGTGGCGGCGGAATGCGTGGGCATTGCCCGAAACGCGATCAAACGGGCGTCGGAGTATGCAAAGGAGCGCCATGTCTTTGGCCGTCCGATCGGGCAAAATCAGGGCATCCAGCATCCGCTCGCCAAATCTTGGGCCAAGGTCGAATCCGCCAATCTGATGGTGATGCATGCCGCAGCCCTTTATGATGCAGGCGAGTCATGTGGTGTCGAGGCGAATGCCGCGAAGCTGCTGGCGGCGGAAGCTGCAGTGGAGGCGACGCAGACAGCGCAGATGACGTTTGGCGGCTATGGATACGCCAAGGAATATCATGTTGAGCGGCTGGTCCGCGAGGCGTTGTTGTTCCATATCGTGCCAGTGACGCCGCATATGCTAATGTCGTTCATCGCCGAAAAAGCGCTTGGACTGCCGAAATCCTACTGAAGGGCTCCTTCATGAAAGACGTATTGCGCACCACCGGTTTCTATTTCGATGAGGTCGAGGTCGGCGCCCGCTTCAAAACCCGCAGTCGCACGGTGACCGAGGCTGATCTTGTCGGGTTCTGTAACCTGACGTGGATGACGGAATCATTGTTTACCGATACTGAACATGCCCGTGACGGCGCGGCGGCGCATGGACGGGTAATACCGGGGGTGATGGTCTACGCGATGGCCGAAGGGCTGTTGACGCACACGATGGAAGGCACAGGACTTGCCTTTCTCCATGCCGATTTCAGCGTCAAGAGACCCACCTATGTCGGTGATACAATTTATGTCGAAGTCGAGATTATCGAGGCGCGTCAGACGTCTAAGCCGGGGCGTGGATTGGTGCGCAGCCGAAACCGGGTTCTGAAGGCGGATGGCAGTGAATGCATTGTCTATGAACCACTTCGAATGCTGCGTCGGCGAAACGCGAACTTCTAGATAAAGTCGAATTTGATAAGCCTACATAAATCTTGCCAAGAAATCTAACGCGTGTTAGGTTTTGTGAGAGACCGGCGAAACAGCTGGCAGGGGAGAGGAAATGACTGACTCGCAAGAGCCAATATTTGGGTTCACAAGAACCGAACTACGGGAAAGGGATACCGTCTTTGCGTCTGACCTTTTCAAAGGTAGGACAGTCGCGGTGACTGGAGCGGGCGGCGGCCTTGGCCTAGCTATTGCGTCATTATTTGCGCGCTTGGGCGCGACCTTGGCGGTCTGCGGGCGTAATCCCGAGAAGCTGGAAAACGCGGCGGAATTTTTGCGTTCTTTCGGCGGCGAGGTGCTGACACGGGAAATGACGATCCGTGACCCTGAACAGGCAACCGCCTTTGTGGAGGCTGTCCATGACCGGTTCGGTGGGCTGGATGTGCTGGTTAACAACGCGGGCGGCCAGTTCCCGCAACCGGCATTGGATTATTCCGTAAAGGGCTGGAATGCGGTGATCGACACCAACCTTAACGGCACTTGGTGGATGATGCAGTCGGCCGCGAAGAAATGGGTCGAGGCCGGAACCGGCGGCAATATTGTCAGCATTGTTGCCGATGTTTGGCGCGGAATGCCCGGCATCGCCCATACCTGTGCGGCACGCGCCGGGGTGATTTTCCTATCCAAATCTGTCGCCGTCGAATGGGCGCCGCATGGTATCCGTGTCAACTGTGTGGCGCCGGGGTGCTGCGAAAGCACCGGGTTTGGCAATTATCCGCCAGAGGGTGCCGCGACGTTCGGGGAATCCAATCCCATGCGCCGAGCAGGCGATGAATGGGATGTCGCCGAGGGTGTCGTCTACGTGGCGGCGCCATCGGGCAAGTTTATAACCGGAGAGGTTCTGAACATAGATGGCGGTCAGCAGATGTGGGGTGATCCCTGGCCGACGGGGCGTCCTGATTACTTCAGGATTAATTGAGAGAAAACAGCGGGATGTTGAGTTCTGATTTGCTGGGAGGCGCGCACGGATGAAGGGACCTGAAACATCAGGCAACGGCCAGGTGCCGGTTTTGGAATGCATGGGCGTAGAGCGGCGTTTTGGCGGGCTTGTCGCAGTATCGGGTGTGGATCTGAGGCTTGAGAAGGGCGAAATATTCGGTCTTGTCGGTCCCAACGGCAGTGGAAAAACCACGCTGACCAACGCGATCACCGGGTTTTACCCGCCACAAAAGGGGAAGATCCTGTTGGGCGGCAAGGATATTACCGGAACCGCGCCGCACAAGGTTGCAGGTATGGGGGTCGCGCGGACATTCCAGAACCTTGCGCTGTTCAACGGAATGAGCGTGCTCGATAATATTTTGTTGGGGCGTCACATCCATATGAACCCAGGCGTGATCCGCACGGCGCTATACTGGTGGTTGGCGCGGCCCGAGGAAATCGCCAACCGGGAAGTCGTGGAAGAAGTGATCGAATTTCTTCAACTGGAAAGCATCCGGCACGAGCTGGTTGACGGAATCCCTATCGGGTTGAAGAAGCGTGTTGAGTTGGCCCGTGCTTTGGTGGCCGAGCCGCATCTTCTGATTCTGGATGAACCGATGGCCGGGATGAACCAGGAAGAAAAAGAATACATGGCGCGGTTCATTCTGGATGCCCGCGCCGAGCGCGGCGTCAGTGTCCTGCTAATCGAGCACCATATGGACGTCATCATCGGGATCTGTGATCGAATGCTGGCGCTGAATTATGGCGAAATGATCGCCAGCGGCATCCCAAGGGAAGTCATCAAAAATCCGCGCGTTATCGAAGCCTATATCGGAGGCGCACATGGCGAATAATCCTTCATCGGCCGTATCAAAGGCCGGGCCAAACGCCGGGGACGATACGATTGCGCGCCTGTTGATGCGCAATGCGGCCGAATTTGCCAATGATATTGCGATGCGTGAGAAAGACCGGGGCATCTGGCGGGAAGTGACCTGGTCTGCCTATGCCGAGGAGGTGCTGTGCTGCGCCGCCGGCTTCATGGCCTTGGGCGTGAAGCCTGGTGACGCGGTCATTATCTTGGGTGACAACCGCGTGAGACTTTATGCCGGAATGACCGCGATGTCGATGCTGCGCGCCCATGCCATGCCGGCCTATCCCGGTGCGACGCTGGACGAGTTGAAGCATTTCTTCGAGGAAGCCCGTGTTGTTGCCGCGTTGGCCGAGGATCAGGAGCAGGTCGACAAGATCCTTGATCTGCGCGACGCAGGAACGTCGGTGGCGTCTATTGTTTACGACGAGGTGCGCGGGCTAAATCTCTATGATGCGCCGGGCCTGCAGTCGTGGGAAAATCTGTTGGAAGCGGGTGCCAAGAAGTTGTCTGCCGATCCGGATTTGCGCGTGCGTCTGATTGAGGGATCCAAGCCGGAAGATCCGGCGGTGTTCATGCATTCCTCGGGCACGACAGGCAAGCCCAAGGGGATCGTTCTGAGCCAGAAGAATGTGTTATCGGGTGCGCGCAATGCCTACGCAGGTGGTGCGTTCGATTATGGCGAAGATATCCTTGGCTATCTGCCAATGGCTTGGGTAGGCGACTTTGCGCTGACCGTGGCTGCCGCCATTGCGTTTCGGTTTACCGTCAACGTGCCGGAGCGCCAAGAAACGGTGCAGCGCGACATGCGTGAGGTCGCACCCAGTCTCTATCTTGCCGCACCGCGCAGTTGGGACCACATGTTGACCACCATTCAGGTGGGTATGGAGAATTCAACGCCTCTGAAGAAGTGGCTGTATCATTTCTTCATGGACAAGGCCGTCGAGGCCGAGCGGCGCAAGCTGAGCGGCGCTGGTGGAGGAAGCTTCGAATGGCTGGGACGGCTGGTCGGCGAAAAGGTCGTATTTGGACCGATCAAAGACCAATTTGGATTGACTCGCCTAAAGCGTGCCTTCACCGGGGGTGAAGCCATCGGCGAGGATACTTTCATTTTTTACCGGGCTCTTGGGATCAATCTGCGCCAGCTCTATGGCCAGACCGAAAACAGTGCATTCAACGCCATTCAGGCTCCCGGCGAGGTGAAGTTGCATACCGTCGGAAAGCCCTTGCCGGGGGTCGAGGTGAAGATTGCCGAAGATGGCGAAATACTCATGAAGGCGGACAGCGTGTTCAAGGGTTACTACAAGAACGAAGCTGCCTCTGCAGAAGCTTTGCAGGATGGATGGCTGCGTAGCGGCGATGCAGGCTATCTGGAAGAGGGCGGCCATCTTGTCGTCCTGGGGCGAGTGTCTGAAGTCGTCTTTACCAAAAGCGGTGAGCGATATGTTCCCAATTATTTGGAAAACCGTCTCAAGTTCAGCCCGTATATAAAGGATGCCGCAGTGATCGGCGCGGGACGGGACGAATTGACGGCGATGATCTGCATCGACGCCGAGGCGGTCGGGCATTGGGCAGAAGTCAATGGCGTGCCTTACGTATCCTATGCTGATCTTTCCCAACGCCCCGAAGTGGCCCAACTGGTGAGGGAAGCGTTTGTGCGGGTGAACAAGGCGGTGACCAAAGGTTTGCGGCTGCATCGTTATGTATCTTTGCACAAAGAGTTCGACCCGGATGATGGCGAGATTACCAGAACGCGCAAACTGCGGCGCAAGGTCGTCGAAGAGCGCTACAATCAGGTGATCGAGGCGCTTTATAGCGGCACAAGCGACGTTCATGTCAAAGCAGTCGTAACGTACGAAACAGGCGAAACGGGGACTGTCGAACGCACCCTGTTGATCAGGGAGGTATAAGATGGATCTGGTGTTTCTGTCAGAGCTGACAGTGAATGGCGCGCTGACAGGCCTGCTCTATTCGCTTTTTGCCATTGGGCTGGTCCTGATCTACAAATCGTCATCTGTACCGAACCTTGCGCAGGGGGGCCTGACCATGTTGGGCGCCTATGTGGTTCTGGCATTTTCGCACAACATGGGGTTGCCGCTTTGGGTGGCCATTCCTTTGGCGGTCATAATCATGTTCTTCGTTGGCATCGGGATCGAAAAGGTCGCGCTGCGCCGACTGGCGGGGCGCCCCATCATCATGATCCTGATGATGACAATGGGGATCGACATCTTCCTGCGCGGAACCACCTTGGCGATCTGGGGCGGGTCTTCGCGCCCGGTTGATTTGGGGGTCAGCTATGATCCGCTCTTTGTGGGGGATATGCTTCTCAGCCGCATTCACATTGTTGGTGCCGGCGTCGCAATCGCCCTGTTTATAGCCTTTCTTCTGTTCTTTCGAAGCCGCCTTGGTATTCGCTTGCGGGCTATTTCCGACGATTATATGGCGTCCTGGTCTGTGGGCATCTCGGTTGAACGCGGTGTTGGATTGTCTTGGGGACTGGCGTCGATCGTGGCTGTGGCAACCGGCGTGATCTGGGGTGAAATCCAGGGCGTTGATCAGTCTTTGTCGATCCTTCTGCTCAAGGGGCTGACCGTGGCCGTTCTGGGCGGGCTGGACAGTATCATCGGCGCAATTGTCGCCGGTATCATTCTTGGCATTCTGGAAAGTGTCGGTTCATTCTATCTGGATGGGATTGTCGGGGGCGGCAGCCGGGATCTGATTGTCGCTGCGGTGTTGATCCTGACGGTGATGATCCGCCCGCACGGCCTGTTTGGCCGTCATGACATCGAAAGGGTGTAAGATATGTTTTACGGTCTCTCAGGTGTTCGCCACAATAGTTACGTTTCTGATAGCAAACTCTTCCCGGTTCCGGCAGATCGCAACTTCGTGGTGTTCTTTCTGCTGCTCGGGCTCGCGGCACCCTATTTGGTCAGTTCGCTTTATCTGAACAGCTACGTTCTGCCGTGGCTGATATGGACGGCCGCCGTACTGGGCCTGAACCTTGTGACGGGTTGGGCCGGGCAGCTGCATCTGGGCTACGCGGCCGTCATGGCCGTTGGTGCCTATTCGGCGGTTCACGCGGCCAAATTCGGGGTCCCGTGGGAGTTTGCCCTGCTTATAGGCGGTCTTGCATCTTCTGTGATCGGAAGTCTGTTTGCCTTTGCGGCGTTGCGGGTCAAGGGGCTTTACTTGGCGCTCACGACCCTTGCGATGCAGTTCGTCATGGACTGGGTGCTGACCCATTCCCCAACGATCGCAGGCGGCTCACACGCGTCACTGCAATCGCCCGCCTTTGCGCTCTTGGGGCAGGACATTACATCGGATGCGGGTCTTTACTACGTTGCATTCGGTTGGTGCGTCCTGGTCACGATTTTCATGCTAAACCTGCGACGCACCGGTCTGGGCCGGGCCCTGGTTGCCGTGCGGGAAAAAGACTTTGCCGCGGCAATCCTGGGCGTGAACAGCTTTTATTATAAGCTTGTCGCCTTTGCCGCATCGTCTTTCATAGCAGGGGTCAGCGGGGCAATCCTGGTTGCGACGTTCTACTTCCTAGCGGCACCCGAACAGTTTGCCGTTAACGTGTCCATTCAGGTTCTGGCGATGGTGATCGTGGGCGGGCTTGGGAGCATCATCGGCAGCTATCTGGGGGCTGCACTGATCCTGCTCATGCCCGGGGTAGTCAACCAGTTGTTCTTATTGGGGGCTGACTTTGTAGGGCTGAATTTAGGTAACGAAACGCTGGCACACATTCCCAATGCAGCCTATGGCGCACTGATTGTCATCTTTCTGATTGTCGAGCCATTGGGGCTTGGCAAACTGTACGCCAATATCAGGGATTACTTGATGGTTTGGCCTTTCGACCAGCTTAGGAAATAGGGGGAGCAACATGGCACAGCCCGACATCACAGCAAGCGATCCGATTCTAGCCCTGAACAGTATTGAGGTTTTGTACGACTCCGTCCTGCTGGCGATCAGGGGGGTATCCATCGAAGTTCCTAAAGGGGGGATGGTCGCGCTTTTGGGTTCCAACGGGGCAGGTAAGAGCACCACTTTGAAGGCAATTAGCGGATTGCTGAAGGCTGAACGCGGGAAGGTCAGCCGGGGAGAAATACGGTTTGACGGTCAACTTATCGGAGCCTGCCTCCCGCAAGATCGCGTTGGGATGGGCATCTGTCACGTCATCGAAGGCCGCCGGGTGTTCGAGCACATGACGCCGGATGAAAACCTTGAGGCTGCAGCGCCGATGTCCATGTCGCGTCAGAAAGTGAATGCTGAAAAGGATCGCATCTACGAGTATTTTCCGCGCCTTGCGGAACGCAAATCGTCGCAGGCTGGATACCTGTCGGGCGGAGAACAACAAATGTTGGCCATCGGTCGGGCGCTAATGACCCAGCCCCGCCTTCTAATGTTGGACGAACCCAGCCTCGGGTTGGCTCCGTTTCTGGTGAACGAGATTTTCGGAATTATCCAGCGCATCAACAAGGAAAATGGCTTGTCGGTTTTGTTGGTTGAGCAAAATGCGCTGGCAGCGCTGGAGATTGTTTCGCATGGCTATCTGATCGAAAATGGCCGCGTCGTCATGCACAACACTGCGGAGGAACTAAAGGCAAACTCCGACATTCAGGAATTCTATTTGGGCGGAGGAGGAGAAGGCAAAGATTTCCACGACATCAAGCATTACAGCAGACGGAAACGCTGGCTGAGTTAGCGATGTTTACGTCTAGAGATTAACAAAGGAGGAACTAACAATGAGAACCATAGCTTATGTTAAATGTTTGGCTACGGCCGCGACAATTGGGCTGGCGAGTATGTCCGCTTCGCAGGCGGCAGAGGATACAATCAAGTTCGGCTTGTGCTATGATCTGAGCAAGTCCTACACTTTCGTGACGCCGCAGATATCGCAGGCGGCGCAGGACCTAGCAACCCTGGTCAATATGAAGGGTGGCATCGGTGGTCATAACGTTGAAATTATTGTTCAGGATCATGGCAACGAGCCGCAGCGCGGAATTGAATGCTACGAAAAGCTCAAACGCGAGGGCGTGTTCGTATTCGACACGCTGTCCACGCCGGTTTCAATCGCTGTGCTGCCGCGGATCATGAAGGATAAGAATATCCTGATCCAATCGTTGGTTGGCAGGGGGGATGCGGCCGATGGCTCGGTGTTCACTCATATCTTCCCGGTTGGTCCCACCTATTGGGGACAGGCAGCCAACGATATTGCCTATATCAAAGAACAAAGCGGCGGCGACATGAAGGGCGTCAAGGTCGGCTTTGCCTATCTGGACTACCCCTTTGGTCAGGAACCGATCGAAATCCTGAAAACCCTTGCCGCAAAAGAAGGGTTTGAGCTTCTGCTATATCCAGTACCATTGCCGGGCAGTGATCAGGCCAGTGTCTGGACCAAAGTGCGTCGCGACAAGCCAGACTATGTGGTTGCTTGGCTTCTGGCCGGTGGGCACGTCGTCGCTGCCAAAGAGATGAAGCGCAACGGCTTTCCGATCAGCAACTACATCTCCGTTAACTGGCTGAACGAAGTTGATGTCGCCAATATCGGAGCTGAGGCTGCCATCGGGCTCAAGCGCGGGACCAATGTTGCCGGTGGGCAGGATATTCCGATTATCCAGGAAATCCTTTCCGACGTATACGGTGCAGACAAAGGCGCCGGGCCGGCCGAAAAGATCAACGACGTATACTACAATACCGGTCTGGCGATCTATTCAGCCGCATTCGAGGCGGCGCGTCTTGCCGTCGAGCAAAGCGGCTACCCGGTGACGCCTGAATCGATGAAGGCTGGTTACGAAAGCATCGTTGATTTTGATGCCAATGGACTGTTCGCCCCGATCACTGTGACAGCGGATGATCACGGCGGCGGTGGCAAGACCCGTATCGAGATGTGGGATGGCAAGACCTGGGTCCCGCAGCAAGACTGGACCGCAGCCTATACGGACGTGATCTGGGACGTGGTCAAGGAAAGCTCGGGGAAGTTCACGGTTGAGTAAGAAAGATTGGCTGGGGGTCCACCCCCAGCCACCACACGGTTCAGGGTCAGGCGCGAAGCTGTTTTCTACGAACCCGTATTTCAAGGACATTCCATGACAGGCAACCCTATTGAGCTCACCGTCGAAAACGGTGTGGCGACCGTCTTTATCAACCGGCCGGAGCGTAAGAACGCCTTGTCGGTAGCGGCAGCGAACGGGTTGGCGGATGCCTGGGATCTGATCGAGGCTGACGTTAACATACGAGTCGTCATCCTGACCTCTGCCGATTGCGGTGTGTTCAGTGCCGGGCTTGATCTCAAGGAAGCGACCGAGATTGCGCGCGACGAAGGCGTCGATATCCTGTCAAGAATGCGTGACCCGTTCCATGAACGGATGCGGGCCTGTTCCAAGCCCATCATATCGGCGATGACGGGGTCGTTGATGGCCGGCGGCATGATGCTAACCCTGATGAGCGACCTGCGGGTCGGCCTGAAAGGCACGCGGGTTGGTATAACCGAGGTCAAGATCGGTAGGGGATCGCCCTGGGCGGCACCAGCCCTGTCGATGTTGCCGCAACCGATTCTGATGGAGATTGTCCTGACCGGGGATCTGATGCCAATTGAGCGGCTGCATGATTATGGGTTCACCAATTACCTGGAAGACACGCCCGATGCTGTGCGGACCCGGGCACGAAATCTGGCCGACCGTATCGCCTCGGGAGCGCCGTTGTCGGTGATCGCCGCCAAGGCCAGTGTGCGCGCGACGATGGATCTAGGCTGCGCCGCTGGACTGGAAGAAGGCAAGCGCTTGCACGAAGTTGTTTATGCAAGCCAAGACGCCATTGAGGGCCCGCGTGCCTTTGCCGAAAAGCGCTCGCCGGTCTGGCAGGGCAGATAACAAGGTGCCTGATATGTCTGAACTCATGCAATTTGACGTCGATAACGGGGTGGGGGTCTTGCGGTTCACCCAGCCGGCACGCCGCAACCCTTATAGTCTCCCATTCGTTGACCAGTTTGTTGCGGCCCTTGATGCAGCGCAAAGTGATGACGGGGTGCGTGCCGTTGTAATGACTGGCGGCGACCATTTTTCAAGCGGGGGCGATCTTGTCGGGTTTCGGGCCGAGATCGCAAAAGGCGCGCGGGCGACTTATGAGATGGTTGACAAGGTGCATTGTGGCGGGCGCGCTGCTTACGGTTTCAACAAGCCGCTGATAGCCGCTGTCAATGGTGTCGCCTATGGCGCCGGAATGAGTCTCGCGCTGTGCGCCGACGTCATTGTCGCAGCCGAAGACGCGCGTTTCTGTCAAGTGTTCTCCAAGGTGGGCGGCTGCCCCGACACTGGATCGAGCTGGCTGCTACAACAGCGCATGGGGTCCGGCGCGGCGCGGCTCCTGGTTCTGACCGGCCGCGAGATTTCCGGCAAGAGAGCCCATCAGATGCGTGCGGTAGAAGAATGTGTGCCCGCCAGCGAAACCGAAGCCACCGCGATCGGAATCGCCGCTGAAATGGCTGCAAATCCGATATTCGGAATCGAGTGCAGCAAGCGCGTGATGCGTGAAACTGCG
The DNA here is from genome assembly GCF_014359905.1 of Hoeflea sp. Classification (GTDB taxonomy): domain Bacteria; phylum Pseudomonadota; class Alphaproteobacteria; order Rhizobiales; family Rhizobiaceae; genus Hoeflea. The sequence continues at coordinate 24,294 of NZ_JACIYP010000029.1, read as the reverse complement.
GAATGTTCCTTTCAAGAGGCTTTGGAGATTGAGTGCCGCGCGCAGACGATCCTGCTGGGCGCGCATGATTTTCCGGAGGCAATGAGCGCTTTCGCAGAAAAACGAAAGCCGAAATTTAGGGATCTCTGAGCCACGAGATCGAGAAATCATATTCCAAATGAGGAGAAAACGCTGATGAAGGTGTTGGTGCCTGTGAAGCGCGTGATCGACTACAACGTGAAAGTTCGTGTCAAAGCGGATGGATCGGGCGTCGACCTCGCCAACGTCAAGATGTCGATGAACCCGTTCGACGAAATCGCCGTCGAAGAAGCAATCCGCCTGAAGGAGGCCGGCAAGGCCGAAGAGGTCGTGGTCGTTTCGATCGGTGTGAAACAGGCGCAGGAGACCTTGCGCACGGCGCTGGCCATGGGTGCCGACCGCGCCATCCTGGTTGTCGCCGCTGACGACGTCCATCAGGACATCGAGCCGCTGGCGGTGGCAAAGATCCTCAAGGCAATTGTCGACGAAGAGAAGCCTGGCCTGGTTCTGGCAGGCAAGCAGGCGATCGACAACGACATGAACGCCACCGGTCAGATGCTGTCGGCCCTGCTGGGCTGGTCGCAGGGCACCTTTGCCTCCGAGCTGGACATCGAAGGCGACAGTGCGAAGGTCACCCGCGAAGTCGATGGCGGCCTGCAAACCATCAGCGTCAAGATGCCGGCCATCATCACCGTGGACCTGCGCTTGAACGAACCGCGCTATGCCTCACTGCCCAACATCATGAAGGCCAAAAAAAAGCCGCTGGATGAAAAGACCGCAGCCGATTATGGCGTCGATGTCACCCCGCGCCTAGAGGTCGTTAAAACGTCCGAGCCTAAGGCTCGCGCCGCTGGCATTAGGGTCGACTCGGTCGACTCGCTGATTTCGAAACTTAAAGAAGTGGGGGCTTTGTAATGGCTGTTCTTCTCCTTGCCGAGGTGACCGATGGCAAACTGGCGATGGACGCCACCGCCAAAGCCGTAACCGCGGCCAAATTGCTGGGTGATGTGACCGTGTTGTGCTGTGGCGCATCCGCCGCCGCCGCAGGGGACTCCGCCGCCGCCATCGACGGTGTGACGAAAGTGCTCGTGGCTGAAGATGTCTCGCTGGGTCACCGGCTGGCTGAACCGACTGCCGCGCTGATCGTCGGCCTTGCCGGTGATTACGAACATATCGTCGCCCCCGCCACTACCGACGCCAAGAACGTGATGCCCCGCGTCGCGGCCCTTCTGGACGTGATGGTAATCTCGGACGCGTCGGGCGTGGTCGACGGGTCGACCTTCGAGCGCCCGATCTATGCTGGCAACGCGATCCAGACGGTAAAGTCGACGGATGCCAGGAAGGTCGTGACCTTCCGCACCTCGACGTTTGACGCCGCGGGTCTAGGCGGTTCGGCAGTAGTGGAAACCATCGCCGTTGGCGAGAATCCTGGCCTGTCCTCCTGGGTCGAGGACAAGGTGGCCGCATCCCACCGTGCCGAACTGACCAGCGCAGGCATCGTCGTGTCTGGCGGCCGCGGGGTCGGCTCGGAAGATGACTTCAAGCTGATCGAGCAACTGGCTGACAAGCTGGGTGCCGCCGTGGGTGCATCCCGCGCTGCGGTCGACAGTGGCTATGCCCCGAACGACTGGCAGGTGGGTCAGACGGGCAAGGTGGTTGCCCCCGATCTTTACGTTGCGGTCGGGATCTCAGGCGCGATTCAGCACCTTGCGGGGATGAAGGATTCAAAGATCATCGTCGCCATCAACAAGGACGAAGAGGCCCCGATCTTTCAGGTTGCCGATTTCGGTCTGGTTGCTGACCTGTTCACAGCTGTGCCCGAACTGATCGAGAAACTCGGCTAAGTTTCGTAAGAAACGTACAAAACGTCATAAAAGGCCCGCCACAAACTCAACCGCCCTCCGAAAGTTGGACACCAACTTTCGGAGGGCGGTTACAACAGGCGGGTCTTTCGCTTTTCCCGCTACGCCGGATTACTCGGGCTTGGGCCTATTCAGGATGTCGGGATTGTGTTCCCCCAGTGCGGGTGGCGGAGCGATATCGTGGCGCGCAGGGGTCGCGGAGAACCTGATAGGCGGTTTGGTCGTCCAGATATGCCCTTCTGTAGGATGGTCGATTTGTTGAAAGAACCCTGTTGCGGCCAAGTGCGGATCTTGCGGCAGATCTGCCAGCATGCGAACCGGCATGGCCGGGATATCGGTTTGTTCGGTCAGCTCAAGCCACTGGGCGGTAGTGCGTGACGGCGCAATTTGCGCCACCATGTCATAAACCCCACCGATGTTCCGGCTGCGTTCGTTCATATTTGTGACCCATGGGTGATCCAGCATATCGCTGCGCCCCACGGCTTTGAAAAACCGCGCCCATTGAGCATTCGAGTAGGGCAGGATGGTAATATAGCCATCTGCGGTTTTTACCGGGCGTCGATGCGGGACCAGCATGCGCTGATATCCGAAGCTTTGTGGTTCGGATTCAAATGTCGCCTCGGCCATATGTTCGACCAGCAGGAATGCGGCCAGGGTTTCAAACATAGGAACCTCGACATGTTGCGCCTGCCCGGTTCGTTCGCGGTGATACAGCGCGGCCATGATCGCATAGGCCGCCGTCACCCCGCCAAGTTTGTCGGCGATAATCGTGGGCGTATAGGCTGGTGGGTTGTCCGGGTTGCACATCGTGGCCAGTCCGGCCATGCCCGAGACAGACTGGACGCTGTCGTCGTAGGCTGGCTTGTCGCGATACGGCCCGTCCGAACCGAACCCGACTGCGGCTACGGTAATCAGCCCGGGGTTTCGTTCGCGCAGCGTCTCGGGGGCAAGAGACAGTCGCGCCAGCGCAGCCGGCCGGATGCTGGACACAAAAACATCCGCATCGTCCAACAAGTCAAGCAAATCGGCGCGGTCTGCTTCTGTTTTCAGATCCAGGGTAATGCTGCGCTTGTTGCGATTGGTACCCAGAAATGCGGCACCCATTCCGGGCGTCCGGGCGGGTTGAACTTGCCGCAGCATGTCGCCTTCGGGGCTCTCGACTTTGATGACATCGGCGCCCAAATCACCAAGCATCTGCGTAGCAAGGGGACCGAATACGACCGAGGTCATGTCTATGACCCTGACACCCGCGAGCAAGCCGTCTTTATTGATGCTCATGGTCACGTGCCCGATGCCGTTTGAGTGGAGAGTTGCAATATTTCTAACGAATGTTAGAAATAAGGTCAACGCAGATTCGAGATACTAAGGGAGCAGGCGAAATGCTGGAAATTCAGGGGCCGGATAAAATTTTCCAGGACGGATTGGCAAAGGGACAGATTAACCTTCAGCAATGTGATGATTGTGAAAGGTTCATCTTTTTCCCGCGTATTTTGTGCCCGCATTGCAAAGGTTCATCGCTGACATGGCGCTTGGCCTCTGGCGACGGCACCATTCACACCACGACCACCGTACGGCGTAAGTCTGAGCGCGGCGGTGACTATAATGTCTGTATGGTTGAACTGGCCGAGGGGGTGCGGATGATGAGCCGGGTTGATGAAATCTCTCCTGACGACGTGAAGATCGGGTTGCCGGTCACTGCTTTTATCGGCGAAATTGACGGTGTTCCGTCCGTTTTGTGCAAACCGGCGGGGGACTGAGTCATGGTTGATCAATTGCGCGGAAAATCCGCTATCGTTGGCGTGGGGCATGCGGGTTTTGGCGAGGCGCCGGGGTTTTCAGCTTATGACATCATGGCGCAATCGGCGCTTGCGGCGCTGGAGGATGCCGGGCTGAAGCTGAGCGATGTCGACGGCCTGTTCTGCACCATGATGGAGGACGCCATGCCGGTTCTCATGGCGGCGGAATATCTGGGGATTCAGCCGCGCTATGTTGATGGCACTATGACGGGTGGATCTTCGTTTGTGAACTATCTGACCTCGGCAACACTGGCGTTGCAGGCCGGGCTCTGCGATGTGGCGCTGATCTGCTACGGCTCCAATCAGCGCACAGCGTCCGGGCGGCTTGTTACTGCGTCAAAGCTGCCGCCTTATGAGGGGTTATATAGCCCGCGGTATCCGATTTCGGCCTATGCGATGGCCGCCGCGCGGCACATGTATGAATACGGCACCACACGCGAACAACTGGCCGATGTGGCCGTCGCGGCACGGGCCTGGGCCCGGCACAATCCCGAAGCCTTTGAGCGAGGCGAGTTGATCCGTGAGGATGTTCTGGGCGCGCGTATGGTGGGCGATCCGCTGACCACGCGTGATTGTTGCCTGGTCACCGATGGCGGCGGTGCAATTGTAATGGTGCGGGCTGACCGGGCGAAGGATTTTCCCAATGCGCCAGTCTATGTTCTGGGCACGGCGGCGGCCAGCAGCCACCGGCAGATCTCGCAAATGCAGGATTTCACCGTTACGGCGGCGCGGGAGTCCGGCAGTCGTGCCTTTGCGATGGCCGGGGTGACGCCCGGCGATATCGACGTGGTCGAGCTCTATGATGCGTTTACCATCAACACCATCCTGTTTCTCGAAGACCTTGGGTTCTGCGCCAAGGGCGAAGGCGGCGCATTTGTCGCCGATGGCAGAATCGCACCAGGAGGCGCGTTGCCGGTCAACACCAATGGCGGCGGGCTGTCATGTGTGCACCCGGGAATGTACGGCATCTTCACGGTGATCGAGGCAGCACGCCAGATCAGGGGGGATGCTCCGGGGTTGCAACTTGATGACGTGGAACTGGCGTTGGCGCATGGTAATGGCGGGGTATTATCCAGCCAGGTCACGGCCATTCTGGGCGCAGCCAGCACCATTTGATTTCGACAGGGGAGAACCGGGAATGCCTTTGGATATTGATGCGCTGAACGCTTGGGAATTCGAAGACCTGGAGCACAGCTATACCAAGCGGGACACGATGCTTTATGCGCTTGGTCTGGGGTTCGGAGAGGACCCGAGCGAAGAAAAAGAACTGGCCTATGTCTATGAAGACGGTCTGTTGGCTGCGCCAAGCATGGCCGTCATTCTGGGATATCCCGGTTTCTGGTTGAGTGACCCGCGCACAGGCGTCGATTGGAAAAAGGTTCTGCACGGCGAACAATGGCTGGACGTGTTCAACCCCCTGCCTGTCGAAGGCACGGTGATCGGGCGCACCTGGATTGATCAGATTTCAGACAAGGGCGAAGGCAAGGGCGCGGTGCTTTATATCAGTCGCGATATCATAGACGCAGCTAGTAATGAGACACTGGCCCGGGTCACAATGTCGACCTTTGCGCGCGGCGATGGCGGTTTCGGTGGAGAGAAGCTTGCCGGGCCAACTCCGGCTACGTTGCCGGACCGGGCACCGGACCATATTTGTGATCTGACGACACTGCCGCGCCAAGCGCTGATTTACCGACTGAGCGGTGATTACAACCCACTTCATGCCGACCCGGCGGTTGCGAGATCGGTCGGGTTTGACCGTCCGATCCTTCATGGTTTGGCAACCTATGGTCTGGGGTGCCGGGCGATCCTGAAGACGATCTGCGACTATGATGCAAGCGGCCTGACTGGTTTGGATGTGCGTTTTTCCGCGCCGGTTTACCCCGGTGAAACTGTGCGCTTCGAAATCTGGCAAGACGGCACAGAGGTACGGTTTCGCGCACTGGTACCGGAACGTGATGTGGTGGTGCTGAACAACGGCGCAGCACGACTTGCCTGAGGAGAGGGATATTTGACCCAACCGCTTGACGATATCCTGGTGCTGGATTTCAGTACGCTTCTTCCCGGCCCCATGGCTACGCTGATGCTGGCCGAAGCCGGGGCTGAGGTCATCAAACTGGAGCGTCCGGGCACCGGCGAAGACATGCGCCTGACAGAGCCGAAGATCGAGGGCCGCAGTCTGGGGTATGCCATCCTGAACCGGGGCAAGAAGAGTGTCGCGCTGGACCTTAAGGCGGCAGGGGCTGTGGCCAGCTTGCGGTCGTTGATTAAGACGGCCGATGTCATCGTTGAGCAATTCCGGCCCGGCGTCATGGATAGGCTGGGATTGGGATACAATGCGGTCAGAATGCTCAACCCTGGGATCATCTATTGTTCGATTACAGGGTATGGCCAGAGTGGCCCGAAACGAGACGCCGCTGGGCACGATATGAACTATGTCGGTGACGCGGGTATCTTGTCGCTCAGCTCGGGCCCGGTTGACAGCCCAACCGCCCCGTTTGGTCTGATCGCCGATATCGGCGGGGGAACCTATCCGGCAATCATGAATATACTGCTTGCGCTGCGCCAGCGCGATAAAACCGGGCAGGGGGTTCATCTGGACATAGCCATGTCCGAGGGCGCGTTTGCTTTCGCCTATTGGGCGCACACCAAGGGAGTCATCGCGGGCGAGCCTATTGAAAATGGCGGTGACAGGCTGACTGGGGGCAGGGCACGTTACAGGTTGTATTCGGCATCAGACGGCAGGCAGGTTGCGGTCGGGGCGCTGGAGCAGAAATTCTGGTCCGCATTTTGCAATGTCATCGACCTGCCGCGGCACCTTCGCGATGACCTTGCCGATCCAGCGGCGACAAAGGCCGAGGTCGCGCGCCGGATTGTGGCCAGACCATCTGCTCATTGGGCACTATTGTTGGATGCGGCGGATTGCTGCTGCACAATTGTCAAGACACCGGCCGAGGCCGCAGCCGATCCGCATTTCACGGCGCGCGGCATGTTCGAGCGGATGGTTTCGGTTGGGGGCGAGCAAGTCCCAGCACTACCTTTGCCGATTGCGCCGGAATTTCGCGGCGCAGTCGCCGACAGTCGCGCCGCGCCCGATCTGGGCGAGCAAAATGCCGAGTTTGGGTTGTAAATAGTGGCCGCTGAGGCGTCAGAATAGGTTGACGGCTGAAGCTGTTTGAAATAATCTAACGCCTGTTAGAAATGTGTTAGGATTGCCTTTGGAGGGGTCACAATGTCTGAGCTGATGCCGGAACTTTCCGCTGAAGCGGAGCGCTTCGTCTCCCCTGCGCATTATGTTGATAGCGATAGTATGGAAGTGCGGGCATTTGTGATGCGGGCACTGAGCAACATGGAGCCGGATGCACCCAAAAGGGACAAGGCGGTGCGCCTGTTTCAGGCAGTGCGCGACGATCTGCGGTATGATCCTTACACGTTTTCCCTGAATGCCGAGGATTATAGGGCAAGTGTTATCGCGAGCATGGACTCTGCGTTTTGCGTGCCCAAGGCAATCCTTTTGGCGGCGTGCCTACGGGCAGTTGGCATTCCAGCGGCTCTTGGGTTTGCGGATGTCCGTAACCATCTGAACACGCCCAAACTGGCCGAACTGATGGGCACCGACCTGTTCATCTACCACGGCTATGTTCAGCTTTGGCTGGGTGAATCATCTTTCAAGGTGACCCCGGCCTTCAACATGGAATTGTGCCAGCGTTTTGGCGTCAAACCGCTGGAATTCGACGGAGAGCACGACGCGCTGTTTCACGAATTTGACGACACGAACCGCCGCCACATGGAATACGTCAATGATAGGGGCTTGTTTGTGGATGCGCCGATGCAGGAGTTCCTGACCGCATTTGGCGAGACCTATCCGAAGCTGAAGGAATTCAACCGGCGCAGGATTTCCGGCGAGTTTTTTGACGCAAGTTTCACCGGTCCTGAAGGATCGACCGCGAAATGAAGTATTTGGAGGATTTCAAGGTCGGTCAGGTTTTTGAATTCCGCTCTGCGCCGTTGACCAAACAGCAGATCATGGGGTTTGCTCAGGAATGGGATCCTCAGCGTTTACATACTGATGAAGCTTATGCTGAAGCCATCCACGGCGGGCTGGTCGCGTCGGGTTTTCAGACCCTTTTGATCGTGTTTGAGCCGATCATGCGGAACTTGATGGTCGACGTCGCCAATATTGGCGGTATCGGATTTAACCAGCTGCGCTGGCAGCGCCCGCTGCGTCCCGAAGAACCGCTGAATATCCGGATCGAAGTCCAGTCTTTGGTCCCATCGCGCAGCAAGCCTGACCGGGGTGTTTTGATTTACACGCTCGAAGCGCGAAATCTCGCCGGAGAGCTTGTTATGAGCGTTGAGACCCCGGTGATGATCCAGCGCCGAAAGGAAGGCTTGAAATGACCATGGTACAAGACGAAGATCTGCGGATTTTGCGCGACAGCGTCGGAACACTGCTGGACCGGGCGGGCGGCCTTAGGCGCGCACGTCGCTTGCGCGATAGTGATAAAGATTGGGATGCCGATGTTTGGCGAGAACTGGCCGCTGCCGGTGTGCTGGGCGCAGCAGCTCCCGAAGATGCGGGAGGTCTTGGCATGGGGTTGGCGGCGGCTGGCGTGGTTGCCGAAGAAGTTGGCCGTGTGATCGCACCTGAGCCGGTGGTGCCGACAATCGGGCTGGCAATCGGGCTGATGCAACGGCTGTGCCCGCAGGACCCGATGCTGAAAGCCGCTATCGCTGGCGATGTCATGTTGGCTGTGGCCTGGCAGGAACGCTGTGCGACGGGACTGTCGGCTGTCATAGAAGGCCGTTTTGATGGAGCTACACTGACCGGCAGTAAGGATTGGGTGGTCGGGGCCAGTGGTGCGGACCATGTTCTGGTCATCGCCGAGAGCGTGCGTGTCCCCGTTTTGGTGCGGGTCTCGTCGGACGCTTCTGGTATTTCGAAGCAAGCCCGGGCGCAATCGGATGCAAGCGCACTGTGGGGAATAAGCTTTATGGAAACCCCGGCAGAGATTCTGGCCGAAGGTGCTGCGGTAACCGATGCGCTGGCGAATGCCGTTGCGGATACAACCGCATTAGCAGCGGCTGAACTGGTCGGGCTAAGCGGTGCTGCGTTGGCGCTGACGCTGGACTATATCAAAACCCGCGAACAATTCGACAAGCCGATCGGGTCGTTTCAGGTGATCCAGCACCGCGCCGTTGACATGCACGTCATGCAGGAAGTTGCCCAGGCCGCCGTACGCGAGGCGCTGGCCGCGATGGATCAAGCAGGTTCGACGCTGGAACGGGTGCGACAGGCAAGTCGCGCCAAGGCCCGCGCCTGCACCGCTGCGCAAAAAATCACCCGCGAGGCGATCCAGCTGCATGGCGCGGTCGGATATACGGATGAATTCAATGTCGGGTTGTTGCTGAACAGGGCGCTTGTCTTGTCGGCGTGGCTGGGGGATGCGGCTTTTCACCGGCGCCGCTGGCTGGATGCAAAAGAAACAGAGGAGGCCGCGCAATGACCGACTGGAACGCGATGAGCGATGAAGAGTTTCGCACCGAGGTCAGAACCTTTTTCGAGGCCGAATACCCCGAGGAACTGCGCCACCTGCCGCACCGGCCCAAATTCGCCGAGATGAAGCACTGGCATGTGAAGCTGCACGCCAAAGGCTGGGTCGCCCCTGCCTGGCCCGCTGAATTTGGCGGCATGGAACTGGAAGCTGCTAAACTGCTGATCTTCTACGAAGAACAGCAGCGCTATGGCGTCAATCGGGGCCGCGACATGGGGATCCAGATGGTCGGCCCGCTGATCATCAAATTCGGCACCCGGGCGCAAAAGGATTATTGGTTGCCGCGCATCCTGAGCTGTGAAGACATCTGGTGTCAGGGTTATTCTGAATCCGGCGCCGGCTCTGATCTGGCAAATCTGCGTACCAGTGCTGTGATTGATGGCGATGATTTCGTCATCAACGGCCAGAAGATCTGGACCACGATGGCCCATGACGCCACCCATATCTTCATGCTCGTGCGTACCGACCCCGATGCGCCTAAAAAACAACAGGGCATCAGTTTTGTTCTGGCCAGCATGGATCAGCCAGGCGTCGACGTGCGCACCATCACCACGCTGGCAGGCGAGACCGAGTTTTGCGAAGTGTTTTTTGACAATGCCCGAACCCCGCGCGCCAATTTGGTGGGCGAGATTAACAAGGGTTGGAGCATGGCCAAGGCGCTGCTCAGCTTTGAGCGGATATTCATCGGCTCACCCGGCCTTGCGCAGAATGCACTGGGTCAGCTTGAAACTTTTGCCCGCGGTCGCGGCGCTTTCGACGATCCGGTGTTTCGGGATCGCTACGCCGAAGTAGCACTGGACGTCGAGGACCACGCAGCCCTCTACAGCCGATTTGCCGACCAGCTCAAGCGCGGAGAGACACTGGGGGCCGATGTCTCGATGCTGAAAATCTGGGTGACCGAGACCTATCAACGGATATCCGAACTGATGATCGAGGTCGCAGGCCCCGATGGTGGCAGTATCGGGCCGCTGCAAGTGGGCAATATGGGAGTCGATGTGTTGACCAGTTTTTACAAAGCGCGACCGACAACAATCTACGGCGGATCGAATGAAATCCAACGAAATATCTTGTCCAAGGCCGTTCTGGGCCTTTGACAGCCATGTTCCAAACAGAGGAAGCGAAAATGACTGACTACGCAACGAAGTACCCGAAACTGTCTTTCGACTACCCGGCAGATCGCGTTCTGCGCATCATTTTTGACCGGCCCGAGACTTACAACTCCGTCGATGCCGAAACCCACACCCAAATGACCGATATCTGGATTGACATCGACCGCGACCAAGACATCAACGCGGTGATCGTCACAGGCCGGGGTAAAGCGTTTTCGGCAGGCGGCGATTTCAGTCTGATTGAGGGCATCACCGGTAATTTCGACACGGTGATGAAGACCTGGAAAGAAGCCAAAGATCTGGTCTACAACATTATCAATTGTAACAAGATCATCATCTCGGCAATCAACGGTCCTGCGGCTGGTGCGGGTCTTGTTGTGGGTATCCTTGCCGATATTTCCATCGCGGGCAAACGCGCTAAAATCGTTGATGGCCACCCGCGGCTGGGTGTCGCTGCCGGCGATTGCGCCGCGATCATCTGGCCTCTGCTGTGCGGTATGGCCAAAGCCAAATACTACCTCTTGACTTGCAAACCTATCACCGGTGAAGAGGCCGACCGTATTGGCATGGTGTCGATGTGCGTCGAAGATGACGATCTGGAACAGATTTCGATTGATACCGCGACTGAAATGGCCACTGGTTCGCAAAGCGCGCTTCGCTGGACCAAATATTCGCTGAACAACTGGCTGCGTCAGGCAGGGCCGATTTTTGATGCCTCGACCGCGCTGGAAATGCTGGGCTTTATGGGCGATGACGTAAAAGAAGGTGTTCTTTCTCACCGCGAAAAGCGCGCGCCAAACTTCCGCAAAGATTGCCCACTCTAAGTCAACCAACACAAGGGAATCCACCATGTCTGACTCTGTCTATTCGGAAATTGCCAGGGCCTATGCCAAAGCAGCCCAGGTGGCACCAGGACTGAAGGCACGGTTTGACAAAGTGGGTTTTGAGCCATCCAAGGTTTCGTCACTGGCTGAACTCTCCCGTCTGCCGGTGATGAAAAAAGAGGAGCTGCTAACGCTCCAAAGAGCGAACCCGCCTTTTGGCGGGTTCCTAGCCGTCGATCCCAAAGACGTATCGCGCATCTATGTGTCTCCGGGCCCGATATTTGAACCCTCGTTGCCTGGTACTGGCGGTCATGGGCTTGATCTTTTGTTCAGGTCTGCGGGGATCACAGATGCCGATATCGTCCTGAACACTTGGGCCTATCATCTGGTCCCGGCGGGGCTCTTGTTTGATGAGGCCGCGCAGGCCGTTGGCGCGACCGTAGTTCCGGGCGGCACCGGAAACCGTGAATTGCAGGCCCAGATCATTCGCGAAATCGGTGTTACGTCGATTTGCGCCAGCACCGCGTTTTTCCTGGCTCTGGCCGATACGGTAATCGAAACCTATGGCCGCGACGCTTGGACAGTGAAGTCCGCCTTTTTAGGCGGAGAGATGGGCGACTGGATGGCCAAGCGCCGCCGGATTGAGGCCGACTATGGTGTAAAAACCTGGGCGGCCTATGCGACCGCCGATCTGGGGCTTGTCGGTTATGAAGACGGTGGCGATGGATATCTGGTTCACCCCGACCGGATCGTGCAGATATGTGACCCCGAAAGCGGCGCGCCATTGGCGGATGGCGAAACAGGCGAGATCGTCGTCACCTCGTGCCAAGCCGATTGGCCGATGATCCGGTTCGGCACCGGCGACAGTGCCTATGCGCTGGAAAGCGGGGCGGATGGTCGGGTCACGCGGCTTTCGGCGATACAAGGCAGGGTTGGCGCAGCGGTAAAGGTGCGCGAGATTTTTGTCTATCCCCGGGCAATTGAAGAGGTAGTCATCGCGACACCTGGCATTTCAGCTGCACAGGCTGTGGTCACGCGAGAGAACGACCGCGATATGCTATGCTTGCGCATTATATTGGACGACAACGGCGACAAACCGGCCACTGAGGCCGCCGCAAAAGAGGCGTTTCAGATGACTGCCCGCATACGCGCCGACAAGGTGGAGTTCGTTGATAAGCTTCCCGAAGGTGCAGAATTGATTGTCAATCGCAAGGATATGTGACCGGGTTCATAGTGAACGCGATGACTGGTCGTCACCGGGTCAGCTATCATGGTATTGCGCCACAAAACTTGTGACGCCATTATCCGCCTCGCACCAGACCTTGCCACTATTCTTGTCTCCAGCATGAAATAGAGAGATCGGGCTTCCTGCTGTAACCGGCGCCAGGCCGCGAAAAGAAAAGCGGCGGGGTGGTTTGCCGACGATTTTCGCAGCTAAGTTGAGCAACCACGTTGCCTGCAATGGACCATGCACAACAATGCCGGGATAGCCTTCGGTGTTGCACGCATAGCCCTGATCATAATGAATACGGTGAGAATTGAAGGTCAGAGCCGAGTAGCGAAACAACAATATTGGGTCAGGTGTCAGCTTTCCCATTAGGGTGCCCCGGACGGTATCGGTCAGCGATGCCGGCTTGGACGTGATCGGTTTGCCTGTCTTTGGAAAATCCCGAAAAACGAAATCCTGACGCTCAGATATGCACAGGCGATCCTGCGAGAAAAATTCCTGATCGATCGTAACAAAGAACAGAGGTCCGCTTTTCCCATTTTTGGCGACGACATCCGAAACTTTCGAAATCCGGATCACCGACATATCTGTAGAAAGTTCCTGGTAGTGGATGATCTCACCCCCAGCCCACATTCGGGCAGGAAGCGGCACAGGCGGCAAAAAATCACCTTTCAGGGCATGACCGTCCTCTGACAGTTTGCCTGTATGCGCCGCCGACACGTTCGTACACCACTGAATACCCAATGGGGCACCATCCCCTCCAAGCCACAGGAGCGGATCAAGTGTGGCGTGAAACCTACCGACTAGCGAGCTCGTCAAATAATCGCTCACCGTTTCGGAGTTTCCGATCCAGGTTTTGAGAGAGGATACGTCAATTTCTTCGGTCATGGGCTCAAAAAGACCTCGGCATTCCGAGGATATGCTCGCCGACATAAGACAGGATCAGATTGGTTGAGATCGGCGCAACCTGATACAGCCGAGTTTCGCGGAACTTGCGTTCGATATCGTATTCGCGGGCAAAGCCAAAGCCGCCATGGGTCTGGATGCAGGCATTAGCCGCTTCCCAAGAGGCGTCGGCGCCCAGCAGCTTGGCCATATTAGCCTGCGCGCCGCAATCCTCGCCTGCATCAAAGCGCTTGCACGCTTCAAACCGCATCAGATTAGCGGCCTCGATGGCGATGTAGGATTTCGAAATCGGGAACTGGACACCCTGATTTTGCCCGATAGGGCGATCGAAAACCACCCGCTCACAGGCATAGTCGCGCGCCTTTTCCACGAACCAATAGCCATCACCAATACATTCCGCGGCAATCAACGTGCGCTCGGCATTCAGCCCATCAAGGATGTGATGAAACCCGCGCCCCTCTTCGCCGATCAGGTTTTCAGCCGGAATTTCGAGGTTGTCGAAAAATACTTCGTTGGTTTCGTGGCCCACCAGATTGGCGATCGGCTGGATCTCCATCCCGTTACCGATGGCATCTTTCAAATCGACGATAAAAATCGACATGCCTTGTGACTTGCGCCTGACCTCGGCCAGCGGCGTGGTGCGTGCCAGCAGGATCATCAGATCGGAATGCTGCAATCGGCTGATCCAGACCTTCTGACCGTTGATCATATATCGGTCGTTCTTTTTTACAGCGGTGGTTTTCATTTTGGTTGTATCGGTACCCGTTGTTGGTTCGGTCACCGCCATGGATTGCAGCCTAAGTTTTCCCGAGGCGATGCCCGGCAGATATTGCTGCTTTTGGATATCCGACCCGTGCCGTAACAAGGTACCCATATTGTACATCTGCCCGTGACAATGCCCAGCATTGCCACCTGATCTGTTGATCTCTTCCATCACGATACTGGCCTCGGTCAGGCCAAGACCGGAGCCGCCGAATTCCTCGGGGATCATTGCCGCCAGCCAACCAGCCTTGGTCAGGGCATCGACGAATTCTTCGGGATAGGTTTCTGCGGCACCATGTTTGCGGTGATACTCGGGGGGGAACTCGGCACAAAGCGCACTTATCGCGTCGCGCAGATCATTATGGGAATCGGGAGCTGAGGTTTTCACTGTGGTTACACTCCGTTTTTCGGATCGGCGGTTGCGTCTGGCACTGTCCCCGGCGCGAATTCTTCGAGTATTTGTTGAGTATGTTCGCCAAGACGCGGTACTGGGGCCATCTGTGGCTTCCAACCCTGTCCGCTGGCCGGGGTCAACGCGGGCATAGCACCCGCTGGCGTGTCGATCTGCTGCCAGCGTCCACGCGCGGCCAATTGCGGATGTGCCCATAGCCCAGCCATATCGCGCACTTCGGCAGTGGCGATCCCGGCGCGTTCCAGCCGCGCCAGCGCCTCGGACGTGGTAAGCTTGGGCAACACCTCGGCAATCACCTCGGCGATTACATCACGATGATCGGCGCGACCAGAACTGCCGACAAACCGGGAATCAAACGCCATATCGGGGCGCTCCAGCACTTGCTCGCAAAACGCCTTCCATTCGCGGTCATTCTGCAGCCCGAACAGCACTTGGCCATCCAAGGTCTCGAACGGACCATAGGGGTAGATCGTGGCGTGTCCGGCACCCGTGCGGGGCGGTGGCGAAGCGCCATCAAAGGCATAATACATCGGATAGCCCATCCATTCGGCCATCGCTTCGAGCATCGAGATTTCGATATGATCGCCGATCCCGGTCTTTGCGCGCATCAAAAGCGCGGACAGGATCGAATGATAGGCGGTAACCCCGGAGCAGATATCAGCGATAGAGATGCCGGATTTTACGGGCGTGTCGGGGGTGCCGGTGATCGACAGAAATCCGGCCTCGGCCTGAATGAGTAAATCATATGCCTTGCGCCCATCATAAGGCCCGCCCGGGCCAAAGCCGGAGATTGAACACGTGATCAGCCGTGGGTTTTCTTTGCGCAGTTGCGCCTCACCCAGACCCAACCGTTCGGCCGCGCCGGGCGCGAGATTTTGTACAAACACATCTGCGCGCGCTAGAATGGATTTCAGCGTGGCGATCGCGTCCGGAGATTTCAGATCAAGCGCCAGGCTTTCCTTGGATCTGTTGCCCCAGATGAAATAGCTGCTTTCGCCGTGAATGCGGGTGTCGTAACTGCGCGCGAAGTCGCCGCCATCGGGGCGCTCGACCTTGATCACTCGTGCGCCCTGATCGCCCAGGAGCCGCGTGCAATAGGGTGCGGAAACCGCCTGTTCCAGGCTGACCACCAGAATATCGTCCAGTGGCCGCATCCCGGCACTATCCTCCTGCGGCGAAGGCATCAGGCACCACCCGGGCAGCTGGTTTCCAGAATTTCCTCGTCCACGCGCTGCCAGATATCATAGGAAATCGGGTTCTCGCTTTCCTCAAGGATATGGCCGACCAGCCCGATGGCGCGTGCCATCACGCCAAAGCCGCGCACGATTTTCCAAGGGAATCCGAATTCGCAGCAAATCGCACCAATCGCGCCGGTGGCATTGATCGGCAGCATCTTGCCCGACCGCGCCTCGGCCTCGATCTGAATCTTCTGCATCAAGGCGACGTACTCTCCGGATTTTCCATTCTCGGCGGCGATTTCGAACAGTCGCGGTGTGCGCGGGTCAACGGGTTTGTGCACCGGATGCCCCAACCCGGGCACGATGGTCTTGCGGGCGCGGAAACTGACAATTGTTTCAACCGCCAACGCATCCAGATCGACCCCGGTTCCCAGCTTGTCCTGTGGCAACGCCTCGTAGAGCATCTTCGACGCGCCTTCCATCGAGCCGACAAACACCGTGCCCAGCCCGCAAAGTCCCGCCGCAACCGCCGCCTGCAACGATTCCGGCGCGCCCATATAGGTCATCCGCGCAGCAATCGCCGACGGGGTGATCCCGTGTTCGACCAGCGTAATCACGATGGCATTGAAGACTTTCGATTCTTCTAGCGTTGCCTTGCGCCCGGTCAGTTGCAGAAACGCCAGATCGCCCAAATTCATGTGGCCCAGTATCTCACTGGGCAGATCCATCCCGCGCACGGAGATTTTGTCAGCTGTGCTCCAACCGATTGCAGAAGTCAGTTTAACTTTGCTTTTTCCCATCAGACCGGATCCCACGAAAACACATCAGCGGACACTTCTAGCGGCATGAAATCGGCCTTTAAAGCGGGGATCGCGTGATCGGCGATTGCCTCTGGCGTCCAGCCATCGCCGGAATGCACCGACCGGATCGGGCGCGGTTGATTGATCAGGAATATCTCATTGTTACGTACCGCAAAAATCTGCCCGGTGACTTCTGCGGCCCTGTCGGACACAAGATAGACCGCCATCGGTGCGACCTTGGCAGGCGTCATCTGCTTGAGCTTCTCAACCCGTGCTCCTTGCTCGGGAGTGTCCACTTTGATCGAAGAAATCATGCGGCTCCAGGCGAAGGGGGCGATGCAGTTTGACCTCACATTCCAGCGTTTCATATCCAGCGCGACGGATTTCGATAAGGCCGCGATCGCCAGTTTCGCCGCAGCATAATTTGCCTGTGCGAAATTTCCGATCAGGCCAGAGGTCGATGTCATGTGTACCAGCGCGCCGCTTTCCTGTGTGCGGAAGTGATCGGCGGCAGCCCGGCTTGTGTTGAAGGCTCCGTAAAGGTGGACTTTCACAACCGCGTCAAAATCTTCATATGTCATTTTGTGAAAGAACCCGTCGCGCAAGATGCCGGCGTTGTTGACCACTGCGTCAATACGGCCAAACTCCTTGACCGCCAGATCAACCATCGCGTGTGCCGCATCGGGATCGGCCACGCTGTCTGCATTGGCCACGGCGGACCCACCGGCGGCGGTTATTTCATCGACGACCTTCTGTGCTGCCATTTCGGTTTGACCCGTGCCCTTCAGCGAGGCGCCAAGATCGTTGACAACCACAGCGGCACCAGCGGCGGCGGCGGCCAGTGCGATATCGCGTCCGATGCCACCACCAGCCCCGGTCACCAGAACGACCTTGCCATCCATTATCTTCGCCATCTTTTTCTCCCTCATTTTGCCTTGCGGTACTTATCCAACCCGCCAGTATGCATCACCCGCCCCATCAAGGGAGCCCCGATGATTGTTTCCGCTTTTTGTGCTGCAATGATTAGCTTATCTAGGTCAATGCCGGTTTCGATCCCCAGTTCCTGACACAGGAACACCGCATCCTCGGTGCTGACATTACCCGCCGCACGGGCGTGGCCATGGCCGGCAAAGGGACATCCACCAAGCCCGGCAATCGAGCTTTCGAACATATCCACGCCCATGCTGAGCGCCGCATAGACATTGGCGATACCAAGCCCGCGCGTGTCATGGATGTGCATTCCAATGCGTGCCTCGGGTGCCATGTTACGCAGCTTGCCGATCATGCGTTTGACCGCTTCGGGATTGCCCCAACCCATCGTGTCAGCGACAACAAGGATCGGCACCGGGATGTTTTCATCGGCGCACAGATCAAGGATGAATCGGAAATCATCCAACACGCGTTCTTGGGGGATTTCGCCTTCGAAATTGCAGCCAAATGCGGTCATCACATAAGCCGCATCAACTGTGAGCCCCTCGGCTTTGTAAAGCCTGACCCATTCGCGCTGTTTCTCGCGCATTTCCATTGACGAGGCGTTGTTGTTTTCCCGCGAAAACCTATCGGAGGGGTAGAAAAGCAAGCGCGGGTCGATATCGACTTCATGCGCGGTCAGCGCCTTGCGAAACCCTTTGTCGTTCAGCCAAAGAGCAGTGTAATTGACGCCGGGCACGCGTTTGATCCGTTGGAACAGGGTCCCCGTATCGGCCATTTGCGGCACGTATTTCGGGCTGACAAAGCTGCCGACCTGGATACGTTTCAACCCAGTATCGCTGAGCAGGTCGATCAAGTCGACCCGCTCCTCAATGGGATAGATTTTTTTCTCGATCTGAAAGCCCTCGCGGGGGCCCTCCTCTCGGAATTCGACGAATTTGGGAAAATCGCTCATTTCGGTTCGCCTTCATTAGGGGCAATTTCAGCGATGGTCTGACCGCGGTCGACCATCATGCCTTTGGTTACAGAAATATTGGTGGCGATGCCTGCCGCAGCAGCCTTTATCGAGATCTCCATCTTCATGGATTCCATAATGGCGATAACATCGCCTTCGGCGACCAGATCTCCCTCAGAAACGACAACATCAACGATCATCCCGGTGAGCGGGGATTCCACCATCCGCTCGGCTGCCCCTTCGCTGCCCGCAAAAGCCAGCGGCGGGGCGGCGTGAAACAGGCGGCGGGCGTCGACTGTGGTGATCTCGATGGCATCGCCGGTGATGCGGGCTTCCAGCATCAGGGTTTCGCCGTTGTGGGTAACGCGCCAGCGCCCTGGTTGCAGTTCAAGGCAGGTCAGGGACAAAGGCACTTCATTCGCATCAAAAACGGTGAAAAACCCGCCCGGCCCAATAGGGCCTACGCGCAGTTCTTCGTGCTTGGCACCCTTCTCTGATCCCATCAGGGTTACACGCTGGCCCGCCTCGACCAAAGCATCGCCTGCATTTAGCCGCCAGCCGGTAAAGTTGGAACGATTGCCCCAAGGATTGGTGGTGTTGTCATTGCGCCCGTTGCTGACAAAAAGCACGGCTGCGACGGCGCGCCACAGGTTGGCGGTTGCGTCCGCTGGCGGTGTTGTCAGCGCGTCAAGGCGGGTGTCGATCCAGCGAGTATGTACGTTCATCCCGGCAAATTCCGGATTGCGCGCCAGCGCCGTCAGGAAACTACGGTTGGTCTGAACACCCGCAACAATGGTATGATCCAACGCTTCTGCCAGCCGCGCCAGCGCCGTTTCGCGGTTGGCAGCGTGAACAATCAGCTTCGCAATCATCGGATCATAAAACGGGCTAACCTCGTCGCCGGGTGCCACACCGCTGTCGATGCGGATGCCCTCGGGCAGCGATAGCGTGGTGATTTTGCCGGTTGAGGGCGCAAAACTATTTGCAGGGTCTTCGGCATAAAGCCGCGCCTCGACGGCGTGGCCGGTGCAGGTGATATCGGCCTGCGCCAGCCCAAGGCCAGCGCCCTGGGCAATACGCAGTTGCAGCGCCACCAGATCAAGGCCGGTGATCGCTTCGGTCACCGGGTGTTCGACCTGAATACGCGGGTTAACCTCGAGGAAAAAATAGTCGTCGCCCGCGACCAGAAACTCAACTGTACCCAACCCGCGATAATTCAAGCTCTCTCCCAGTTTCACCGCATCTGATGCGATCTGGTCAAGCAAGGCGCGTGGCAGACCCCATGCCGGGGCTTCCTCGATCACCTTTTGGTGGCGGCGCTGCAGAGTGCAGTCGCGTTCAAACAGATGCACCACATGGCCCGCGCCGTCACCCGCGATCTGCACCTCGACGTGGCGCGCTGCCGGAAGGAAGCGTTCCAGCAACATACCCTCAGACCCGAATGTGGACTTCGCCTCGCGCAGGGCTCCCTTGATGTCTTGCATCAATGTGGCCTCATTTTCGACCAGACGCTGACCGCGCCCGCCACCGCCACCGACAGCCTTTAGCAGCACTGGAAAGCCCATCTCGCGCACTGCGGCGGCAATTTCCCCGGGGTCGGATTTTGCGCCAGTCGCGCCAGAGACAACCGGAACGCCCGCCGCAATCGCTGCATCTTTGGCGCTAGCCTTGTCACCGAAACGATCCAAAGTTTCGCCTGTTGGGCCGACAAAAATCATTCCGGCGGCCTCGACCGCATTGGCGAAATCCGGGTTCTCCGCCAGAAAACCATAACCGGGATGGATCGCATCGGCACCCACCCGGCGCGCGGCGTCAAGCACGGCGCCGATCTTGAGGTAGCTTTCGCTGGCTGGCCCCGCCCCGATCAATATCGAGCGGCCAATTTCGCGCACATGCAGTGCGTTTGCGTCCGCCTCGGAGTGTACGCCCACGGGGGTGATGCCCTGTACGCGCGCGGTGCGGGCAATCCGGCAGGCAATCTCGCCACGGTTGGCAATGAGCAATGTATTGATCTTCATGATGCTCTCCTCAGAACCGGAACACGCCGAAATTGGTTTCAACTTTCGGCCGCCGCGAGGCGACATCCAGCAGCAACGCCAGCACATCACGAGTCTCGGAGGGTTCAATCACGTTGTCGGTCCACAGGTTTGACGCAAAATTATAGGCCCCCTGGAAATCTTCGTATTCCTTTCGAACCGGAGCCTTAAAGGCTTCTTCTTCTTCTGGGGTCCATGTCTTGTCGTCGCGCGTGAGGATCTGAGCGCGCACCTGTGCCAAAACACTGGCGGCCTGTTCCGGCCCCATGATTGCCGAGCGCCCCGTGGGCCACATGAACATCGCGTCCGGCTGAAACGGGCGGCCCAGCATCGCCAGATAGCCAGCACCATAAGACCCACCGGTAATCACCGTATATTTGGGCACCCGAGCCGAGGACATGGCGGTGATCATCTTGGCCCCGGCCTTGGCGATTCCGGCCTGTTCGGCCTCGCGGCCGACCATGAACCCATTCACGTCCGCCAGAAACACCAGCGGAATGTCGCGCTGAACACAAAGGTTGATGAAATGCGTGGCTTTCAGCGCCGCCTCGACGAACAGCACGCCGGTGTTGGCAAGGATGCCAACCTCGTGGCCATGAATGCGCGCCCAGCCGGTCATCATGGTGTCGCCATACAGCGGTTTGAATTCGTGGAAATCGCTGCTATCCACAAGGCGGGCAACAATCTCGCGGTTGTCGGTGGGCACCCTGGCATCGCGGCTGACGATGCCGTGAATATCCTCGACCGGATAGGCGGGAGAGATGGCCGCGCTAGGAGTTTTGCGGGGGGGTGGTTTTTCGCCCAGATGCGAAACGATCTGGCGGGTGATGGCCAGCGCGTGGGCGTCGTCCTCGGCCAGATGGTCGGTTACGCCCGACACCGAGCTGTGCATTTTCCCCCCGCCCAGCGTTTCGGCATCGACCTTTTCGCCCGTCGCGGCGAAGGTCAGTTCTGGCCCCCCAAGATACATAAAGCCCTGGCCCCGCACGATCACAATCTCATCGCACAGCGCCGGAATATAGGCTCCACCCGCCGTGCAAGGCCCCATGACCACAGCAATTTGAGGCACGCCATCACCCGACATGCCCACCTGCTGGTGAAAGATCGAACCGAACTGGCCTTCGTCCGGAAAGATGTTGGCGATTTCGGGCAGGAAAGCCCCGCCGCTGTCGACCAGCGTAATCACGGGCAATCGGTTTTGCCACGCAATGCGCTGTGCACGCACATGTTTCTTGCAGGTCATGCCAAAATAGGTGCCGCCTTTGACGGTCGCATCGTTGGCGATAATCATGCACTGGCGGCCCTCGATCACCCCAATGCCGGTGATGATGCTGGCACCCGGTGGCACGCCTTCATATTTTCCCAGCCCCGCCAGATCGCCCAGTTCCAGAAACGGGCTGCCCGGATCAATCAGCCGCTCGACCCGTTCACGTGGCAGCATTTTGCCTTTGGCCACATGACGATCACGGGCTTTCTGTGGGCCTCCGATGCGCTGCGCGCGGCGCAGAATATGCAACTCGTCCAGTTTTTCGCGGTAATGCGCCTCATTGGCGCGGAACTCTTCCGACTCTGTGTTGATCTTCGTTTTCAGCTGGGTCATGGCAACTCAGGAAATTCTTTGAGAGTGAGCGCAACTTTGGCTGCCCCCGGTTTTTCAAACGTGTCGGCTGCGACGATTGTGACATCAGCCTTGAATACCAGTGCGTCACGCAGCCGGGTTTCAATGGTTGATTTCAGGTCGGGATCGTCCTGGGCCGATCTATCGGGACCGCGCTCGACGATCACTTTCAGCGCGCCTTGGGTGGTGTGGCCTTTGAAATCGGCCACCACGCGCATGATTCCGTTAGTGTCGGGCATCATGTCGTTGACGATGCTATGGATGGCGGAGGGAAACACATTCGCGCCACGTACGATCAGCATATCGTCGGTGCGCCCAACACAGCGGATTTTTGGCCCGGTTCGGCCGCACGAACAGGAGGTGCCTAGCACCTCAATGAAATCCCCCGACCGAAAGCGCAGCACAGGGCTGGCCTGGCGGGTGATGGCGGTATAGACCATCTCGCCTTTTGCGCCCTCGTCAAAGGGGATGATTTCGCCGGTATCGGGGTCCAGAAGTTCGGTAATGATGTGGTCCATGCTGACCATATGCATGCCGGATTGATCTTCGCATTCGGCCCAATAGGCCACGCCCAGATCGGTACCGCCCAGCATTTCGCAACATTTGGCACTCCAGAGCTCCTCAATACGGTTGCGGATGGCAGGGATGCCGCCGCCCGGCTCGCCGCCGACAATGATGCGTTCGACGCCCAGTTCAGAGGCTTTGACCCCAAGGATTTGCTCGGCCTTTTCGCCAAGGTGCAACACAAAATTTGGTGCTCCGACAATACAACGCGGGCGGATGTCGGCACAGGCGCGCAACAGACGGTCGGCACCGCCATCTGCGCCGATCGGCACATCGACCGCGCCCATGTATTGCAGCGCCTGCATCACCGGAATTCCGCCGACAAAGCCTTTGGCCAGCGAAAAACCGTGTAGCACCAGGTCGCCGGGTCGGATGCCGTTGGCAAAGAAACACCGCGCGGACATTTCGTTCCACACTTCGACATCGGGTTCGGTCAATGCCACATAGGACGGACTGCCGGTGGTGCCGGATGACGCTTGCATTTGAATGACGTCCTTGGGGTTTGCCGCCAGATGACGGCCAAATGGCTTTCGCGCGGCAAGGCTTTCGCGGATGTCGGTCTTGAACGTATAGGGCAGCTTTTGCAGATCTTCGATGGTGCGAATGTCGTCGAATGCGATCCCGACCCGAGCCAGAATATCCTGATAGAATTCAGAGTTCCCTTTCAGATAAGCCATCTGCGCGATCAGGTTTTCCTCCTGGACGCGGCGCACCGCGTCCAAAGGGGCCATTTCGATTTCGTGCCAGCATTTGGCATTTGCCTTATCGAACGCATCCGCCCGGCGGTATCGCATTTCGAATTTCATTCCATCGCCCTCCATTCGCTTGTGCCCGGTTCAATAGGACCGGGGCAAACCCATGACTTTGTTGCCAATATAGCTAAGGCATAACTCCCTGTTCACCGGGGCGGTCCGCAACAGACGCATCAGCGGATACATCTCGTAGATGCCGGTATCTTCGGTGAAACCCGACCCGCCATGCGCCTGTAACGCGGCATCCACTGCCTCGATCCCCGCCTCGGCGGCTGCGTATTTAGCCATGTTCGACGATTCCCCCGCCGGTAATTTGTGGTCAAATTCCCAAGCCGCACGGCGGGTCATCAGGCTGGCCAGTTCGACATTGGTATAGGCCTTGGCCAGCGGATGCTGCACGCCTTGATGCGCGCCGATCGGCTGGTCAAACACGTTGCGTTCACTGGCGTAAGCCACAGCCTTGTTCAGCGCAAAGCGACCAATACCACAGCACAATGCACCCAGAATGATCCGTTCGGGGTTGAGCGAATCAAACAAGATATTGAATCCTTCGTCGACATGACCCACCACATCCTCGGGGCCAAGATCCACATCGTCAAAGAATAGGGTCCACTGTTCTTCGGGCAGCGGGATCGAAATGCGCACGCGTTGCATATCGACGCCTTTTCTCTTCAAATCGACGGCAAAAAGGGTAAAGCCATCAGTCTTGCGGGCCACCTGATCGTGCGGCGTGGTGCGCGCCACGACGAGGCAATAGTCCGACACATCCGCGCCTGTGATGAATGTCTTTTCACCTGAAAGAGAAAACCGGTTGCCGTTGCGCTTAGCCATTGTCTTGGTTTTCATCGAGTTCGATCCGGCACCGGGTTCGGTGATTGCGAAACAAAACTGGATGTCACCTTTGCAGGCGGCTGGAAGCAATTCTTTCTTGTGAAATTCAGTTCCGTGTGTTGCCAGATGCGCCATCGACATCGTCGGCCCGACCACCATCA
>NZ_JACIYP010000289.1 GCF_014359905.1 Hoeflea sp. | reverse complement strand
ACCTATCTCGACCCATTATGTAAAGATTGCGATCTCCCGCCTTACGTCCACCCGAGCGAAGGCGAATACAATGCCGCCGTCGCCGCAGGAGACGTTACAATCGCCTGCCTCGATATGAAGAATATAAGCCCGGACGGGCAATCCTCGGTGGAACCGTGCGATTTGCTAGCGATCCGCGACGGGGTGGCCGCCTTCTATCATGTCAAAGTATCGACTCTTTCGGCGCAGTTGAGCCACCTGTTTAATCAGGGTGTAAATGCCGTCGAACTGTTGCGGCTGGAGACGCAAGCCGTTGACAAGCTGGAGGTGCTCATCCGGGAAGTTCTTCAGGGTGACGATGCGGATGCTTTGGTCACGCTCATCCGTAAACGCGAGTACCGAATCGTCTTCGGCATCGTGACCCGAAAAGACCCTGCCGGGCGGTCTCTTAATTTACCTTTGTTCTCCCGCATTAGCCTCATGCGGGGAATGAAGGCACTCCAACTCATGGACGTTCCTGGGTACGTGATTTTCATTGCTGATCAGGTTGCGGCAGCGCAGGGCCGCAAGAAGAAGCGGAAAAGGAAGGTTGTTCCAGCCGAGGCGCAGCAGGCGGTTGCAGAGGCCACGTAACAAAGCCCATGCGACCATCAGACGTCAAAGCAAAAGAACCGGCCTCTCACTAGAATTAAAATGGTGGTCCACCGTGAACCTTTGAAATTTTCACTCTTGGCCGCCAACTTCTCCCAAACTTACAAGTGCGAACCACGCAAACGGGTCACCTATCATCTTCAAAAGCAATGCGGAAATAATTTCCGCCTTGCGTATCATCATTGCTGCATATTTTTTGCGAACGCCATTCCTACAGGGCATCGATGAAGACGTGGCCAGTCTAAATTATTCAAATTATGTCAATATAATACAGATTTTGAGTGATAGTGTCACCTTCTCCGCCACTTAGTATCCAAGCTTACTCCCTGTCGATTATCTGCAAAGCATGGTCTAATCGCCTCAGTAAATTTGATGATCTCCCACTATTATGAAATCTTCTCCGCGATGCTTAGCGGTCGCATTTCACAGTAAGAAAAGCCGAGTAGGGCCGCCACCACCCTGTTTCCGATTGCACCGACCTCCTCGTGCTAGCGAAGCTGCCGGTCTATCCGCCGACACCGTTTGCTTATCAGGTGTCGGAGGTTGTCGGCCATCTCTACGCCTCCGCCCTGCCCTACAAAAAGAGCGTCAGGTCTGGCGTCCAGCTGGCTCACGACTTGATCCGTCATTTCACGCGCACGCTTGATCACCGAAACTGGGCTCAATTCGACGGCTTCGGCAAATCGCCGCCAATCATCGCCGTGAAGCTCATTGGCATTTCGCTTTGTCGCGATTTGCTGAGGGAGCGACTGGTCTACCTGTTTGTAAGCCGCAGCGCACATCAAGTCATAGAGCGGTGCGAGTTTGGCCGTGCCGGCCGCCCCAATGAGAACGGAGTAGTTCTTGGCATGGGAGTCGGAGTTGCAGATCAGGATGTTGAAAATCACCGCGTCGAGCAGCCTTAGCCGTTCAGCGGGCGAAACGTAACGAGCCAGCGCGTCAAACATCTGCACGAGTGACGCGCCACCGCGCTGACCAAGCCCAGCGCGCTCGTATTTTTCTGTCGGGAAGAACCCTAGCAGCTGACAGAAATCCTCCTGATGGATGCGACGGATCGTTCCTTGGCTGTCGGCGATGCGGTCATACCGCGTGACCAGTAGGTAGTCGCGCTTTCCCGCTCTGCCGGTGGTGACCTCGGCCGTCTCCAGGCCGCAGAGCTTGGCCAGGGTCATGCAGAAGGCTTCATTCTGGACGCTGCCGGTCAGGCGTCTGATGTCGGGTTTCAGAATATGGGTGGAGGGCGTGCCATCTACGGGAATGGCAATCTTGCCGTCCTCACCGATGTAGACGGGCAGCTTGTCCTGCACGCCGGCCAAGGACATCGACACGCCCTGCTCCCCTACCAGGAAGGGTCGCTCGGGCAGCTCGTTCAGAATGCGTTTAAGCGCTGCCTCATCGGAAACAACGCGGAAATTATTTCCGTCTCGGCGCGGCTCGCCGATCGAGAAGGCTCCCGCTGTGTCTCGGCCGAGATTCATGAGAAGGCCGACGATATCCTGAGGCGAGATTTTCAGCTGCTGGCCGATCTCGGAGAGGTGCGTTTCCGGCAGAAGGTTGGCAAGCCAGGGCATGACCTGATCCGCCCCATAGGGACCTGCCCGCAGAGGCATGGTCAGGGAAATCGGGAATGCCGAGGCGCGGCTTTCCCAGCTCTGATCGTACGTAAGAGAAATCCCATCGCGGTCGATGAGGTGGGCAACAGGCCAGGTCTCGTAAAAGATCGTTGTCACAAGGGCACCTGATCAGGAGAAACGGGGCAGGAAGCCGAGATCGTCATCGGCTTCAGGGGCAACGGGCGACGTCGCGGATTTCAGGTCACCGAGATCAATGCCGACGGTGCGCGCCGCGATGAGCGACTTTTCGAGATGACAGCTGGGCTTGCCATTCTCCAGGTCGACGATGAAGCGCTCACCGGTCCCGCAGCGCTCGGCGAGCTGGGCCTGTGTCCACCCCAGTCTTTTCCTGTTCTCTCGGACAAGTGCGCCGAATTCTGCGGCTGATCGGATCATGAGGCGTTCTCCAATTTCGCCTTACCGTACAGGAAGAATATTCAATAATCCACGAAAACTTCCCGATAAGGAAGCTCGCGAAGAAAATGGAGAATTCTTCCCTCTCGGTAAGGTGGTGGCGAGGTGCTTGATCTCAGGTGATCTTTTGCTAAGCTGAAATCGGATGGAGGCAAGACAAATGGCTTGCTTGGAGTCGTAACAGACGATCTCGTCAGCGAAACGCCTGAAAGGCGCTCGTACCGTTCAAAGACTGCGGAGTGACGTGTTTCATATACGTCGTCTTGTGCGAGGATAATTCCTCCCAATTGAGGGATGACCCATAAGGGTCATTGCACGTCCGCTTCAGAAATGAAGCAAAGGACGTGGACTCATGCCATCAAGAAACAGACTCAAAAACCTCAGAAACCAGGCGGCCCGATAACAAGGGTGGCGCTGCCACTATTGCCAGGTGCCGATGTGGGACGCCAGTCCCGAGGACTTCATCGCGCGCTATCGGATTCCGCCCGGTCTGGCCACGCGGTTTCAATGCACCGCCGAACATGTCGAGGCCCGATGCGATGGCGGCAAGGATGTTGCTCCGAACATCGTCGCCGCCTGCCACTTCTGCAACGCGACACGGCACAGGGCAAAGCACCCTGCGGATGCTGTGACCTACGCGGCTCGTGTGCGTTCGAGGCTGGCCAACGGCAAGTGGCACCCATCACAGGTCAGCGCGGTTTTCACCGAACGAAGGGCTGACCCAGCGCAATGAGCATCATTCGGCGCTGACCCTCGTCCTCACGCTTCCGTCGGAATTGTCTTGCACGACTGTCCCCCGGGCGTGTATGACAATTTTGTCTTACAAGAACTGCGGTGATCGGATTTCACCAACTATTTCAGATGCTTGTGAGGGGGTCGAAAAACCTTAGCTGGGGATCCAGGTTCCCCAGCCAACCATTTCAATGACTTAGCCGAAAAAACCGCAGTTTTTCATGTTGCAAGGGGTTGCGACATGGTACAATGCGATTTCAA
>NZ_JACIYP010000288.1 GCF_014359905.1 Hoeflea sp. | reverse complement strand
TATGTCAGGCGACACTGCCGCCGTGGAACTCGGGGCGTCCGGCCCGGGCGTGGCCCGGGGCGGCCGCGTCTGGCGCACCAACCACTTCGTCCTGCCCGGTCACGCCGCCGACACCCTCTTGCCTGAGGGCGACCGGATCGCCGGCAATTCCGGCGAACGGTTCGCCTATCTCGACCGCATCCTGCCCGACCTGACCCCGAGCGTGGCCGAAGCCGCGCGCCTCATGCAGACGCACCGGGACACCGCGCCCGGTGCCGCGCCGCTCTGCCAGCATGGCGAGACGGAAGCCAGCCAGACACTTTCCACCGCGATTTATTCGTGTAGGCTCGGCACGCTGACATTCAGCGAAGGCAATCCCTGCACCGGGAACTGGCAGACCTGTCCGATGCCATCCTGAGGTGCTGAACCGGGACCGGGCATGGCCGATTACAAGAACGAACTGGTCGGGACCCACCCGAGCACGGAAAGCCTCAGGCGCCTCGTCGCCCGTGTCGCCACGAGCCCCGCGCAAAGGGTCCTGATCTACGGAGAGACCGGCACCGGCAAGGGACTTGTCGCCCGGATGATCCACCATCTGTCGAGCCGGTCGCAAAGGGAATTCGTCGACATCAACTGCGCCGCCATCCCTGCGAGCCTTCTGGAATCGGAGCTTTTCGGGCATGAGCGCGGCGCCTTCACCGGCGCGGTCGAACGCAAGCTCGGCCTGATCGAGGCTGCCAATCATGGCACGGTCTTTCTCGACGAGATCCGCGAGATGGACCTGACGCTTCAGGCGAAGCTCCTCAGCCTCCTCGACACGCGCCAGTTTCGCCGGGTGGGCGCGGTGAAGACCACGTCGGTCGATGTCCGCTTCATCGCCGCGACGAACAAGGTGCTGCTCTCCGAGGTGAACGACGGCCGGTTTCGCGAGGACCTCTACTACCGGCTTCAGGTCGTCGCGATCAACCTGCCGACGCTGCGCGAGCGCGGCGAAGATGTCCTGAACCTGTCGCAGCATTTCATCGACCGCTACAATGCCTTCTACCAGCGGTCGATCCGGGGCCTGTCCGACGAGACGGCGGACATCTTTCTGCGCTACGGCTGGCCCGGCAATGTCCGTGAGCTTGAGAACCTGCTCGAGCGGATCTTCATCCTCGAGGATGACGACGTGATCCTTCCGCGTCATCTGCCGGACCGGATCATCCGTGCGGTTCGGGCAGGCGGCACTGCTGCGGGCAAAGTGACTACCGGTTCCGGCGCCGAGGGTTTTCACGAGGCCACCGCGGACTTTCAGCGCAAACTGATCGCTCGGGCCATGATCGAAGCCGGCGGAAATACTCAGCAGGTGGCGAACGCCCTGCGCATAAGCCGCCATGCTCTGCGCCATCAGATGATGAAACTCGGCCTCTGACTCGCGTGTGATCCGTACGTGCGTTGCGTGAATTCAACGCCGCGCCTGACAGGAACGGCCGGATATCTCCGTAATTGCAATGATTTCCGGTAGATTGCGCGGGCATCAAGGCTGGCACGAAATTTGCATGTAAACAGGCAACGATTTCTTCCTGCGTGAGGTACCCATGTCGTCCCTGAAGATCATCTGTCCGAACGGACACCTTGGCTTCGCCCCATTGAAGACCGGCAGCTTCCATCTGGGCGTCGATGCCGGCCCCGATTTCATTGCTGCGGACTCGGGCAGCGACGACATCGGTCCGGTGCCGCTCGGCAGCGACACCTGCGCCAGCCCGAAGGCCTGGCAGGAGCACGACCTGGAAGAGATGCTGCTGGCCGCGCGCAGGATCGGCGTGCCGATGCTGATCGGCTCCGCGGGCGATACCGGCACCAACAGCCGGGTCGACATGTATGTGGACGCGATCCGCCGGATCGCCGCGACGCACAATCTGCCGCCCTTCAAGATCGGCTGGTTCTACTCCGAGGTCGGCAAGGACATGGTCCGCGCGAAGATCAGGGGCGGCTCGCCGATCAAGGGGCTCGACGCGCGCGAGGATCTGACCGAGTCCGAACTTGACGCGACCGACCGGATCGTCGCGATGGCCGGCGTCCACCCGTTCGTCAAGCTTCTGGAGGAAGGCTGCGACGTCATCATCGGCGGCCGCTCGTCGGACAGCGCGATCTTCGCGGCCGCGGCGCTCTTCAAGGGCTACCCGGAACCGCAATCCTACTACCTCGGCAAGGTTCTCGAATGCGCGTCGTTCTGCGCCGAGCCCTACGGCGCCAAGGAAACCGTGATGGGCGAGATCACCAGGGATGCGGTCGAGGTTACGGCCATGGCGCCCTTCCAGCGCTGCACCGTCGCGTCGGTCGCAGGCCACGCGATGTACGAACGCTCGAACCCGTTCCATGAATTCGTCGCGGGCGGCATGCTCGACATGACGCATTGTCATTACGTTCAGGCCGCCGACAAGACCACCCGCGTGACCGGGATGCAGTTCGTTCCGGCCGAGGAGTTCCGTGTCAAACTGGAAGGCTCGGGCAAGGTCGGCGAGCGCTTTGTCGGCATGGCCGGCATTCGCGATCCCTACACCATCGCCCATGTCGACGAGGTCATCGCCTGGGCGCGATCCCAGGCAGAGGAGCGCTTCGGCAAGGACGGCTGGGAACTGCACTACAACGTGTTCGGCCGCAATGGCGTCATGGGCGACATGGAACCGCTGAAGGACCAGCCCGGCCACGAACTTTGCGTCGTCGTCCAGGGCGTCGCGCCGACGAGGGAGATGGCCGAAGAACTGACCATGACCGGCACGCGCCAGCTCTTCTACGCGCGCCTGCCGGACGTGAAGGGCACTGCGGGGGGTGTCTCCTTCGTTCTTGACGAGGTGCTCCAGGCCAGCCCCGCCTACCGCTGGACGGTGAACCACACGATGGCCGTCGACGATCCGCTCGAGCTTTTCCCCACCCACACCGCCACGATCGGCTGAGGTTGCCATGAACACGCGCAAGAAACTGGCCGAACTGGCCAAGACCATCCGCTCCAAGAACGCGGGGACGGACAAGATCACCTTCGATGTCATTTTCCGCGAGAAAGAGACCTACGACCTCGTCAAACGCTCCGGCGCGCTGACCCGGGAAAGCGTCTGCGATGTCCTGAACGTCGATCCCGCCCGGCTGACCGACTTCGTTGAATACGATCCGGCCTATGCGATCAAATTCACGATCCTGCGCGAACGCCCGAGCGGCAGCGCCGGAGATGGCGACATTTTCGGAGCACAGCAATATGCCCCGTTCCTTGATCTCGAGGTTGACCTCTCCAGCTAGGTCGGCAGCCGCCGATGTGGAAATGGGTCGTGCCGGGATGCAAACTCACCGGCGCGGAATGCACTTGAAACAGCGCCGCGGGATGCTTCACTTGATGTATCGGTCCGGGCCGAAGATCAAGATGCCTGGACCCCATGATCGCGTTGTGAGCTGACCGGGTCTGTGGCCACTCCCGCGGCATTCCCGGTTCGAGGGTTGCGTCGGATCGGCTGGCGCCGTGCCTCGGGAATGGCGGGAGAGACCACATGCAGACAGCACGTTCATTGGGCTTGATGTCCACAAGGCGACGCTCTCGATTGCAGTTGCGCCGGGCGAACGGGGCGGCGAGGTCCGCCACCGGGGGACGGTTCCGCATCGTCCCGATCACGTCCGCAAACCTGTCGGGAAGCTGGCGCAGGGGGCCGGCCGCTGCTCCCGGACGAACA
>NZ_JACIYP010000287.1 GCF_014359905.1 Hoeflea sp. | reverse complement strand
CGCTATGGCGAGACCGAACTTTAGTTGGGAGCGGGCATCGCGTCCGCATCTTCCAGGGACGAGAGAAAACTTGCCAGAAGAAGAACCTGCTCGTTGGTCAGCTGTGCTGTTGCAGATAGGACAGGTGAAATCGCCTCCACTTCGGCGAGTTCCATCAGATGCTCACCGCTCTCTGCATATGCACGGATGAAACGGTAGGGGTTGAGATGCTGCTGTATGGCATCGGCGAGCGTCTCGGCCTGACCATTGTGGAAATATGGCGCTGTCAGCGTAACATTTCTCAAGGGCGGCGTCCGAAACAGAAAACGATCCTCCACCTCGCCCGTTGCGTAGTATCTGCCAAGATCCTTGTTTTCCCGGTTATCCGGCACCCCGACAGAGTGAAACCCAAAATCACTGAAGACGTCGCCGCTATGGCAGACGGCGCATTTGCCAATACCATAAAATAGGAGGGCGCCGCGCTTCTGCTTCTCGGTCAATGCGGTCAGATCGCCTGCAAGATAGCGATCCCATGGCGTATTCCGGGATTGAAACTCGATCTCGATATAGTGCGCGAGGGCGTTCCCGAGATGGAATGGCCGGACATCCTCCGCAGTCGCCAAACCGTAGCTATCGCGAAAGAGTACCCAATAGCCTTCGCCCGAGGCCGTCTCCTCTGCCTCTCCGGCGATGAGCAGTGACGAGACGCGTGCCAGCACATCGTCCGGTTTGAACCCAGTGGTGCCTGCGGGCGCGAGATCGTTTGAGGGTCCAGGTTCCCCGAGCATTTCCGCCGGGATGTAGATCGGGCGCACCGATTGAAGTGCCATCAGATTCTCGAACCCGGTCGTGGAGAGACCCTCCGGCGATACGAGTCTGCCCTTATCGATCGCCTTAGTCACCTCCAGCCGCCCATCCCAAAGCATAGTGGAGACATGATTGTGATCCCGGTTCCAAAGATCAGGCACGTTGCGCGCCGGGACCTCTGGGCTCAACTCTGAGGCCACATTGTTGATTGCCACTGAGAATTGACCCGGCAAAGGCTAAAATTGTCATTGAGAATTGACCCATGTGCAACCTTGCCCCGGCTTGAACCAGCTGGGGGCATTTGGAGTGATCGACATGGGATTTTTGAAGGTTATCAGGACATGGGCGCTGCGAGACAAGATGCCCATTCGCGAGATCGCGCGGCGCACGGGCATATCGCGCAACACAATCAAGAAGTATTTGCGGGAGGGGATTGTTGAGCCTGCGTTTCAGACGCCGGATCGTCCGAGCAAGCTGGATCCGTATGCCAAGCAGCTGACAGCATGGCTCACGACCGACCAGCGCAAATCACGCAAAGAGCGCCGGACGGCGAAGCTGATGCACGCCGATCTGGTGAAGCTTGGATATGACGGCTCCTACGAGCGCGTTGCGGCCTTCGTTCGGGAATGGAAAGGCGAACGGCAGCGCGCGCATCACACGACGGATCGTGGGACCTTCGTGCCACTGGTGTTTGCACCTGGCGAGGCGTTCCAATTCGACTGGAGCGAGGACTGGGCCTATGTCGGGGCTGAGCGCATCAAGCTGCAGGTGGCCCATATCAAGCTATCGCACAGTCGCGCATTTCTGGTGCGGGCGTATTTGCTGCAGACACATGAGATGCTGTTTGATGCCCACTGGCATGCCTTCCGCGTCTTTGAAGGCGTCCCGGGTCGCGGAATCTATGACAATATGAAGACGGCCGTCGACAAAGTCGGAACTGGCAAGAAACGCGATGTGAACGCGCGGTTTCTGGCCATGACCAGCCATTATGTCTTCGAGCCTGAGTTCTGCAATCCCGCCGCAGGATGGGAGAAGGGTCAGGTCGAGAAGAACGTGCGCGATGCGCGTCACCGGCTTTGGCAGGTGATGCCAGCCTTCGCTGACCTTGATGCACTCAACGACTGGCTGGAAGAGCGCTGCAAGGTGCTTTGGGCCGAGACGGAGCATGGCACTTTGTCTGGCAGCATTGCTGATGTGTGGGAGGATGAGAAACCTGCACTAATGCCCCTGCCCACGGCCTTCGATGGCTTTGTCGAGCAGAGTAAGCGCGTATCACCCACTTGCCTGGTCACTTTTGACCGCAATCGCTATTCCGTGCCCGCCAGCTTCGCGAACCGACCTGTAAGCCTTCGTATTTACCCTGAACGGCTGGTCATCGTGGCCGAGGGGCATACGATCTGCACACATGAGCGCATCATTGAGCGGTCGCACCGCCAGCCTGGGCGCGTCGTCTATGACTGGCGCCATTATCTGGCCGTGGTCCAGCGCAAGCCAGGTGCGCTGCGCAATGGGGCACCCTTTGCCGAGATGCCAGAAGCCTTCCGCAAGTTGCAGGGACAGATGCTGCGCAGGCCTGGTGGGGACCGTGAGATGGTCGATATTTTGTCGCTTGTTCTGCACCACGACGAGCAGTCTGTGCTTCGCGCAGTGGAAATGGCTCTGGAGGCCGGCGTGCCCACAAAGACCCATGTGCTGAACCTGCTCCACAGGTTGGTGGACGGCAAACCAACCGACCAGCCCGATATAACGCCGCCGTCGGCCCTTTCTCTGAGCAAGGAACCTGAGGCCAATGTTGCACGCTACGACGGGCTGCGACAGGCTCAGAATGAGGGAGGCACACGCCATGCGTCATGATCCTGCCGGAGCAGCCATCGTCATCATGCTGCGTAGCCTCAAAATGCCCGGGATGGCGCAGGCCGTGGGCGATCTCATCGAGCAAGGATCGCCTGCGTTCGTGTCTGCCATGCCGATCCTGTCGCAGCTGCTCAAGGCCGAAATGGCCGAGCGCGAGGTGCGCTCGATCGCGTATCACATGAAGGCTGCCCGCTTCCCAGCCTACAAGGACTTGTCCGCCTTCGACTTCGCGGCCAGTGAAATGCGGGAAGCTCTGGTCCGCCAGCTCCATCGATGCGAGTTCATGGATGCTGCTGAGAATGTGGTGTTGATCGGAGGGCCCGGCACGGGGAAATCGCATGTTGCGACGGCCCTCGGCATCCAGGCCATCGAGCACCATCGCAAACGCGTGCGCTTCTTCTCAACGGTCGAGTTGGTTAATGCCCTGGAGCAGGAAAAGGCTCAGGGCAAGGCTGGCAAGATCGCCGAGGCGCTGGTCAAAACCGATCTCGTGATCCTGGACGAGTTGGGATATTTGCCGTTCAGTGCTTCAGGTGGCGCATTGCTCTTCCATCTGCTCAGCAAGCTCTACGAACGCACCAGCGTCATCATCACCACAAACCTGAGCTTCAGCGAATGGGCCAGCGTCTTCGGCGACGCCAAGATGACCACCGCGTTGCTCGATCGCCTTACTCATCGATGCCACATTCTGGAGACCGGAAACGACAGCTATCGCTTCAAGGCAAGCTCAGAAACGGCGAAAAAGAAACGGAAGGAGACAGCAGCATTGACGCCATCATGACGCGCAGAACATAACAACTGGGTGGGTCAGATCTCGGTGACAATGCCGGGTCAATTCTCAGTGGCAATCAACACTTCATGGATTTCACCTTGCCGGACCTCCGGGCAGACTAAGGCGTTTCGAAATTGATCCCCCAAAACAAATATCGGTTTTCGCGTTCGAGCGCAGCGAGAGGCAGCGAAGAACCGCTTCAACTCATTTCGAAACGCCGAGCGGGGGCATGAATGGTGGCGACTGAACAAGAAATCATCGAGGAAGAACTG
>NZ_JACIYP010000286.1 GCF_014359905.1 Hoeflea sp. | reverse complement strand
GAGTTGAACCGGCACCTTCGTGCCTGCGATGACCGTCGCGCAACGGTTGACGCGCTCAAGGCTGAGATCAATGGGCTTTTCGCAAAGCACCGGCTTGCCGGCGGCAACCGCCATTTCAAGCAGGTCGGCATGGGTATCGGTTGCCGTGGCGATCAAGACGGCGTCAACCTCGTCCGACGCGAAGACGGCCTCGGCCGAGGCGAAGACCCTGGCGCCGGTCTTCGCCGCAACCCCCGCCGCGGCGGGGGCGTGGATATCGAAAACGCCCGCAAGCCCGGCGCGGGGGTGCGACGCGATATTCGCGGCATGCATCACACCGATACGCCCGCATCCGAGCACGGCAATCCGGATCATTTTGGTCCTCCCGATTCATCTGCGCAATACTCATTGCGATTAAATGGTATTGTCAACTGCCAATGCGCGATATTATGGTCTGGCGGAAACCGGATGGAGAGGAAGCCATGGAACGCTCGACGATTCGTCTGACACTGGCGCAGGCGCTGGTGCGCTGGGCGGCACCCCCATCGTCATGCTCGGCGACGGCACCTACATGATGATGAACTCGGACATCTATTCGACGGTCCTGTCGGGCCACAAGATGATCGTCGTCGTCTGCGACAATGGCGGCTATGCCGTGATCAGCCGCTTGCAGCAGTTCAAGGGCGTGCCCGGCTTCAACAACCTCTTGAAGGACTGCCGCATCCAGAACGCCGACAATCCGCTGCATGTCGACTTCGCGGCCCATGCCGCCGCGATGGGGGCGGCCGCGCGCAAGTGCGAAAGCCTTGCAGACCTCGCGGATGCGCTGGAATGGGCGAGGGGCAACGACCGGACGACCGTCCTGTCCATTGTCACCGATGCCTGTTCCTGGGTACCGGGGGATGCCGACTGGGACGTTGGCGTGCCCGAGGTCTCGGACCGCGAAAGCGTGGCCAAGGCCAGGGCCCATCAGGAAGAGATTCGCGCCAGGCAGCGCGTTGGAGTGTGAGACAAGATGAAAGCCAGACTGGGTATTGCGCCGATCGCGTGGTGGAACGACGATCTGGCCGAACTTTCCGACGATGTCAGCCTTGAGGAATGCCTGCGCCAGGCCTCGGTCGCCGGCTTCACCGGCATGGAAACCGGCCGCCGGTTCCCGTTGGACATGGCCGCGCTTGGGCCGATCCTGGCGAAATACGGCATCTCGGTCTGCGGCGGCTGGTTCTCGGGCCTGCTGCTCGACGGCGACATCGAGGTTGAAAAGGACCGTATCGCAGAGCAGATGGCCTTCTTCAAGGCCGCTGCGGCACCCTGCATCGTCTACGGCGAAACCGCCCGGTCGGTGCAGGGGGTGAGATCGGCGCCGCTGGCCACCAAGCCGAAGCTGACCGAGGCCGAAACCGCCGCCTATGGCCGCAGGATCAGCGACTTCGCCGACTGGTGCGCGGCGGAAGGCATGCCGATCAGCTATCACCACCACATGGCGGCCGCGATCGAGACCGAGGCCGAGCTGGACCTTTTCATGAAGCACTCCACCGTGCCGCTGCTGTTCGATGCAGGTCACATGGCCTTCGCGGGCGGCGACCTCTCACGCGTCATCGAGAACCACTGGACGCGCATCACCCATGTCCACACCAAGGACATCCGTCGCGCCGTGGTGGACGGGCTCGACCGCAAGCGCGAAAGCTTCCTCGATGCGGTGGTGAAGGGGGCTTTCACCGTGCCGGGCGACGGCTCTCTCGATTTCGAAGCCATCGTCAAGGCGCTGGCGGCCAAGGGCTATGAAGGCTGGTTCGTGGTCGAGGCCGAGCAGGACCCCAAGGTCTCGCCACCGCTCGAGATGGCGATCAGGGGACACGAGGAGCTGATGCGGGTCATGGCCGCCGCGGGTTACGAGGTCGTGCAGTGACCGCCGTGTCCTGCAACCGCATGGACGGCAGGATCTGTGTCGTCACCGGGGCCACGCAGGGCCTTGGCAGGGCGATCGCGCAACGGCTGGCCGTCGCCGGCGCGGAAGGGATCGTGATCACCGGCCGCAATGCCGAACGCGGCGCCCTCGTCGCCCGCGAGATCGCCGAAACCCATGGCATCCGGGCGCATTTCCTTCGGGCGGACTTCACCCGCGTCGCCGATTGCCGCAAGGTCATCGCCGAGACCGACCGTCTGTTCGGCCGCATCGACGTCCTTGTGAACGCGGGCGCCTCGACGGCGCGCGGCACGATTGTCGATACCTCGCCCGAGACCTTCGACGCGCTCTTCGCCACCAATGTACGGGGCCCCTATTTCCTCATGCAGGAGGCGATCAGGCTGATGATCGCCAAGGGGACCCGTGGCGCGATCTGCAATATCGGCTCGATCTCGGCGCTGGCGGGCCAGCCCTTCATCAATGCCTACTGCGCCTCCAAGGGCGCGCTGACCACGTTGACCGCCAACACCGCCTTCTCGGTGATGGCCAACCGCATCCGGGTGAACCAGCTGAACGTCGGCTGGATGGCCTCCGATCACGAGCGCGAAATCCAGGCGGCGGATGGCGATGCGGACTGGGAGGCCAGGGCCGCCGCCACCTTGCCCTTCGGCCGCCTCGTCGATCCGGCCGAGGCCGCGCGGGCGGTGAATTTCCTTGTGTCCGATGACGCGGGCCTGATGACCGGGGCCATCGTGAACTTCGACCAGTCGGTCTGGGGGGCGGTGGCCGAAGCAATGCCGGTCCCCGCCGGGCCGATGGAACTGCCCTGACGCTGTTCAGGTGCCGGTGACGACCGGGATCCGCGGATCGCTGCTGTTCTTCTGCAACCGCGCGGCCAGTGCCACGCACAAAGCCTGCGCCAGGCACATCGGTGCGGCCAGCGACCGCGAGAACGTATACTCGTGCTCGGGCACCGCGAACAGGATGCGCGCCAGCTTGGCATAGGGCGACAGCGTGCTGTCGGTGATCGCGATGATGGGGACATTCCGGCGGGCGGTCTCTTCGGTGATGTTCACCACCTCGATCGCATAGAACCGGAACGACACGACGAACAGCAGATCGGTCGGCCGCATGACCTTGGACATATGCGTGGCCAGACCGCCGCCCGGGTCCAGAAGCACGGTCCGCTTGCCCAGCATGGTCAGCACGTAGCGCAGCAGCTCCGCCACGGGGGCCGAGCGCAGCTGCCCCAGCAAATAGACGGTATCCGACCGCTCCAGCAGATCGGCCGCCGCAGCCATGTCCGCGGCGTTCACGTTCGCCAGAAGGTCCTGCAACGACGCCACGTCCCGCGCCGCCAGATCTGCCAGAAAGCCGAGATCGCCTTCCTTTGCGCCGCCAAGCTCGGATTCGAGCGCGCGGACGCGGGCGTCGAAGCCCGGCGCGGCGGTCGACAGGCGGCGCTGGAACACGGCCTGCAACTCCTTGAACCCCTTGTAACCGAGGGACTGGGCATACCGGACAAAGCTCGACGCGTGAATCCCGCATTTCTGCCCGATCGCGTTGACCGACAATACCGCCACGTCATTCGGGTTCTGCGTCAGATAGAGCGCGATCTTCTGATACGATTTGCTCATATCGTCATAGCGGTCGTGGATCAGCTTGATCAGGTCTTCATAGGTTTCGGGTGGGCGGTATGCAGACATCACGTTGGATCCCGTTCTGGCCGGGCGCGTCCGGCGGTTCCTCAACGCCAAGGAGCACGGAGCAGCGTTCATAGTCAATTCAACCGCAATGCACCGTTCA
>NZ_JACIYP010000285.1 GCF_014359905.1 Hoeflea sp. | reverse complement strand
GTCAGGAAATTGTTGGGCTTGGCGATCTGGCTCTCATGCGCGAGGAACACCCAGTTCCGCTCGAAAATGTACTTCATTTCGAGGTCGAAGAGGGCGTCCTCGGTGAAGGCCGCCCTGTCCATCTTGAAGATTCCCCGGGCCGCATCCTTGACCAGCCATGACCGCATGCGAGCCTTCAGGCCCTGCAAATCGGAAATTCTTCCGGCGATCTGTTCTGCGACGTCCATTCGATCCACTCCCGTTCTGTTTGTCGGGTCTAAACTCTGGCACACGACTCAAGCGCAGCCAAGAGAAACCGACGTTACACCAGCTGGCTCCGCCGTGCAACGTGTTGCACATTGAAAAACGGTTTGCTAGCGTCCATCGGAAGGCGGCAAATCCCGATTCGTCGCAGGTTCGCCTTGCAAAGCTTTAAGGTTCCCGCTTTCAGCGGCCCATAGGGAGAGCGTTGTTTCATGTCGGCAGTAACCGAACTCGGCTATCTTGGCCTTTCCGTCTCAGACCTCGACGCCTGGCGCGCCTACGCCACGGAAGTCGCCGGTATGGAATGCTTCGACGAGGGCGAAGGCGATCGGCTCTATCTGCGGATGGACCTGTGGCACCATCGCATCGTTCTTCACGGCAACGGTAACGACGACCTCGCCTATATGGGCTGGAGGGTTGCAGGGTCGATCGAATTCGAAGAGATGCAGGGCAAGCTGCACGCGGCCGGCGTGCCGTTTTCTGTTGCCAGCGAAGCCGAAGCGAAAGAGCGCCGTGTTCTAGGCCTGCTCAAGCTGACCGATCCCGGCGGCAATCCCACGGAAATCTTTTTCGGTCCCCAGGTCGATGTTCACAAGCCGTTCCACCCGGGGCGCCCTATGTTCGGGGGTTTCGTGACCGGGTCGCAGGGCCTGGGGCACTGCATCCTGCGACAGGACGAGGACGTGTCCGCTGCGGTCCGCTTCTATGAACTGCTGGGCTTGCGCGGAGGGGTCGAGTACCATCTTGAACTGCCGAACGGGATGGTCGCCAAACCCTACTTCATGCATTGCAACGATCGGCAGCACTCCGTCGCCTTCGGACTCGGTCCGATGGAAAAGCGGATCAACCATCTGATGTTCGAGTACACCGAGCTTGACGATCTGGGGATGGCTCACGATCTCGTGCGGCAGCGGAAGATCGACGTAGCGCTGCAACTGGGCAAGCATGCCAACGATCAGGCGCTGACTTTCTACTGTGCCAACCCTTCGGGATGGCTGTGGGAGTTCGGTTGGGGCGCGCGCGTCGCGCCGAGCCAGCAGGAATACTACACTCGCGACATTTTCGGCCATGGAAACGAAGCTGCGGGCTTCGGAATGGATGTTCCGCTTCAATGAGGTGGCAAAGCCGGAATATTGCCATGGTCAAATTGCAGGATTGAGATGTCTGATAAACTACGTCTTTGCGAAGTGGCGAGCGTCAAGGAAGGCGAACCGGTCGGCGTCTTCATTGAAGGTATGCCCGCCCTTGCCGTTTATAATGTGGACGGCGACATTTTTGTGACCGACAACACATGCACTCATGGCAATGCCATGCTGACCGACGGGTATCAGGACGGTGACATCGTCGAATGCCCGTTTCATGGGGGTTCCTTCGACATCAGGACGGGCGCCCCAAAGGCCTTTCCCTGTCAAGTCGCGGTCAAAACCTATGCGGTGGTGATCGAGGATGGCTGGGTCAACATTCTCAAGAACGAAGGGGCAGCCTGAATGGATATGCCAGCTTTGGAGAGCCTGCAGCGCCAGCACGTCGTCGCCGACCTGAACGCGTATCACGCCGAGCTCATTGACGACGACCGGCTCGAAGAATGGCCTGACCTGTTTTCGGACCGGTGCACCTACAGCGTGATATCCGCCGAGAACCATAGCCGGGGCATGGAC
Source organism: Hoeflea sp. (assembly GCF_014359905.1). Taxonomy (GTDB): domain Bacteria; phylum Pseudomonadota; class Alphaproteobacteria; order Rhizobiales; family Rhizobiaceae; genus Hoeflea. Next base: position 1,822 of record NZ_JACIYP010000285.1, on the reverse strand, counting down.
CTTGCCGCAGTGTTTTGCGACAGCCGGGGCATGTTGGTGGACCGCATCGTCTCGCTGCGCAGGGCGAACATTTACCCGGCCCACAATTACCGCCACATCCTGGGTCCGACGCGTGTCATTTCTGACAGTGACGGGCTTGTCACAGCCCAGACCAGCTATGTGGTTTTCATGACCCGCAACGATGGTCAGACGACCATCTATAACGCGGGCAAGTATCTCGATGAAGTTGTTTTGACGGGGGGGAAGCCGCAATTCCGCTCGAAGATCGCGATCTTCGACACCCATCTGATCGACACGATGATGGTCCGTCCGATCTAGCGTCCTGTGAAAGGTTCGTACAATGCGTCCCAACGTCTCGGAAGCCGTCCAGACCGTGAACCCCGATGTTTCGTCGGCGTGCCGCGTTCCGTACCGCGTGTTCACTGATCCGCAGTTTTACCGACGCGAGCAGGACAGGATTTTCAAGGGTGATTGCTGGTCCTTCGTCGCGCTGGAGGCAGAAATCGCCGAACCGGGCGACTTCAAGTCGACCTTCGTGGGCGAAACCCCGGTCATCGTCACGCGGGACAGCGACGGCTCCATTCACGCGGTCGTCAATCGTTGCGCCCATCGCGGCGCACTGGTCTGTCGAGAGATGCGCGGCAACCGGCCGAGCCTGGAGTGCGTCTACCACCAATGGGCTTACGATCTGAAGGGCAACCTGATCGGGGTCCCGTTCCGCCGCGGGCTGAAGGGCCAAGGCGGCATGCCCGGCGATTTCGACATGTCCCAGCACAACCTCAAGAAGCTCCGCACGGAATCGGTGGCCGGGCTGGTTTTCGCCAGTTTTTCGGAGACGGTCGAATCCTGCCGCGACTTCCTCGGGCCGCTGGTCGTCGAGCAGATCGAACGGATCATGCACAAGCCGATCAAGGTGCTCGGCGACCAGCGGCAGAGAATCCATGGCAACTGGAAGCTCTACGCCGAGAATACGCGCGATCCTTACCATGCCAGCCTTCTGCACCTGTTTCACAACACTTTTGGCCTGTATCGCTCGACGCAAACCGGCAAGAGCGTGATGGATGCGAGCAAGCGCCACTCGCTGCTCTACTCGATCGCCGCCAGCAACGACGATGCGCAGGACAAGCAGGCCTACGGCAATTCGAGGACCTTCGATACGGAGTTCAAACTTCAGGATATGTCCCTGCTGAAGGGTCGCCAGGAGTTTGACGACGGGGTAACACTGGTCATCCTCGCCGTGTTTCCCAATCTCGTCTTGCAGCAGATCCAGAATACGCTTGCGGTTCGCCAGACGGTCACAACCGGTCCCGACGAGTTCGAGCTCGTGTGGACGCATTTCGGCTACGAGGACGACGATGCCGAGATGCAGATGATCCGCCTCAAGCAAGCCAACCTGATCGGTCCTGCGGGCCTGATTTCGATGGAGGACGGGGAAGCGGTCGAGATCGTGCAGGACGCGGTCGTCGGCGAGGACCGCGATGCGTCGTATATCGCGATGGGCGGCGGTCGCGCCGAAGATGCCGATCATCTCGTCACCGAGGGCGCCATCGTCGGTTTCTGGGAAAACTATCGCGAGATGGTCGGGTTCGAGCTTCAGCAGTCATGACTCGCACCATCGACTTCTACTTCGATTTCATCAGCCCCTTCAGCTACCTCGCGCAGGTGAAGCTGCCCGAGATTGCGCGTCGGACGGACTGCACCATAGAGTATTGGCCGATCGATATTCCCGAAGCCAAGATGGCGGCGGGCAATTATGGTCCCGTCACCGCGATGGTCGCGCGGGACAACATGGTGGGAACGCAGTTTCACCCCGAAAAGAGCC
>NZ_JACIYP010000284.1 GCF_014359905.1 Hoeflea sp. | reverse complement strand
ATGAGCGCTATGTGCAAAAACATCTTGGTCACGCCTCAGCGGAAATGACCCGAAAATACCAGCGACGCCGTGACCGATTCCGCGTCAATTTGACGAAAGCGGCGGGGCTGTAGGGACTATACGCCCCCTCCCCTACTGTGATTTCTCAGACCTTTGATCCGTGTCTGGATCGCTCCGCTATGCTGGAGAGATCGACTCTCTTACCCGCAACATCCGCTATGATTTTCAACGTACCGCCGAGGGACTCGACATAATCGCGAAGCGTCGACAGCTTCATGTCGTCACGCTTCTCCAATCTGGAGACGTTGGTCTGCTTGAAACCGGTCCCGACAGACACGTCTACCTGAGTACGTCCGGCAAGCGCCCGCAATTCCCGCAGATTGTGCGCGGTGACGAGTTCCTCTGTTCGGGCAGCAATCCCCCGCTGTTCGTCTTCGGGAAGTGTCTTTATCAGCTTGTCGAGATCATCCATGTTTCTTCTCCAACTCGCTCAAATGCTCGTCGTACCCGTGCCTATCCGCTTAACGCCCATACCCACAACATGTAGGGTGCTGCCACTCTCCCGAATATAACCCCGCTGCGGTCGGCGCAGTCGTGCTTCCGGCCATTCCGAGGAGCGAGCGGAAGGCATTGAACGGATAGAAACGGCGATTGAAGCGGAACGTGAACTCGTTCAGGTATGCCTGGAGGTGCTTGGGGCTGACACCGTGATGGATGCCGTTCAGCCATGTTTTGAGGTTCGAGAACACCAGATGGACGATGGGCATGAACTCCTCCGAAATCTCGGGGTCGCCGCACTGTGCAATCGGGTGATGATTGTAGCCGTCAGTCCTCAGCCCGTTGTAACCGCTCCAATCGTCGGTAATGACCAGCGTGCCTGGGATGACGGTGCTCTTGACGAAACCGCCCAGCGATCCGGCGCTGCGGTCGGCAGCAATTGATAACCGCACCCGACCGGCATAGCGACCATCCCGCCGCTTGTCTTGGGCGGTGCCCGGCTCGCGCCGACGAACTTCGACTGCAGCGGCCACCAGCACTTTATGATGGACGCCACGGCCCTCCCCGCGCGTCTGACCGCCCACCCAGGTCTCATCCACCTCGACGTGCTGATCGACCAAGCCGCCGATACGATCTTGGTCGGGACGCACCATGGCAGAGCGGAGTTTGTGGAGAATGCTGAACGCGGTCTCATAGCGTGACAATCCAAGCTGTCGCTGAAACTGCACGGCGGACAAGCCGGGTGTCTGGCTGGAGACGAGATAAGCGGCCCAAAACCACACGCTGAGCGGCGTATGGCTGCGCTCCATCACGGTGCCGACGGTCAGGCCAGTATTCTTTCGGCAGGACCGGCACCTCAGGACGCCGGGTCGGTTCTTGAAGCGGAAAGGGTCGCCGACAACGCCGCAGTGCGGACAAGCGAAATCGTCAAGCCAACGAGACTTTTCCAGGTAGGCCGCGCAGGCTGCATCGTCAGGAAAGAGCCGTTGGAAACTCGGAAGAGATTCCGGAAAGGGGAGATCCTCTCGGTCAAGAATGTCCATGGCCGCCCCCCCATCCGCTCCGACCCTAGATCTAGTGGGTATGGGCGTCAAGCGGATAGGCACGGTCGTACCGTTTGTCCGCCAGATCGATCAGCCGTTTGTAGAAGAGTTTCTGGCTGACGCCACTCTTCGCACCACCGCAGAGTACCACGGCTTTCCGTTCCGGGTCGAAGGCAAAGGCAAAGGCAAACCGCCATTGTACCTTCAACGCCCTGACGCGCAGCTCTTTCATGTTCGCGTGCCTGGAGCCTTCGAGCGTATCGACCTCAGGTCGGCCCAGCCGAAAGCCCTTCTCGCGAAGAAGGACCAAATGCGCGAGCAATTCCACCCGAACATCAGCCGGAAGGTCTGTGATCTCGCTCTTGAAGCGAGCATGAAACACGACCTTCCATTCCGTCATTTTATATCCTAAATGATATAGATACTTTGAGATCTATATTCCATTTCTATCCTCAAGGCAATAGCGTCGTCTCCTCCGAACGCACCAATAGCCAATCAGCTATTGATAGCTTTCATACTTGGAAAACGAACACCCCATCTGATTTCAAAGCAGTTGAGTGATATCATTTGGGCATATCCCTGCCCCGGTCACGATGAGAAGATATCAAGAAGCTTCAGAAATCCCACGGAGACGTTAGATCAAGCCCTGCGGTCTCTCAATCGGTCAGATTGCGAGTTGCCAGGCGACCGCCATTGACGCAATGGCCATAGCTGCGATCAGCCCGTAGGCAAGAGCTGCTTCCTCGGTCAAACCAAAAATCCGATCCGCGAAACGACATCGCCAATCGTCAAGCCCCGCTGCAGCCGATCAGCTCGCTGGTCCGGCTTTATCTTCTGGATACCAGACGCAATCTCAGCAATCGTCACCGTCGACAAAGCCAGTTCTGCATCGTGTCGGATCAACCAAGCAATAACCGCTTCGTTGGGGGCTTTCCTGAGGGTTTCGGAAAGGACATTGGTGTCGAGAAATATCAAAGCTCAATGGCCTGAAGCGGTTGCCTGTTTTCGCGAACGACCGCCTCCAGATCGATGTCGGTGCCGGATTGCGACGTAAGGCGCGAGTAGAAGAGTGAGGCTGGTTCACGACCTGCCTCCCGAACCTCATAAGATTCTAGCGCACGCTCGACCACATCGGCAATCGACCGGTTTTCGCGCCGGGCAAGCCGGTGGGCCAGATCTCGCGCCTTCGAACTCCGGACAGACAATTGTGGTTCAGCCATATCGAGCTCCTTTTGGCATCAAATACAGGACAAAAATCAACGGCCATCAAGATGGCTGATGATGGCGTGTAGAGCGATTTCTCGCATCTCATCCATCGTTTCAACTCACCTCGATGTGATTCAGCAAAACTGTTAATCCCAAACCTCAAGACTTCAAGGGCCTGAAGGCTCGGTAGCCACCCGATATAAACCGGCAATGTCTCGCTTTGCACCTCCCGACCGAAATGCCGACGCCCAATACTGTGATCACGTTTGATCGCCACTTTATGCCGTTCGGCGCTCCTCACCGGAATTCGCTCGCATCAGCGACATCAGCATCGGCCCAAGCCCGAATTCGCCGAGACGAGCTCTGCGCGTCAGATCGCGAAGATAACCGCCGGCAGAGTTGATGTGCCCGGCGCGCTCAAGGATGCAGGCCATGGCGGTGGCCGCATTTTCCGGCCCCATCACCTCACAAGCCTCCTGGTAGGCTGAGGGGCTGACACCCAGCATCGATCGAACCACCACGGCGGCGCCCATCAACTCGCGCCAATGCGCAATCGCCCCATTTGGCCCGTAGTCAGCAATCTGCGGGCAGGCCCGTAGCACCATGGCCAGCGGAAACACCTTCAGCTGTTCCATCACCGGTGCTGGTTTTGCGCTGCTCTGCACATACTGCTCTTGCGCCGGGCTTTCGTCCTGCTCTTTTCGAGAGCTAGGTTCAGATTCATGGATGGATTCTGGTTTTGAATTCTGTATGTGGCAACCATTTTGGGTAGCATTGCCATCCATATTTGCAGATTTTACCTGAGTTTCCAGAATGTTGATGATCTCAGAACGTAAGAGCTGCATTTCGTCGAGGATTGTCTCGACCTGGGAGCGTTCCGGATTGCGTGGTAGACGGCCAACGAGACCGACATACATTGCCTCAATGACGTCCCAGTCGCCCTCTGCGCCCTCCTCTATGGCTGCAGTGATGAGCTTGCGGACGTCTCGCCGGCAGATTGTCAGCGCT
>NZ_JACIYP010000283.1 GCF_014359905.1 Hoeflea sp. | reverse complement strand
ATTTTCTGGCGCTCGAAGCCTGGCTTGCCGACCAATCCCGCTACAGCGATTGGGAAGCGCTGGTCGATGACGACATGATCTATTGGGTGCCGACCGCAGAAGGCGCTGCCCTGCCGCCGGGCGAGAAGATCTCGATCATTTTCGACAATCGCGCGCGGGTTGCGACCCGGATTCGTCAGCTGAATACCGGAAAGCGTCATTCGCAGGTCCCGGCCTCGCCGATGGTCCGCTCGCAGACCAATTTCCTGATCGAGGCGACCGGTGCTGATACCTACACGGTATTCTGCAGCCAGATTCTCTACGAATATCGGATTCAGTCGACGCGTGAGGTGGTGGCCTGGCCGGCGCGGGTCGAATATCGCCTGCGCCGCCATTCGGACGGGCTGAAGATGTACTTCAAGGGCGTCTATCTGGTGTCCGCTTCAGACGCGCTCCCGGGCCTCCCTTTCATCATCTGAGCAGCGCATGGCCGGCCATCCCATTGCAGCAATTACGGGACTGGGCTTCAGCGCCCTCTCGCGCAAACCCGGGCCGAGCGCGCGCCGGCTGGCCTGCGATGCGGTGCGCGATGCCGCCGCCGATGCGGGTCTGGCTCTGTCGTCGATCGACGGGCTGTTGCTGAACCGCAGCCCGATCGAACCGTTCGAAACCTTGCCCCTGACCGTGCAACGCGATCTGGGGCTGCGCGACCTGCGACTGCTCGCCTCGATCGAAGGGGAAGGCAGTTCGGCGGTCCAGATGATCCACTATGCGGCGCTGGCAATCCAGTCGGGCATGGTCGAGCGGGTTGCCTGCGTGTTCGCCGATGCGCCGATCGCGCCGGGCGTCAATGCCGGCCAGGCCTTTGCGATCGCGCTGCCGATGACCGGGATCGACGGCTGGGAGCGCGAGATCGGTTTCCTCGGCGCCGCCCCGGCCTTCGCTCTGGTCGCGGCGCGCTACATGGCGCTCTACGGGGCCCAACCCGAGGCGTTTGGCGCCTGGGCGATCGCCGAACGCGAATGGGCGATGCGCAACCCGCGCGCGTTCCTCAAGCAGCCGCTGTCGATCGAGGACTATCTCGCCTCGCGCCCGATCGCACGGCCGCTGCGGCTGCTCGATTGCGCTTACCCGGTCAACGGCGCCGTTGCGTTCATCGTCGGCCGCGCCGATAGCGCCGATCAGGGGCCGCGCCCGCCGGCCTATATCCACGGCATGGGCCAGGGTCACGGCGGGTGCCCGGCTTTCGGCGATCTCGAGCCGGAATTCGACAATGGCGCCGCGACGGCGGGCAGGATCGCCTACGAGATGGCCGGGATCGGCCCCAATGACGTTTCGAGCGCGCAATTCTACGCGCCGTTCACCTGCGCGGGCATCGTCGCGCTGGAAAATTACGGTTTCTGCCAAAGGGGCGAAGGGGCAGATTTCGTCGCGGCCGGCCAGATCCGGCCGGGTGGCAAGCTCCCGGTGAACACTGGCGGCGGCATGCTGTCGGGCTTCTACCTGCAAGGCGCGACGTCGCTTTGCGAAGCGGTGATTCAGGCGCGCGGCGATGGCGGGGAGCGCCAGGTCGCGAACGATGTCGTCCTCGCAACCGGTCTCGGCGGCCGCCAGGATCATCATGGCGCCCTGATCCTCAGTCCGCATGCGAGCCTGGCATGAACGCCTCGACCGCAACCGAAGACGGTGACGGCTTCCGCGCCGGCCTTGCCCGGGGTGAGCTGCAGGTGGCCTGCTGCACCGCCTGCGGCACCGTGCTCGACTACAGCCAGCGCGTCTGCCCAGCCTGCGGATCGCCGGACATCGGCTGGCGCAAGGCATCGGGTAAGGCGAAGCTTCGCTGCGTCGTCGAGATGAGTGTCTCCTACACACTGGAACGTCCGGCGCCTTATCTGATAGCGTCGGTCGAACTCGAAGAAGGGCCACACCTGCTGGCCCCCTATAAAAATGGCGTTATGGAGAGTGCAGATGCCGGACAGCCAGTTGTTGCCCATTTCGAAGCCGGCGGGCTCTGCTTCCGGCCGGTCGCAAGCTAACTCTGGCCCCGCCGGACCTGCGGCGGCCGGCGACCACATGCTGCCGCGCGACCAGATCGCGCGCTGCGGCCGCCACTTTCCCAGGCATCCGGCCTATACCGCCGGCGATGTCTCGCGCAGCTGGGGCGAGGTCGACTCGCGTTCGAATCGACTCGCTGCGGCTCTTCAGGCGCTTGGCACCGGGAAGGGCGATGCGGCCGGCATGCTGTCGGGCGAATTCATCGAGGCCTACGAGCATTTCTTCGCCTGCCTCAAGATCGGCGCGATCCGCGTCGGCATCAATCGCCGCCTGGCGGTGCGCGAGCTGGCCCACGTCATCCGCGACGCCGGGCTGACCTCGCTTGCGGTCCACGTCGATTGCCTGCCGTTGCTCGAAAAGCTGCGCGAGGCGGGCGCCCTCGAAGGGCTCCACCTGATCGGTTTCGGCGGCAAACACGATCTTCCGCTCGATCTCGAAACGCTGATCGCCGGCGCCGCCGAACAGCCCGAGCTTCCGCCCATCGAACCGGAGCATCCGGCCTTCTATTCCTACACCTCGGGGACGACCGGCCTGCCCAAGGGCGTGGTCCTGACCCATCAGGGCCTTGCCGCCTCGATCCCCTATGCGGTCTCGCAGTTCGGCTTCTCGCGCGGAGACAGGTTCTACCAGGCGACCTCGAACGCATGGGTGGCGATCGTGCTCGGCATGCTCGGCCTTGCCAACGGGATGACCACGGTGCTGCCCGAAGGTGGCCTGTTCGAGCTTCCCAAATTGCTGCCCGACCTGGCGAAGCACCGCGCGACGGTCGCGTTGCTCGCGCCGACGATGCTCACCTGGGCGGTCGAGGAGCGCCGCAGGAACAGCGAGCATGATCTTTCCGCGCTGCGCATGATCGCGTTCGGGTCATCGCCCTCGACACCGACGCTCATTCGCGATGCGCACGATGTGTTCGGCTGCGACTTGCTCAATTGCTATGCGATGACCGAGACCACCTGGGGCGGCATCTCGTTCCTGCTGCCGCAGGACATCCGCCGCGGCCTTGCCGACAACCCCGACCTGCTGAACTCCGTCGGGCAGATTTCGCCGTTGTTCAACATCGCCATCCGCGACGAGCACGGCGCCGACCTGCCGCGCGGGCAGGCCGGTGAAGTGTGGCTGCGCAGCGAGGCCAACATGCTGTGCTATCTCAACCTGCCCGACGAGACGGCCGAGGTGCTGGTCGATGGCTGGATGCGGACCAACGACATCGGCCGGCTCGACGATGATGGCTATCTCTATCTTCTCGACCGACGCAAGTTCATGATCATCAGCGGCGGCATCAATGTCTATCCGGTGGTCGTCGAAGCCGCGCTCAGCGAGCACGACGCGGTCCTCGAAAGCTGCGTGATCGGCATTCCGCATCCGGTCTGGGGCGAAGCCGTGGTGGCGGTGGTGCGCCTGCGCGAGGGGGAGACAGCCGACGTCGCCGCCTTGCGCGACTTCTGCCGCGAACGGCTCAATCACGTTCAGGTGCCAAAGCATTTTCACTTCGTCGCAGAGGCGCTGCCGCGCACCGTGACCGGCAAGATGCAGAAGGCGCAGGTCCGCGACTGGCTGGCCGCGCAGCCCGAACAGTTCCCCTGGCACGATTAGGCAAGCAGGGGCGCCGGGGCGGCAGACCGACACCTGCCCATCCGATTTGATTGAGCACTTGATCAGGGCGGCAGTGTCGGATAGTCTGCCCACAATAAAGGAAATCAGAGGAGGGGATCAATGTCCATCAGGGCAGCGTATGCTATCAACTTGGGTTC
>NZ_JACIYP010000282.1 GCF_014359905.1 Hoeflea sp. | reverse complement strand
CGGCATTGTTCACCAGAACGTCAATCGAACCGAATTCCCGATTGACCTCACCGACAAAACCCTCGACCCGTTCTGGGTCGCGGATGGTCATGGGCATGGCAAACACATTGCCGCCAAAAGTTTCGAGAAATTCCTTGGCCGAGGTCAGCTTTTCCGCGTCACGTCCATTGATCGCAAGACTGGCACCCAACCTGGCGAACAGGACCGCAATGGCCAGACCCAGACCACCGCCAGCGCCGGTCACGACAACGGTTTTGCCCGCGAACAAGTCGCTGGCATATACGGTTGCGCGTGCCGCTAGGGCTCCTCGCGAAGACCCGTATTGCGTCTTATACATGACGCCTCCTCCCTGTGTCCCATTCGGGTTAGTTGGAGATAATCTAACGGGCGTTAGAAAAATAATCAAGACAAGAATGAGCCATCGTCCAGCCCATTACTTTTAGTCAGTAAGACTTTGGAAGCCCGAGTGCTTTTTCAGCGATGAAAGATAAAAGCATCTGTGGTGTCACGGGCACGAGGCGAAACAGAAGCGCCTCCCTTACCAGACGCTCCACATGATATTCCTTGGCGTATCCAAACCCGCCAAATGTAATCTGCGCTGCTTCGGTCGCTTCAACTGCGGCATCTGCGGCCAATAGCTTGGCGGCGTTGGCCTCCACTCCGCACGCCTCTCCCGAATCGTAGAGGGCGGCGGCATGCATCACCATGAGATTGGCCGCTTCCACCCGTGCCCAGGCCTGCGCCAGTGGATGCTGAACACCCTGATTCTGGCCGACCGGCCTCCCAAAAACCACACGCTCCCTGGCATATTTCGCTGCCCGCACCAAAGCATTGCGCGCAATACCAATGCATTCGCCGGCCACAAGAATGCGTTCGGGGTTAAGCCCGTGCAGGATCTGCCGGAACCCCTTGCCCTCTTCGCCGATCAGGTCTTCGGCCGGAATTGGCAACCCATCGATGAACACCTCGTTCGAGTCGACCGCTTTGCGCCCCATCTTCTCAATTTCGCGCACATCCACGAAATTGCGGTTGAGATCGGTATAGAAGAGACTCAGCCCTTCAGTCGGATCAGTCAGATCCTCAATCCGTGTCGTCCGGGCCAGAAGCAGCATCTTGTGGGCCACCTGCGCGGTGGAAATCCAGACCTTCTGCCCGTGCACGACATACCTGCCGCCCTGTCGCATCGCCATGGTTTTCAACTTCGTGGTATCTAGGCCCGTCGTCGGTTCTGTCACAGCGAAACAGGCCTTTTCATCACCGGCGATCAGGGGGGGCAGCATACGCGCGCGCTGTTCTTCTGTCCCGAACTTCACCACCGGATTGAGGCCGAATATGTTCATGTGGATAGCCGAGGCTCCGCTCGCGCCAGCCCCCGACTCCGCGATCGCCTGCATCATGATGGTCGCTTCGGTAATCCCCAGACCGGCACCACCGACCGCTTCGGGCATGGCAATGCCAAGCCACCCGCCATCGGCCATCGCCCTGTGCAGCTCATAGGGAAAACCACCGTTGCGATCCCGCTCCAACCAGTAGTCATCATCGAACCGCGCGCAAATCCGCAGGATCTGTTCGCGGATTTCTTTCTGTTCATCTGTCATTCGAAAGGTCACGGTGTGGTTCTCTTCCCGTCCAAATCCACAATACCCGCCTCGCAAAGGGCCGTGATCCTTGCATCTTCAAAACCCATATCGCGCAGTATGTTGCGGGTGTCCGCCCCCGGCGGGCGTCCCAACCATCGAACCTCACCTGGTGTGGCGCTCAAATGCGGAATAGGCCCGACGACCTGCGTCTGCTCTCCGTCGACCGATACGATGTCTCCGCGATGGCGTATCTGCTCATGCGTCGTGATCTCTTCGACGCTTAGAACCCGCGAGGCGACCGCATCATGGCGGGCGAATTCCGCCTCGACCTCGGCAAGCGTGCGCTGTGTGACGTAATCATTGATGGCATCAAAAACCACAACCATATGCCGTGACATCAGGTCTAGGGTCGCGAACCGTGGATCATCGGCCAGAGCGTCTCCGCCGACCGCCCGCAGCAGCCGCTGCGCCGTTTCTGCGCTGCCTGCGGAAACGGTCAGCCACACCCCATCGCACGTGCGGAACATGCCCCCCGGCGCAAAGTCCATCGGTTGGCGCAAGCCATTGCGTCCTGGTGAGAGCTTCGCACCCGTCAAGGCGGGAACAGGATAGTCCATCAACCGAAGCAATGCCTCGAACACCGCAAGATCGACGACCTGACCGCGCGCAATCCCCTTTTCGCGGGCAAACAGCGCGATCATGATACCCAAAGCGCCCATCAGCCCTGTCGTGCTGTCGGCTGCCGGAAATCCGGGGTGCATCGGCGGCCCATCCGCAAAACCAGTCAGATGGGCGAGACCACTCATCGCCTCTGCCGCGCGCCCGAAAGCGGGCACGTCCCGCATCGGGCCGTCCTGTCCGTAACCAGACACACGCAGGATTATCAGATTCGGGTTCCACTCGTGCAGGGTCTCCGGCCCGACACTCGCACGTTCAAGCACACCGGGCCGGAAATTTTCGACAAGTACATCCGCACCTTCAACCAGCCTGCGCAAGATGTCCCGGCCTTCGTCCGATTTCCAGTTCAGGCTCAGGGTTTTCTTGTTGCGGCCCAGCGTCTTCCACCAAACGCCCACCCCATCCTCTGCCTTGGGTCCGAGGTCGCGCATCATATCGGTCCGGTTGACTGCCTCGATCTTTGTTACATCTGCCCCGAAATCGGAGAGCAGAGCTGATGAAAGAGGCCCGGCTATGACGTGACCAAGCTCGATGATTTTCAATTGATGAAGTGGGGTTGTCATTCGATCAGCGACCTCCAGTTCTAACAATTGTTAGTTTTTGGTCTCTTCGAACGCAAGACCGTTCTTTCATCCCTGTGCCGGAGTAATACTACAGATGGAGTGGTTGCCGCCCTCCCGAGACGGCATCGCAATGTGCCAAGCTCGTGGTGTTTAAAGCCACGCAAAGAGGAGGACAGCGAGATGGAGGATATGATGATTGGTGTCGATCTGACAAAGAATGTTTTCCAGATTCATGGTGCCGTCCGGACGGAAGAGATCAATTTCGGAAGAAGCTGACGCGACCGCAGTTATCTCCATTCATGTCTCAGCAAAAGACCGGCTTGCTCTATTTTTGAAGCTTGCGGCAGCGCGCACTACTGGGGCACGGGAAAAGGAAGCTCGTGGCCAAAAGGTAAAATTGATTGCATCTGATTATAAGTCAAGCCAGACGAGTGCCGCTCACCGGCTGAACAAACCGTGAGTAGTTACCGTGTCTTTCTGCAATCCTAACCCGGATAATTCATGAAGCTGCATTAATGTGTTCCCGGGGCCGGTTTCACGGATCTCGGGTCTGTCGCGCGCATCCGATGTTTGCGTCCGGTTTGCTGGCCGGTCGTTGACGTGGTTGTTGGGTAATATGGATTGATGTTTCGGGGTTGTCGGGCCGCTCGCGTCAGGCTGCTTTCGGTGGGGCGAGCGCGTCGAAGAGAAGATGGAGGAGACCCTGTCGCGGACATGATGTCGGCAGTGTGATGCTGATCCGGGTCTTCTTCTCGACGATGGTTGCAGCCAGCTTGACGAGATGCAGCCGCAGGGTGTCGAATTGGGCGCGGCGCCATGGGGATCTCCTTGGACAGGCGGCGCGCAATTTCCACCAGAGCCAGTAGGCGCAACTGTGCAGCATCAGACGCATCTGGTTGGCGTTCGCCTTCGAGCATGATGTTCGGTCTGATGCGAGGTGGGCTTTCCATGCCTTGATGTGGTTCTCGGCCTGGCCGCGCG
>NZ_JACIYP010000281.1 GCF_014359905.1 Hoeflea sp. | reverse complement strand
CGCTTTGGTATACCGCCGACTGGGATCTTTGGTTGCGATTGGCGCGCCTCGGCCCTGTCGCGTGGCTGCCAGAGATATTGGCGGCCTACCGGCTGCATGCCGGGGCGCAAACGATCACGCGCTCACGCGACGGAGCCGCCTTTCGTGCACAGCTTGCCGCGCCGCTCGACCGGCACATTGATGCCCTGCCCGAGGCACGGCGCGCCGCCGTTCGGCGCCTTGCGGAACGGTCGAACGCGCTGAACGCCGCACTGGCACAAGCTTTGCATGGCGATCGAAGCGCACTTTTCGGCGCGGTCATACAGGCTTTTGCCCTTGGCCCACGCGGGCTGAAAACGCTTTTGCGCGACACTCAGTTGATCCCGCGCATCACCGCCCGCCTGAACCTGACAGCAGGGAGAAACCACACATGACCTCCATCGGTGCCACCATCCGCCGGGCCCTCGGCCCCTATGAACGGCCGGTCGCCGAGGCCTATCGGCGCATGTTCATCAATCTTGACGATCTGGCCGCAGCTATCCGACAGCGCATAACCCCGGCGCGGATCCTTGAAATAGGCTGTGGTGAGGGGGCGCTGGCCGAACGGCTGGTCCATGATTGGCCCGACGCCCATTATACCGGGATCGACATCATCGGGCATCTGGGCCGCATGTACGCGGGACCGGTGCACAATGTCGTGTTCCGGCAGGTTACTGCGCAAGATCTGGCGCCAGAGGCCCCGGGTGCGTTCGATCTGGTGGTGATCAATGATGTGCTGCATCATGTGCCCACCCCGCTGCGCCCCGAGATCATGACTGCGGCGCGCGATCTGCTCTGCCCTGACGGCTGCCTGCTGATAAAGGACTGGGCCCGCCGCCCGACACCCATTCACGCCGCATGCTATGCGGCCGACCGCTATATCGGTGGCGATCCAAACGTGCGCTACATGTCACTGGATGAACAGCGCGCGCTGATCCACGATGCATTTGGCGTCAACGCCCAGATCGAGGAATGCACGATCGCCCCATGGCGCCACAATCACGCATTCTTTGTCACCCGAACCACGTTCTGAGCCACGGAACCCCTGATGACGGATCAGACAGATTATGCCGGGATGGCCAATCGAACGCTCGGCGGACAAAGAACCCCGGTGGAAGAGCGCGTGTTATTGGCGCTCGTGGCGCTCAAGATTATGGTCTTTTGCGCATTGGCGGTGAACACCCGCTTTGTGATGGATGAATTCTGGCATTTTGCGCAGGCTAACTATTTCGGACATGGTTTCTTTGAAACGATTTTTCCCGAAAAGGCCGTGGGATATGCGGCGTTCTTCAAAGTAAGCCACTGGATAGGCTGGGATGCGGTATCAAAGCTGCTGGCGGGGCGGCTTTTGACGGTGCTGATCACGCTGGGCCTTTTATGGCTGGTTTACGCCATGGCACAAAGGCAGGGGCACGGCCGGTTGGCGGCGGCGGCGAGTGTTTTGTTGCTGTTGAGTTTCAGCACGTTTATGGAGCGCGCATTTCGTTTGCGGTCCGAGCCGCTGGCAATCGCTTTTGCGGCGGCGGCGTTGTGGGTCTGTCTGCGCGGTTCGGATCGTTGGCGCAGCTTGTTGCTGGCCGGGATATTGTCGGGGATGGCGTTTGTGACCACGCAAAAGGCTGTCTATTTCAATGTCGCATTGGGGGTGGCGCTGGTCACGACGGCACTGATGGTGCGCGCGCCAGGTGTAGCAATGCGTCGTGGGGCGCTGCTGCTGGGCGGGTGGGCGCTGGCGGTCGCGGGATATGCGCTAAGCCTAGGCGGGTTTGCGCCCTGGCCTGTTTTGCGCGCGCTCGTCCTTGGTCCACTTGATGTGGCGCTGAACGGCGGCCGCTATTATCCCGACATAGGCCTCTTCGTCACGCAGACACTGACGCGCAATGCGCTGGCATATGCCTTGTGCGCCATCGGGTTGATCCTGACGCTGCGGGCGTTCCCAAGACTGGTCGATGCAGCCCGGGTTCACACTGTTTTCACAGTGATCGTGACAGCACTGATTTTCTCCCACGATCAGCCTTGGCCCTATGTCTTTACCATGGCACTGCCGTTCATGGCATCTTACGGAGTGTTTGCGCTGACGCGGCTGGCCACGTTGCCCCGGGGGATGGTGGTGGCAACGGTTCTCGGCGCGGCGATCCTGCTTCCCAGTCTGGCGCGCAACCTTGCCTACATCGGCCACGACAATCGCGCCCAGCTTTCGGTCCTGCGCACGGCCGAGGCGCTGATGCCCTCCGGCGCGGGATATTTCGACGGCATCGGCATGGTCCCGACGCGCGATATGGCCCCCCGCGTCTGGCTTGATGCGCGCGGGATCGACGAAACGCTATACGCCGGCGCCGACAGTTTGGTTGCGCAGACCTTTCAGACCGCCCCGCCCGAGGTGGTGATCGAAACCTACCGGCTGACGAAGCTTGATCCGCTGCTGGGGCCGATCCTGTCGGAAAGTTATCTGCGCGTGGCCGACAATATCCTGATGCAGGGCGCGCTTATTCTACCAGGAGAGACGCGCAGCTTTCAGGTGCTGCGTGCCAGAGCCTTTGTTGTCGTCGCGCGCGGCACAACAGGGCCTGCCTGCGCACAGGTCATGATCGACGGACTTTGGCGGGAATTGCCGCCATCGCTTGATCGGGGACACTACCTTATGCGATCCTGCGACGATGCTGGCAATCCCGTCTGGCTAATTCCTGCCGAACAGGCGGGGCGCCTGCCGATCAGCACACCCGAACGGCGGTCGCTGTTTGTGGGAATTTACCAGTATTGAAGGCGTGCATGGACCGATCCGCAGCTATGTGATGTAGTCCTCACGGCCTTGACAATGACCACCGATCGGGCCGTTGACAATGCCTAGGGGAATCGAACGAATTGAGGTCATAGATTTCGTAGGGTTTTGGCGGGGAATTCCTCGTCCCATGCGGCGATGAGGCGCTTGGATTTGAGGCTGTCTTTGCCTGGCGCCTTTCTCAGGGCGTTGAGGGTGGCGCGCTTGATGATGGTGAAGTTGGTGGGAGCGTTCTTCTTGCGAATGCGACAGTCGTCGTCTCGGAAGTTGACATAGAGCACCCGGTGCAGGCCGTTTTCGACGCCCCAATGGGCGCGAATGGCCGCGCCCAGCTTTTCAGGATCCAGCGTGCCGATCCGCACACCGCCTTAGCCGGTCGCCCATTCCGGCAGCAGCGCCAGCGCCGCGTTCAGCCCTTCGATGAAGCGGTTGATGCGGGTAACGACACCGTTGAGCTTCGCCTCGACGCCGGAGATCAAGCCGTTCGCGGCCTGAAAGGCAAAGTCGCCGATGGTGCCGGGCAGTCCGCCCCAGATCGCCACGGCCGCATCAAAGGCCCCCTGAAAGATCGCCGCCGTCCGGTCGCCGAAATTGACCACGCCCGCAATCGTGCCTTCCAGCGCCGACAGGCCCGAAGTCTTCAGCCCCTCCCAGAGCCCGCCGCCATGTTGGCAAACGCGGCATCAAGCGCCAGCCCCATGCGCGACCAGACCTCTTTGGCCACCGCCTCAAGCGCCGGGGCCGCCGCCACCGCCAGCTGGTTCGAGACCCCGCGCCAGATCAGCCCCAGCCGCGAGATCGCATCGTTGGTGCGCTCGATTTGCCGCGCATCCTGATCGCTGACCATCACCCCGAAATCATGCAGATCCTTGGCCGAGAGCCGCAGGCGATCCAGAGCGTCCACTGCGGGGCCGGTCCCGGAAGCCGCCTGGCTCAGCCGCCGCGTCAGCTGCACGGTGGCTTGTTCGATTTGACCCATCGACACGCCCGCCAGATCGCCCGCGCGCTCCAGCACCTGAATGCTGGCCACGGTG
>NZ_JACIYP010000280.1 GCF_014359905.1 Hoeflea sp. | reverse complement strand
CTCGACCTCTTGGCGCGACATGGGACGATCTGTTGACCAGCGGGCAGGCACGACGGAAAATTACAGGAACATCCGACCCGCCGCAAGTCTCAAACACCATATCGTGAGAGCCCGGACTCAGAGGGATAAGCTCCTTTGCCCCGAACTGAACCCGCTGGTGCCGCTGGCGTATCATGAAAAGGAGTCACAGCCGCCCCACCACAAGGGCGTGCCGGTGCAGATCGAGGCAGGTCAGCCCCCTCCTACATCCGGGCGGCCAGACTGGACATGATCCAGATGGTGCCCCCGATCATCAGGCCCAGAAGCAGGGCCGAAAAGAGGATCAGTTGCAAATCCTCTCTTTTCTGGTTCCACCCGATCTGCAAAAAGCATCGCAGTTGGACCGCGACCTGCGCCACAGCGGCGATGCCGACGATCCACAGCGTTAGCGCGCGAGACCATCCGGTGCCCATGACGGACCAGAAACCGAGCCCTGTCAGCGCGCCCGACAGCACCGCGCCGGTGACATAGCGCCGAAATTCCGGTCTGGATTTGTAGGTCATGCCATGCCCCCCAGGAAAACGATCGAAAAAATCCCGATCCAGACCAGATCAAGGAAATGCCAGAAAAGGCCCAGCAGCAGCAGCCGCGTCTTGATCTGGTTGGCCATTCCCCGTGCCGCCAGCAGCCCCAGCATGACCGCGACCCACAAAAGCCCCGCCGCAAGGTGCAGCCCGTGGAGGCCCACAAGGGCCCATAGTGCGGACAGAAAACCGCTGCGCTGCGGGATGCCGCCGTCGGCCGCCATCCGGATGAAATCCTTGACCTCAAGATAAAGAAACCCGCAGCCCAGGGCGGCCGTGACGATCAGCCACAACAGGACGTAGCCCATCCTGCTGCCATGCTTCATCGACAGGCTGACAAGGCCGAAGGTGAACGAACTGGCAAGCAGCAGGCCCGTCTGAATGGCCACGCTGCGCAGATCGTAAAGGTCCGAAGGCCCCGGTCCGCCGGCCTGGGCGTTCCCCATGATGGCAAAGGTCGCAAACAGCAGCCCGAAGATGATGAGATCGCTCATCAGAAAGACCCAGAAGCCGAAGACGGCCTTTTCGGATCCGCGATGCGCATCGCCGTGGCTGACGCCCAGATTGATGCCGGGGTGAATGCTCTCGCTCATGCCGGGACCGCCGGGTCGGCCCGGCCCCTGTTGCGCGACGAGAGTTCGTCATCGCGGCCGACCGGATCCGTTGCCCGGACCATCTCCAGGAAATGCCGGTGCGCCTGTTCCACTTCCTCCGCCGTCACAGTGTGATGCGTCTTGTCCACAAGGGCGCGAACGATCATCGCGCCGACGATGCCGGCAAGCGACAGCGCCGCCAGCCACCACATCCACCAGACCACGGCAAAGCCCAGCAGACCGCTGCACACCGCCACCGCGAAGCCGAAGGCGGTGGGGCAGGGCATTTCGATGTCGGCGTACTGTCTGGCGGGCTGATAGGGCTCGCCCTCGGCCTTTTCGATGGTAAAGGGATCCAGGGCCTTGACCTCGGGCAGGGCGGCAAAGTTCCAGGGCGGCGCGGGGGCGGCCACGGCCCATTCCAGACTGCGCCCGTCCCACGGATCGCCCACCGGGCAAGCCAGGGCGGCGCGGTTCCGGGCGCTGGCCCAGAACGTCCAGATCATCATGCCTAGCGCCGCCAGCAGGATCAGCGCGCCGGCAAAGGTCAGCACCATCACCGGCAGGAACGAGGGATCGCTGTAATGGGCGGTCCGGCGCGGCATCCCCATCAGGCCCAGCCAGTAAAGCGGCAGAAAGGCCAGGCAGAATCCGCCGATCCACAAAAAGGCCGTTCGGCGCGCCAGCCGTTCGTCCAGCCGGAAGCCGAAGGCCTTGGGAAACCAGTAGTGGATCCCCGCAAACACGCCGAACAGCACGCCGGGGATCAGGACGTTGTGGAAATGGGCCACGAGGAACTGGCTGTTATGCACCTGATAGTCGATGGTAGGATTGGCAAGAACCACGCCGGTCAACCCGCCAAAGACAAACAGGATGAAAAAGCCTGTCAGATAGACGATCGGCGCGGTCATCCGGATCCGCCCGCGAAACAGCGTCGCCATCCAGTCATAGACCTTCACCCCCGTCGGCACGGCGATGATCATGGTGGCGATGCCGAAGGCGGCGTTGACGTTCGCCCCCTGGCCCATGGTAAAGAAATGATGCAGCCAGACGGTGAAGGAAATCACCGCAATGGCCATCGTGGCGAGCACCAGGCTGTTATAGCCGTAAAGTCGCTTGGCCGCGAAGGTGGACGAGATTTCGGAATAGACGCCATAGGCGGGCAGGACGACGATGTAGACCTCGGGGTGGCCGAACATCCAGAACAGGTTGGCATAATGCATCATGTTGCCGCCAAGGTCGTTCGTGAAGAAGTGGAACCCCGCCACCCGGTCCAGGGCCAGCAGCGCCGCCGCAACGGTCAGCGCGGGAAAGGCATAGATCATCATGATCGCGGTGCAAAGCGTGGTCCATGTGAACATCGGCATCCGCAGGAACGTCATCCCCGGCGCGCGCATCTTGTAGATCGTGACGGCAAGGTTGACCCCCGTCAGGGTCGCACCCATGCCCGATATACCTATGGCCCAGATCCAGTAATCGACCCCCGGGCCGGGGCTGAAAGTCGCGCCGGTATAGGGGGGATACATGGTCCAGCCCCCGGTCCCGAAAGGTTCCAGCACAAGGCTGACCATCACCAGCCCCGCCCCCGCCGCCGTGAGGCCCAGAGCGGTCTGGTTCATCACCGGAAAGGCCACGTCGCGCGCGCCGATCTGCAGGGGCATTGCAAAATTCATCAGCCCCGTGACCAGCGGCGTCGCCACGAAAAAGATCATGATTGTGCCGTGGGTACTGAAGAGTTGTGCGAAATGATCCGGCGACAGCATCCCGTGGCCGAGAGCCGTCATCTCGTGGGTGCGCATGACGAGGCCCTCGATCGCTGCCCGGATGAACATCACGCCCGCAAGCACGATATACATGATGCCGATCTTCTTGTGATCCGCCGAGGTCAGCCAGTCGCGCCAGAGCGGGCGCCACAGCCGGTGCCGGGTCAGGAACCAGATCGCGGCGGCGGCGCCGGCCAGCAGCACAAGGGCGGCGCCCGATGCCACGGCCTGGTTGACTGATGGACTGCGCCAGAAATCGTCAAAGGGCGTGGACGTCCAGTCCAGCCGGCCGAAGATCGGATCAGCCATCCTCCCCTCCGGCATAGGCGGGGGAGCCCGGCTGATTTTCGGGATCGACCGGAACGCCTCCGCGGTATCGCATCATCACCGCCCGGAACAGGTCGGGCCGGGCCAGCTCGAAGCGGACATCCGCATCGGGCGACAGTCCCAGCCGCTGCCGCGTCTCGGCCGGCGTGGCAGCATGGGCCAGAACGGCGTAGCTGCGCCGGTCAAGGGTCAAGTCTGGCGCGCCCTGCAGCCAGTCCCGCCATTCGGCCTCAGGCAGGGCGCGCACGGTGAAATCCTGCCAGGAAAAGCCCCTGCCGTTGTACTGCATGTTCTGACCCCGTGTCGTTCCGGGGTGAGAGGCGGCAAAGTCCAGTTCCGTCCGCATCCCGGGCATGGCATAGATCTGCCCCGCCAGGGCCGAGATCCGAAAGCTTTGCATCACCGTATCCGTTGTCAGCGCCACCCGCACCGGCCGCCCGACCGGAACGACCAACTCGTCCAGGGTGGCGATTCCCTGTTCGGGATAGATGAACAGCCACTTCCAGTCCAGACCGATGGCCTGCACGTCAAGCGGATCGGGACCGAGCGCCTCGAACGGGTCCAGTCGGTGTGCATCCTGCCACAGCCACCAGGTCAGAACTGC
>NZ_JACIYP010000028.1 GCF_014359905.1 Hoeflea sp. | reverse complement strand
CTGAAAGTGCTCCCGCCTGCCCCTTTTTCCGCTTGCCCGGGTTTTGCTCGCTAAGGCTATGGGAAGCTAACAGATCCATCCCCTGTCTTGGCACCCGTCAGCAAGTAACATCGACCGTGACTTCCAGCATCTGCCACCGAAAGCGCCCTTGAATTAAGAATGTGCTACAGCTTCCCCAGAAGACATGCAACCATCAAGTTGACATCGCTCAGCCAGGTCTGCCGGTAGACGCCGGATCTCTTCAGAGCCAAGAACCGGCCCGGAAGGCGACCGGTACGGGCTCTGTCGAAACAGTCCAGCACGTCACGGTTTTCCGGCGTCAGATGAGCCTGGTTTTGTTCCAGAAGGCGCATGTGAACGTCGTTCCAGCCGCGATAGGTCCCGGCAAGTCCGTTCCGAATTCGCCGGATCCGGGCCAGCATTCCATTGTTGGCCCCGACCAGATTGTGCGAATGCTGCCGGTAGGAGATGGTCGGCTCCTTGTCATAGACGAACTGGCCGCCAGCCCCCGTGATGATGATGTAGGCCCACCAGTCATGACTCACGAACGGGCCTGAGCGGCTGGAGTCCCGCACGAGGCGGAAGGCATCCCGATTGAGGATCATCGTGTTGCCGCCGGCGATCGATTGCACCAGGGCATTGCGGAATGCCGGGTTGCGCAGGAAAAGCGGCGAGAATCCCGCATCCTCGCCTGCTTCAGTCATGGATCTTGTCCTGCCGCCGACGCCAGCGGGACCTTGCCGGGCCTTTGAAAGCAACTCGAGGCCGCGCTCGATCTTGTCGGGGCGCCAGATGTCGTCCTGGTCGGAAAACATGTAGGCATCGTGGGTGTCGGCGGCGCGTTGCATCAGGCTTCGGTAGTTTTCGGCAAATCCCATCCCGGGGCCATCAAGCCTGATCACCTGACAGCATCCGGCGGCGGCAAAATCATCGAGGATGGCGGAGGTTTCATCGGACGAGCCGTCATCCGAGACGTAAAGGGTTATCCGGCCAACCGTCTGCGCGGCGATCGAGGCGAGTTGCTCCTTGAGGAATCGCGCCCCGTTATG
Organism: Hoeflea sp.; assembly: GCF_014359905.1. Taxonomy (GTDB): domain Bacteria; phylum Pseudomonadota; class Alphaproteobacteria; order Rhizobiales; family Rhizobiaceae; genus Hoeflea. Next base: position 50,822 of record NZ_JACIYP010000028.1, on the reverse strand, counting down.
GGTTCCCAACAGGATCGCTATCGAGGGATGTGTATCGCGATGCGACTGTATGTCCATGCCGGCCTGTTTTCCATTTATGGTGACTGCATAAGGCCAAATATGGTGACAATATGAAATTACTCTATTTGGCGAAACACTGGAATTTGTGACAATTCCCCAACAATCAACAGCCCTTGTCTCGCTGATGGACGGTCGATGGGCATATCGGGGATGGCGTTTCCTGGATCGCCAGCGCGTTCGCTTTAGGCCTCTTGCTTGCGAGTTGCAATCACCCCAAGCGGTGGTTGTTCGCGGAATCCGGATTGCGCGACAACGTCTGCCTGCCCCACTCTCCGGACTTCGAACGTTGACCCCGACCCCGGCGAAGGGTCGCGGTCGAGCGGCACATGCCGGGGCCTATTGCGGCGCCCAGCCCCGCCCTGTGGCCACCTGGAGGCTGATCCAGTTGTTGGCCAGCGCCTGGACAGACTGCGCCAGCGAAAGCCGGGCGGCGGCGCGCGAGCGTTCCGCATCGAGCAGCGTGAGCAGCGTGGTGGTGCCCCCCGAATAGGTGAGCTGCGACAATTCGACCGCGCGCGCATAGGAGTCGGCCGCCGCCCTCAGGCTGAACAGGGCGCGCTGGGTGCGCAGCACCTTGCCTTGCGCGGACTGGGTTTCCTCGACAGCGGAGAGGATGAGCGCACGCCAGGCGAGTTCCGCCTGCCGCGCCCGGCTGATGGCCTGATCGCGGTCTGCGCGAAGCTTGGGCTGGTTGAGAACCGGCAGCACCAAGGTCGGCCCGAATGACCAGTTGTTAGCCGACGAGGCGGTGATCTCTCCCGACAGCGTGATGGAGGGATAAAGCTCCGCTTCGGCGACGCCGATGGCGGCGACTGCGGCGGCGAGGTCGCGCTCGGCTGCACGGATGTCGGGGCGGTTGCGCAACAAGTCCGCCGGAACGCCTGCCGCCATGCCGGATTTGGGCCGGGGTTGCGCCGCGCCCTTCTGCAGGGATGCGCGCAGGGGCGCTGCGGGTTCCGCGAGCAGCGTGGCGATGGCGTAGACCGCGGAATTGAAGCCGCTTTCAAGGTCCGGCAGCGAGGCGCGCGCCTCCTCGAGCAAGGCCCGCGCCTGGACGCGGTCGAGCTCGGTTGCTGTGCCGGCGTCTTCCTGGGCGCGGACCAGCTCGAACGTCCGCTCGCGGGTGGCGATGGTTCGCCGTGTCAGTTCCAGCGTCTCCTGGAAATAGCGGGCGTCGACATAGGCGCCGGTGAGGCTTGCGAGAAACGCCAGGCGCGCCGTGCCGATGTCGTAGTCCGCACTCTCGGCCTGGGCCCGGGCCCGCTCCACTGCCCGTCGCTGGCCGCCAAACAGGTCAAGCACGAGCGAAGCATTGAAGACTGCGCTGTTCGTCGAGGCGGTGGGGGAGGCGGACCCGCCGGAACGGAGAGATGCGCCGGTCAGGTTGCCGCTGACGGTGCCGGCGCCGGTGGAGCGAAGCGCCGCGCGGGTTTCCTCCACCCGCTCGATCGCGGTCTGGATGCTCAGGTTCTGCGCCAGTCCCCGCTCGACGAGAGCGTCGAGCTGCGGCGCGCCCAGGCCCTGCCACCATTTGACCGGGGCAACGTCGCCCGCCGAGATCGTGCCGCCCTCGACATAGCTCGCGGGCGTTGCCGCATCGAGCGCCTTGTAGTCGGGCCCGACGGATGTGCAGGCGGACAGGCTGATGAGGCTGGCGGTGAGGATCGATATGCGGGGAAAAAAGGTCATGAGGGCGTCTCGCTTGAAGGAATTTTGGCGGGCATGACCCGCCGGATGACAACGTAGAATGCGGGAACAACGACTATGCCGAGGATGGTGGCGCTGATCATGCCGCCCAGAACCCCGATGCCGATGGATTTCTGCGCCGCCGCGCCCGCGCCGGTGGCGGTCGCCAACGGCATAACGCCCAGCATGAAGGCCATCGAGGTCATCAGGATCGGGCGCAGACGCTGACGCGCAGCCGTCGTCGCGGCTTCGACAAGGGCCATGCCCCGGGCCTGGAGGTCGTTGGCAAATTCGACAATCAGGATGGCGTTCCTCGCCGCCAGGCCGATGGTTGTCAGCATGCCGACCTTGAAATAGACGTCATTGGCCTGGTCGAACAGCCATGTGGCGAGCAGCGCGCCGAAGACGCCGACGGGAACCGCCAGCATGACCGCCAGCGGGATCGACCAGCTTTCATAGAGCGCCGCCAGGCAGAGGAACACCACCAGCACCGAGAGCGCGTAGAGATAGGGCGCCTGGTTACCCGACTGGCGCTCCTGGTAGGCGAGCCCGGTCCAGCTCGCGCCATAGCCGCCGGGCAGGGCCGCCACCAGCTCTTCCATCTTTTCCATGGCAACGCCCGAGCTGGACCCAGAGGACTGCGAGCCGGAGATCGACACCGCATTCACGCCGTCGATGCGCGACAGCGAATTGGCGACCGGTTCCCAGCTGGTGGTGAGAAACGACGGGAACGGCACCATCTCGCCGCCGGAATTGCGGGCATACCAGGCGTCGATGTCTTCAGGCTGCGCCCGGTGCTCGGCCGCGGCGGCGACGATCACCGGGCGCAAGGATGATCCGAGCGCGAAGTCGTTGACCTCGGTGCCTGAGAAGATGACCGACAGCATGGCGTTGATGTCGGAGACGCTGATGCCGAAGCTTTCCGCCTTCTGCTGGTCGATATTGATCCGCAGCGCTGCCTTCTGCTCAAGCCCCGTGGCGCGCACATTTTCGAGTTCCGCAGCGCCTGCGGCGTTGGCGATCAGCAGGTTGGCAGCCTCCGTCAGCGCTTCAGCGCCATTGTTTGCCTGGTCGACAAGATACATCGAGAACCCGGAGGAATTGCCGAGACCGGGGATCGCCGGCGGCTGCATGAAGATGACCTGGCCGGCGCGGTAGCCGGCGAAATGGCGGTTGGCGCGGGCGGCCAGAGCGCTGGCAGCGAGCGCGCTGTCCTGACGGTCATCAAAATCGCGCAGCCTGATGAAGGTCATGGCGGAATTCTGGCCGCTTCCACTGAAGCTGAAGCCCAGCGCGGAGAAGGTCGAGGCCACGCTCTCCTTCTCGGTGCTGAGCATGTAGTCCTCGATGTCGTTGAGCGCGACGCGGGTCTGCTGGGTGGTCGCGCCCTCCTGCAGCGAGACCATGGCCATCAGCACGCCCTGGTCTTCGGCGGGCAGGAACGATGAGGTGATCTTCGGGTAGATCAGCGCGGCCCCGCCGATGATCAGTCCGAGCACGCCAAGCATCAGGATCGGCCGGCCGAGCGACCTTGTGACGACCTTGACATAGCCCGAGCTAAACCGGTCGAAACCGCGATTGAACCAGCGCGCCGGTGCAATCAGCGGCTTGTCACCGTGCGGGCGCAGCATCGTCGCGCAGAGTGCTGGCGTCAGGATCAGCGCGACGGCGGCCGACAGCACCATGGCGGTGATGATGGTGATCGAAAACTGGCGGTAGATGATGCCGGTCGAGCCTGCAAAAAACGCCATCGGCAGGAACACCGCACAGAGCACCAGCGCGAGGCCGATCAGCGCTCCGGTGATCTGGCGCATGCTCTTCTCCGTGGCCTCGAGGGCGGAGAGGTTTTCCTCCTCCATCAGCCGCTCGACGTTTTCGACCACGATGATTGCATCGTCCACCAGCAGGCCGATGGCGAGCACCATGGCGAACATGGTCAGCGTGTTGATCGAATAGCCTGCCACCCACAGGACCGCGAAGGTGCCGAGCAGGACAACAGGGACGGCAATGATCGGAATCAGCGTCGCCCGCCATTTCTGCAGGAACAGCAGGATCACGGCCAGCACCAGCAGGATGGCATCCAACAAGGCCCATTTGACCTGTTGGATGGACAATTCGACAAAGGGCGAGGTGTCATAGGCGGTCTCGATGGTGACGCCCTCGGGCAGGGAGGCCGAGAGACCCTGCAGGACCTCGCGAACCGCCGCCGCAGTGTCGACGGCATTGGCGCCGGTGGCCAGATTGACGCCGAAGCCGGCGGCATTGGCGCCGCTGAAAATCGAATCCGAACCGTAACTCTCCTGGCCGATCTCGATTTTCGCCACATCGGCAAGGGTCACCGAAGCGCCGTCTTCTCCGGTCTTGAGAAGGATGTTCTCGAATTCCACCACCGAGGTGAGCTGGCTTTGCGCCGTCACGTTAGCGGTGAACTGCTGTCCGGTGACCGTCGGCTGCTTGCCGAGCGAACCGACCGAGACGGTGGTGTTCTGCGCGGCGACCGCTGCCGTCACATCGGACGGCGTGAGCTGGTATTGCGCGAGCTTCAGCGGATCGAGCCAGACGCGCATGGCATAGCCGGAGCCGAAGGAATTGATGTTGCCGACGCCCTGGGTGCGCTGCACGGGTCCCTCGATGGTCTCCGCCAGGATATTGCCGAGTTCGACCGTGGAATAGCGGTTGTCGGCCGAGACGATCGCCCCGACCATCAGAATGGATGAGGTCGAACGACGCACGGAAACACCGCTGGTCTGTACCGAAGTGGGAAGCCGGGATTCGACCTGGGCGACACGGGTCTGCACTTCATTTTGTGCGTCGACCGGATCGATGCTGTCATCGAAGGTGAGCGAGATGCTGGATGAGCCCTCGCTGGAGCTCGATTCCGTGTAGAGCACGCCCTCGATCCCCGTCAGGCCGTCCTCGATCTCCGTGGTCACGGAGTTCTGAACCGCCTGGGCGGTGGCGCCGGAATAGGTCGCCGAAATGCTGACTGTGGTCGGCGCGATATCGGGATATTGCGACACCGCGAGCTGGGTCAGGGCAAAGCCGCCGGCCAGCATCGTGACGATGGCGAGAACCCAGGCGAACACGGGGCGATGAATGAAGTACTGGACCATCAAGGGGCCTCCAGGGAAAGTGGGGGCCCGTCAGGGCTTGGCGGGCGCTGGCTGACCGGCCGGGACGGCATCGGCGCTGCCGGCGTCTTCAACGAGGCCGTCTTCGCCGATGACGACCGCTACCGGTTCGACCTCCATATCGGCGCGCAGCGATTTCAGCCCGTCGACGATGATCTTGTCGCCGGCGGTCAATCCGTCGGTGACGATCCAGGAGTTCCGGTGGCTGCCGCTCTCGGTGAGATTGACCAGGGCCGACTTGCCGTCGCGAACGATGAAGGCGGTCAGCCGACCGTCGCTGGTCCGGCTGGTGGCCCGTTGCGGCACCAGGATGGCCTCGGTCGTGCCGAGTTCAACTGCGACGCGCAGGAACTGGCCCGGCAGAATCAGTCGATCGGGATTTGCGAACTCGATGCGCAATTCGATCGTGCCGGTGGTGGCTGAGACCGCTGTTCCAGGGCTGACGAAGGTTCCCTTGCCGTCATAGAGCGTGCCGTCTTCCAGCGTCAGCGTCGCGTCGAGCGACTGCCCCGGGGTGATCTGCCCGGAGCTGATGCGGCTTCGCACCCGAAGCATGCGGGCGCTCGATTCCGTCATGTCCACATAGACCGGGTCAAGACGGCGCACGGTGGTCAGTGCGTCGGTCTGGTTGGCGGTCACCACCGCGCCCACCGACACCGCGGAAACGGAGGGAATGCCTTCGATGGGGCTGCGGATTTCGGTGCCGTCGAGATTGATCCGGGCAAGCGTGACGGCGGATTGAGCGCTGCTGAGCGACGCCTTCGCGGTGAGCAGCTCCACTTCGGCGGTGTCGAGCTGGACCTGCGTCACGCCGCTGCCGGCAAGGCTCCGGTAGCGGTTCACTGTGGTTTGCGCGGCTGCCACGGCCGCTTCGGCGCCGGCCTGCTCAGCCTCAGCCGCGGCTGAGGCTGCCAGATAACGGTCTCGCGCGAGCGTGAACATCAGGTCGCCTGCCTTGAGCGGTTCGCCGGGCCGGTAATTGATCTGCTCGACAATGCCCTCCACCGTTGGCCGGATGCTGGCCTCCTGAAAGGCCGCCGCGCGACCCGGGAGGGTGACCGTGTAGGGGACAGTCTCGACTTCGGCGGTGATGACGCCAACTGCGGCCGGACCCTGCGGCCCTGGCGGAAATCCCTGGGCGGCGGCGGACTGGCCCAGTCCCAGAGCAATCGCTATAATCGCCCCCAGCAGTGTGGGTCGTGCTCGTGAAGGATGACTTTTCATGAGGGGACGGTCTCGCTCGTCAGAACTGGGGGCAGTCTCTGGTGGTGCGATCCTGACAGGATGACTCATCTGTTAGGGTCAGACCACGAGGGCATTGACATGGACAGTCTCATTGCACGAAAATGCATTGTGTGCAATAATTGCATTGTGAGAAAGTTGGGGGCGGGGGATTCATGGAGCATGCATTGAGAGTGCGCCGTCGTGCGCAGACGGCCAGGGAGATCCATGTCGCGGCGATCGAGCTATGCCAGGAACTCGGCCTCGAAGCCGTGACCACCGAGGCGATCTCCAGCCGCGCCGGTATCAGCCTGCGCACGTTCTTCAACTATTTCCCCAACAAGGAGGCGGCGATCGTCCATCGCCCGCCTGACTTTCCCGAAGCGGCGGCGAAGGAATTCGCCGAGGGAAACGGAAGCTTGCTGGAAGACTTGCGCGGGTTGCTGGTCGCCCATCTCGCCCAGATTGATGCGAACAGGAAGGGCGGGCTTGTGATCCAGGCGCTGCTGCGGAACAATCCCGGTCTGAAGAACGCCCATGAAGCTTGCATGCGTTGCCTGATAAAGGAACTCGCGGCCATTCTGGTCACGCGACTCGATCCCGACACCCATCATCTGGCTGATATTCTCGCCGTCGTGGTCGTGTGCGCGATCAAGGACGCCCTCGAATCCTGGCTGGTCGATGAGGACAGGTTGCTGTCAGACAGCATCGACGAGATCCTGGTCAACCTCAAGCAGCTTGGATTGGTGTTGCGATAACCGGGCCCGCTCTGGGCTGTGAAGGCGCTCAGCTGTAGATGCGGTCATCCATCGGCGTGCGTTCGATCAGGCCGGTCAGGCCGGCGAGCATGGCCGCCTCGGCGCGGTTCTGCTTGGCGTGCGGGTTCCAGACCACGTGCACGTCGATGGCCGGCGGCGCCTCATAGGGCGGCAGACGCCAGAGCCTGCCGCGCTCCACATCCTCGCGCACCACATGCAGCGGCAGCGGCCCGATGCCGAGCCCGGCGATGATCATGCGCCGCACCTCCTCAAGATTGGGCGACGTGCCGACAATGCGGGCGTCGAGCTGCGCCTCGGCGCGCATTTTCGCAACGGGCCTCAGCGCATCGTCCATCTGGTCGGTGACGAAACTCACCGACGAATGACCGGCGAGATCGGCCATGGTGACGCCCTCGCGACCGAAGAGCGGATGGGTCGGGCCGCAGAAAAGGCCGAAATATTCGCGGAACAGCCGCCGGTATTCGAGCGCCGGGCTGCGGTCCATCACCAGGCAGATGGCAAGCGACGCGCGACGCGCGGCAACAGCCGTCAAGGCGCCGCGGCTCGCCATCACCTCGATCGACAGCGTGGCGCGGGGATGGTCCGTATGGAACTTGGTGAGCGTCGCGTTCAACAGCGGGGAGACGACATGGCTCGCCATGACGATGCGGACATGGCCGCTGACCTCGTCCTCGACATCGCGGATCACCGTTCCCAGGCGCAGGATTGCGCCGTGGATGTCGATCGCCTCGTCATAGAGCAGCCGCCCGGCGGCGGTGAGCTCGAACCGCCCGGGCTTGCGGTTGATCAGGCGCTTGCCGAGCCGGTCTTCCAGACGCTTGAGCGCGCTCGAGACTGTCGGCTGCTTCAGGCTGAGGCGTTCCGCGGCCTCCGTCACCGAGCGCGAGTCGGCAAGCACGAGGAATGTGCGGAGCAGATTCCAGTCGAGATCGCGGGCGAGACGTTCGGGCGGGGTGAGGCTGAACATTTCATTATTGATATCATCAATGAATGGAATATCAATTATCTATTTGATCAATACGCTCCGAGCCAACATCATGCTTCCAACAAGAAGACGCCGGGGAGCGTTGAGACCATGAGCATCGAACAACGCGAAGCGCGGCAGCCGTGGATTCTGCTGACGCCGGCACTGACAGCGGTCACCTTGCTGCTGATCGTGCCGCTTGCGTTCATCGTCGTCTATTCGTTCTGGCTCAAGAGCGCTGTGGGCGCCGACACGCCGGGCTTCTTTCTCGACAACTGGCAGGAAGCGCTGACGGACCGCTTCTATCGCGACATCCTGCTCAACACGCTCAAGATTTCAGCGATCACAACACTTGCCTGCGCGCTCCTGGGCTATCCGGCGGCCTATTTCATCGCCCGCTCGAAGGGCAACAAGATGGTGCTTCTGGTGCTGCTGATGCTGCCGTTCTGGATCAGTTACATCATCCGCACGATGAGCTGGATCAATATTCTGGGCGTCTCCGGCGCGCTCAATGCGGCGCTGATCTGGGCCGGCATCATCAACGAGCCGATCCAGATGCTCTACAACGAGACCACCGTGATCCTCGGGCTTGTCCATTTCCTACTGCCGTTCATGGTGCTCAACATCTTCGTGAGCCTCGACGGCATCGACACCAATCTCGAAGATGCGGCCTCCTCGCTGGGCGCCACGCGCTGGCAGGGCTTCCTGCAGGTGACGCTGCCGCTGTCCCTGCCTGGCCTTGCCGCGGGCGGTCTGCTCTGCTTCGTGCTGTCTGCGGGCACCTACATCACGCCGGTGATCCTCGGCGGCCCGCGCGACGCGATGTTCGCCAACCTCGTCTACGAGGCGATCATCCGCCAGCTCGACTGGCCGCTCGGCTCGGCGCTGTCGCTGCTCCTGCTCATGGTGCTGGGCGTCCTGGTCCTGATCTACAACCGCTATCTCGGCATGGCGCAACTGGCGAAGGGGCTTGGCTGATGGGCTGGCGTCTGATCCGCATCTACACGATCCTTGTCTATCTGTTCATGTTCCTGCCGATCATGGTGGTGGTGCTGTTGTCTTTCAACGCCAACCAGTTCGGCAGCTTCCCGATGACCGGGCTCTCGACCCGGTGGTTCGAGGCATTGTGGAACAATGACGCGATCATGCGCGCCTTCCGGACCTCGATCGTGCTGGGCCTGATGACGGCCGTGATCTCGACCGTGATCGGGGTGCTGGCGAGCCTGGCGCTGGTACGCTACAAAATTCCGGGCCGGAATCTGATCACCACGCTGCTGATTGCGCCGATCCTGGTGCCCGAGGTGGTGCTCGCCGTTGCCTTGCTCTTGTTTCTCAACTTCCTCGATTTCGGCAAGAGCTTCACGCTGCTGCTCGCAGGCCACGTGATTTTCACGCTGCCCTTCGTCATTCTGGTGGTGCAAGCGCGGCTGGTCAGCATCAAGCGCGATGTCGAGGAGGCAGCGCTCAGCCTCGGCGCATCGCCGATGCAGACCTTCTTTTCGATCACGTTGCCGCTGTTGATGCCGGCGGTGGCGGCGGGCGGCCTGTTCGCCTTCACCATCAGCTTCGATGACATCACCGGAACCCTGTTCTGGAAGCCGGGCGGCATCGAGACCGTGCCGACCCAGATCTTCTCGATGCTGCGCAATTCCATTTCCCCGGAAATCAACGCCCTTGGCACGGTCATGATCGTGCTCACGGTCGGGCTGCCGCTGATCGGCGCGGCGATCGCCCGGACACTTGCAACAAGAAGCGGCGCCTAAGCCGCCGGACCCAACCTTAACCAGAGACGGAGAACACCATGGACGACACACAACGCTATGAACGACTGCGCGAGCGGTTCCAGAACGGCGACATCAGCCGCCGCAGCTTTTTCGGACTTCTCGGCGCCGCCGGTGCTGCCTACGGCCTGCAGATGCCCTTCGCCCGCCAGGCCTTCGCCCAGAGCGATGTGTCCCAGGTCCGCTTCGACGGATGGGGCGGCGTTGTTTCGGAAGCCTTCCGCAAGTTCGCCTTCGATCCCTATACGGAGAAGACCGGCATCACCGTCGTCGACGGCACCTTCCCCGGCGGCGACGAATATCTGGCGCTGGTGCGCGCCAGCCAGCCTGGCGAATACAACATCGCCCACCTGTCGGGCGTGTTCGATTACGCCCGCTACCACAGCTTCGATCTGAACAGCGAGTTGAACCTCGACAACATCCCCAACATGGCCAATGTCATGCCGGCGCTGATGAACGCGTTCAAGTCGATCACGCCCGACAGCCTGAGCGCGGCACCCTACAATTACGGCACCACCGGCCTTGCCTACAATCGCAAGCACATCTCCGACGAGGAGATGAAGGAAAAGGGCGCCAAGATCCTCATCGACGAGAAGTACAAGGGCAAGATCGGCGGCTGGGGCGACTGGCGCACCCGCATGTGGTACGCGGCGCTGCAGACCGGCCAGGACCCCAACGACATCAAGGATCTCGAAGCCGCCTGGGACGCCGTGCGCAAGCACCGCGACCTGGCGCTCAAATACTGGGCTTCGGGCGCCGAACTGATGAGCCTGCTGGCGGAAGAGGAAATCTACGTTACCGAAGGCTGGTCCGGCCGCATCTATGCCCTGCAGGAACAGGGCCACGACATCGGCTACTACGACCCGCCCAAGAGCTTCGGCTGGCAGGAATGCCTGTTCGTCATCAAGGGCAGCCCGATGGCGGCCTGCGAGGAGCTGATCAACTTCATGCTCGACAAGGACACCTCGATCGCGGTGGCAGAAGGCCAGGGCTACCCGCCGGCGCTCGACCCGACCAAGGTCGATCTCGGCGACAAGATCGCGACGCTCCCCGCCTTCGACCCGACCGGCACGCTGTCGGGCCTGACGTTTGCCAATCCGGCCTACTGGAACGGCAACGAGGCCGAGTGGTCGAAGGAATTCGGCCGCGTCCAGCGCGGCTATTAAGCCAGCTTCCGGCCCCGTCGTCCGGACGGGGCCGGCTTTTCCCTCAACTGGAGGCAGGATGCCGTGAGCGCAGTTTCCCTGAGCAACATCGTCAAGCGTTTTGGCGACTACACCGCCGTGCACCAGATGTCGCTGGATATCGAGGAAGGCAGCTTCGTCACGCTTCTGGGCCCCTCCGGATGCGGCAAGACCACGACCCTGCGCATGATCGCGGGCCTGCTCGATCCCACGGAAGGGGACATCACCATCAAGGGCAGGCGGGTCAATGATGTGCCGATCCACAAGCGCAACCTGGGCCTGGTGTTCCAGAACTACGCGCTGTTTCCGCACAAGACGGTGGCCGACAATGTCGCCTTCGGACTGAACTACCGCGACGTGAGCAAGGACGAGGCCAAGCGCAAGGTGGCGGCGGCGCTCGAACTGGTGCAACTGCCCGATCTCGGGGGGCGCTATCCCAAGGAACTGTCCGGCGGCCAGCAGCAGCGCATCGCGCTGGCCCGCGCCATCGTTATCGAACCCGACGTGCTGCTGCTTGACGAGCCCTTGTCGGCGCTCGACGCCAATCTGCGCGAGGACATGCGCGTCGAACTCAAGCGCATCCAGCAAAGCATCGGCGTGACCACGGTGTTCGTCACCCACGACCAGACCGAGGCGCTGGCGATGTCGGACCAGATCATCGTCATGTCGGAAGGCCGGGTCGAACAGGTGGGCGCGCCCGAGGACGTCTACAACACGCCCGCCACCGAGTTCGTCGCCAAGTTCCTGGGTGCCTCGAACCTGCTCACGGCGCAATGTGTCGACGCAGCCGGAGGCGGCATCGTGCTCGACCTGCCGGGCTTTCCCCGGATCGAAATTCCAAGGGAACGCGCGCCCAGGGTGTCCGGCCCCGGCCCTGTCCGCCTCGTCATTCGCGCCGAGAAGCTGCATCTCAAGGCGCCTGAGGCACCCGCCGACGGCATGCTGAGCGTCGATGCGATTGTCGAGAATGTCGATTACCAGGGCCAGTCCGCGCGCTATTTCGTCCGCGCCGGCGATCACCAGATGCAGGCCGTGAACATGATCGAGGACCACCCCTTCGCCGCGGGCGCGCGTGTCGCCCTTCGGTTCCGGGCGAAAGACTGCGCCGCGCTGCCGGTGGAGAGCCGTCCGTGACATTTGAGAGCCATCTGTTCTACCAGACCCGCTCGCGGCGGCCGGTCCTGTCCGAAGCGCGCGGCGTCTACATGTGGGATGTCGACGGCAAGCGCTATCTCGACGGCTCGTCCGGCGCCATGGTCTCCAATATCGGCCATTCCAATCCCCGCGTGCTGGAAGCCATGCGGCGGCAGATGGAGAAGTCGACGTTCGGCTACAGGCTGCATTTCGAGACCGAATCGAGCGAGCAGCTTGCCGCCAAGGTGGCCGCGCTCTCGCCTGCGGGCATGGAGAAGGTGTTCTTCGTCTCGGGCGGTTCGGAGGCGGTGGAAAGCGCCATCAAGCTGGCGCGGCAATATGCGGTGACGGTGGGGCAGGGATCGCGCTGGAAGGTGATCTCGCTCAACCCGAGCTATCACGGCTCCACCCTCGGCGCGCTGGCGCTCACCGGATACGCGCCGCTGTCCGATCCGTTCGCGCCGATGATGCAGGCGATGCCCAAGATCCCGGCGCCGCGCGCCTATCTCGACGGCCTTGATAGCGACGATCCGGCCACCGGCGCCCATTACGCGGCGATGCTCGAAGCCAAGATCCTTGAGGAAGGCCCCGACAGCGTGCTGGCCTTCATCCAGGAACCGGTCGGCGGTGCCTCCACCGGTGCCTTGATGCCGCCGGCGGGGTACATGCGGGAAATCCGAGAGATCTGTGACCGCTACGGCGTGCTGCTGATCCATGACGAGGTCATGTCCGGCGGCGGCCGCACCGGCCGGTTCCTGGGATCGGAGCATTCCGGCATTGCCCCCGACATCATCGCCATCTCCAAGGGCTTCGGCGCCGGCTACGCGCCGCTCGGCGCCATGATCGCGACCGACCGTCTGATCGATCCGGTCCTCGACGCCGGCGGCTTCCTGCATGGCCACACCTATGCCGGCAACCCGCAGGCCTGCGCCGCGGGCCTGGCGGTGCTGGAAGAGATCGAGGCCGGCGAGCTGATGGTCAATGCCGCCCGCATGGGCGGCTTGCTCAAGGCGCGGCTTGAAAACCTGATGCAGCGGTTTTCCTTCATCGGCGATGTGCGCGGCGAAGGCCTGCTGCTGGCCTTCGAGCTGGTGGCCGATCGCCACACCATGCAGCCCTTGCCCAAGGCGCTCAATGCGCACACGGAGCTGGTCGAGCTCGCCTATGCCGAGGGCCTGATCATCTATTCGCGGCGCACGCGCGGCGGGCTTGAGGGCGATCATTTCATGGTCTGTCCGCCGATGATCGTCACCGAAGAGCAGATCGACGAACTCATCGACATGCTGACGTCGGCGCTCGGCAAGTTCGCCGCCCGGGCCGGGCTTGCGGTCGAGACGGCCTGATTGCCATGTCGCAGATCATCATCACCTGCGCCGTCACCGGCTCGATCCACACGCCGTCGATGTCGCCCTATCTGCCGGTGACCGCCGAGGCGATCGCCGGACAGGCCATCGCAGCGGCGCGCGCAGGCGCCGCGATCCTGCATCTGCATGCCCGCGATCCCGCGGACGGACGGCCCTCGGCCGCGCGCGAGGATTTCATGGCGTTCCTGCCGGCGATCAAGGCCCAAACCGATGCCGTGATCAACCTGACGACCGGCGGCAGCGCGGTGATGACCATGGAGGAGCGGCTCGCCGGGCCGATGGCGGCGGAACCAGAAATGTGCTCGCTCAACATGGGCACGATGAATTTCGCGCTCTATCCGATGCTCGGCAAGCGAACCGAGTGGCTGCATGACTGGGAGGAGCCGTTCCTTCGAGATTCCGACGACCTGGTGTTCAAGAACACGCCCAGGGACATCGAAACCGTGCTGCGGCTGATGGGCCGGGAGCGCGGCGCCCGGTTCGAGTTCGAATGCTACGATCTGAGCCATCTAACGATGCTGCATCATTTCGTCGAGCGTGGCCTGATCCATGCGCCGATCTTCATCCAGTTCGTCATGGGTGTTCTCGGCGGCGTTGCGGCCGAACCGGAGCATCTGGCCTATCTCAAGCAGACCGCAGACAAACTCTTCGGCGAGGATTACATGTTCTCCGTGCTCGCCGCCGGTCGCCAGCAGATGCCGATGGCGAGGCTCTGCGCCTCGTTAGGCGGCCATGTCCGCGTCGGGCTTGAGGACAATCTTTACATCGCTCGCGGCGAGCTGGCGACATCCAATGCCGTGCAGGTAGAGAAGGTGCGGGAGATCGTCGAGGCCGCCGGCCGGGTGGTGGCGACGCCTGATGAGGCGCGCGCGATGCTGGGCCTCAAGGGCAAGGACAAAGTGGGATTTTGAGCATGAATGACATCATCATCAGGCAGGCGGTTGCCGCGGATGCGGCGAGGCTGAACCGGGCGCTGGCGCAACTGTCGGCGGACATGGGCGACGAGCACCGCGCCACCGACGCCGACATCGCCCGATTCTGCTTCGGACCGGCGCCGGTCCTCAATGCGTTGCTCGCCGTCACGGAGGACGGGGATATCATCGGGGTCGCCGCCTATTCGCCCTTCTTCTCGACGGTCAATGGCGCGGTCGGCCTGTATGTATCCGATCTCTGGGTAGCCGAAGAGGCCCGCGGCAAGCAGCTTGGCCAGCGGTTGCTGGCGGCGGTCCGCAAGGCCGGACTGGAGGCCTGGGACGCCGGCTTCATCCGGCTGGGCGTCTATCATGACAATCCCAAGGCCATGGCCTTCTATGAGCGGCTGGGCTTCGTCCCCGCCGCCGAGACCCAGTTCATGACCCTGGCCGGCCAGCCGTTCGACGCGTTGGGAGACGAGATATGAGGGCGGTGTTCGATGCGCGCCAGCGGGCGCATGACCCGAAACACTTCATGTCGAACGGCAGGCTGTCTGCCAATCCGGAACAGCCGCAGCGCATCGACGAGTTGAGCCGCGGCGCCCGGGCGGCAGGATGCGAGTTCAGCGCGCCCGCCGACCATGGGTCGGGTCCGATCGCCGAGATCCATTCGCCGGAATATCTCACTTTCCTCGAGACCATACACGCGCGCTGGCAGCGCACGGAAGGGGCGTCCGACGAGGTCATCCCCAATGTGCATCCCGACCGGCGGACGGCAAGCTATCCGAGTTCGGCGGCGGGGCAGGCGGGCTTCCACCAGACAGACACGTCCTGCCCGATCGCGGCCGGCACCTGGCAATCGGCCTACTGGTCGGCCCAGTCGGCCCTGAGCGCCGCGGACGGGGTGCTGGGCGGCGAGCGCACGGTCTATGCGCTCTGCCGCCCGCCTGGGCATCATGCCTTCGGCGATCTGGCCGGGGGCTTCTGCTTCCTCAACAATGCGGCGATTGCCGCGCAAGCCCTGCTGCGCGCGGGCCGCCGTCCGGCGATCCTCGATGTCGACGTGCATCACGGCAACGGCACGCAAGGGATCTTCTATCAGCGCCGCGACGTGCTCACCGTCTCGATCCATGCCGATCCGGCGCGGTTCTATCCATTCTTCTGGGGGCACGCCGCGGAGCGGGGCGAGGGCGAGGGGATGGGATACAATCTCAACCTGCCGCTGCCGCGCGGCACGGTGACAGAAGACTATCTGGTGGCGCTCGATGCCGCGCTCGCCCGCATCCGCGCCTTCGGCGCCGACGTGCTGGTGCTGGCGCTCGGGCTCGACGCCCACGAGAACGATCCGTTCCACGGCTTCAAGGTGACGACGCCGGGCTTTGCGCGGATCGCAGCGCGCATTGCGGGACTGGACCTTCCTGCGGTCATCGTGCAGGAAGGCGGCTATCTGTCTGCGGATCTGGGCGACAATCTGACAAGCTTTCTCGGAGGCTATGAGGCGGGATGAGCACGAACAGCGACATTCTGGTGATCGGCGGCGGCATCGCCGGCATCAGTGCGGCGGCGCAACTGGCGGCGGAGGCGTCAGTGACCGTGCTCGAGGCCGAGCCGGCGATCGGCCATCACTCCTCAGGCCGCTCCGCGGCGATCTTCATCCGCAATTACGGCAACGCCACGCTCCGGGCGCTCAACGCCGCATCGGCGCCGTTCCTGGCAAGTCCGGAAGGCGTGTCCGACACCAGCCTCTTGTCTCCGCGCGGCGAGCTGCTGCTCGCCACCGATGAGGACATGGCCAAGTTCGAAGCCTATCTCGACGGCAGCGACGGGCTGGAACGGCTCTCGGCCGCCCAGGCGGTCGAACTGGTGCCGATCCTGCGCCCCGACGCAATCGCATCGGCCGCGATCGAATGGGATGCGCAGGACATCGATGTCGACCGCATGCTGCAGGGCTTTGCCCGCAAGCTGCGCCGCCATGGCGGCAGGATCGTCACCGGCGCGCCGGTGCAGTCGATCACCCGCCGCGACGGCCTCTGGTCGGTGGAGACACCCGCGGGAAGCTTCACCGCCCCTGTGCTGATCAATGCCGCCGGCGGCTGGGCCGATGCGGTGGCGCACATGGCCGGCGTCCGGACGCTCGGCCTGCAGGCGCTGCGCCGGTCGGCTGCGCTGATCCCGGCGCCTGACGGTCATGACATCACCCGCTGGCCGCTCTTCGCCAATGCCGGCGACCAGTGGTACGCCAAGCCCGAAGCCGGCAAGCTGATGATTTCGCCGGCCGACGAGGACCCGGTCGATGCGCATGACGTCTGGGCCGACGACATGGTGATCGCCGAGGGCCTGCACCGCTACGAGCAGGCGGTCACCACGCCGGTGACACGGCTCGAGCATACCTGGGCGGGCATGCGCACCTTTGCCCCCGACCGGTCGCCGGTGGTGGGCTTTGCGCCCGAGGACAACGGGTTCTTCTGGCTTGCGGGTCAGGGCGGCTATGGTATGCAGACGGCGCCGGCGCTGTCGGAACTGGCTGCCGATCTTTGCCTCGGGCGCCCGTCGCCGCTGGGCCAGACCGTAACGGACGCACTTAGCCCCGGGCGGGCGGCACTGAATTTTCAACAAGGACAAAACACATGAGTGATATCAAACGCATCGAAACCGGACCGCGCATGAGCCAGGCCGTCGTCCATGGCGGCCTCGTCTATCTGGCCGGCCAGGTCGGCACTGCAGGCGCCAGCGTCACGGTGCAGACCCAGGACATCCTCGCCAATATCGACCGGCTGCTCGCCTCCGTCGGCTCGGACAAGAGCAAGATCCTGCAGACCACGATCTGGATGGCGTCGATGGATGATTTTGCCGAGATGAACGCTGTCTGGGACGGCTGGGTCTCGCAGGGCAACGCGCCCGCGCGCGCCACCGGCGAGGCCAAGCTCGCCACGCCCGACTACAAGGTCGAGATCATCGTCATCGCGGCTGTCTGATCCGGGCCGCCCGAACTCAACCGGCTGGTCCCACCGGGACCAGCCGGTGCGACGATCCTGCATTTTTCCGTGTTTTGATCGTCGCCCATAATTGCGAGAGCACCTCCGATGTGCCTCAATTGTCCCGCAAACATTTGATTTCCGGGGCTTGTATGACTAGATACTCCCCATCACTTTGCGCCGCGCCTTGCCGCGATGCCTCTTTGTGCAGCCTTGGCGACATGCCTGTTTTGTCTGCACGAAACCAATAATCGGGGACTGAAAACAAAATGTGTGGAATTGCCGGGGAAATCCGTGTCGACGGCGCGTTTGCCGATACTGCAGCCGTTGCGCGCATGGCGGACGCCATGGCCCCGCGCGGACCCGATGGAAGCGGCATCGTCGCCCAGGGCCGCGTTGCCTTCGGGCACAGGCGGCTCAAGATCATCGACCTGTCGGAAAAGGCTGCCCAGCCGATGGTGGATTCGGCGCTTGGCCTGACCATCGTCTTCAATGGCTGCATCTACAATTATCCCGAACTGCGCGCAGAACTCAGCGCCGAGGGCTACAGCTTCTTCTCCCATGGCGATACCGAAGTGGTGCTCAAGGCCTACCACAAATGGGGCGAGGCCTGTGTCGAGCGGTTCCACGGCATGTTCGCCTTCGCCATCCATGAGCGCGACACTGGCGACGTGGTACTGGCGCGCGACCGTTTCGGCATCAAGCCGCTTTATTATGCTCAGGACGCAAGCCGCATCCGCTTCGCCTCCTTCCTGCCGGCGCTTCTGAAAGCCGGCGGCATCGACACCGATATCGACCGCGAGGCGCTGCACAATTACATGAGCTTTCACGCCGTGGTGCCGCCGCCGCGCACCATTCTCAAGGGTGTGCGCAAGCTGCAGCCGGCGACCACAAGGCGCATTGCCGCCGACGGCTCGTCGACCGACCGGCTTTACTGGTCTCCGCCCTATCAGCGTCTGAGCCAGGACGCGGGCCTGACGCGCAACGACTGGCGCGACAAGGTGCATGATGCGCTGAGGCTTGCCGTGCGCCGCCGCATGGTGGCCGACGTTCCGGTCGGCGTGCTCTTGTCGGGCGGCGTCGATTCGAGCCTGATCGTCGGGCTTCTGGCCGAGGAAGGCCAGAAGGACCTGATGACGTTTTCCATCGGATTCGAGGAGGCCAATGGCGAGAAGGGCGACGAGTTCGTCTATTCCGACCTGATCGCCAAGACCTTCGACACCGACCATCACAAGATCTTCGTGCCCTCGGCCGACCTGATCAGCCATCTGCCCGACACCATCGCCGCCATGTCGGAGCCGATGGTGTCCTATGACAATATCGGCTTCTTCCTTTTGAGCCGCGAAGTCTCCAAGCACATCAAGGTGGTGCAGTCGGGCCAGGGCGCCGACGAGGTGTTCGGCGGCTACCACTGGTACCCGCCGCTGGCCAATTCCAACGACGTCGTCGGCGATTACGCCAAGGTGTTCTTCGACCGCACCCACGAGACGCTGAAGTCGCAGCTGGGCGACCGGTGGATCGCCGACAGCGATGTCAGCCGCTCGTTTGTCAGCGATCATCTGCTCGGGGATGGTGCTGCAACTCCGGTCGATCGGGCGCTGCGGCTCGACTCGCACGTCATGCTGGTCGACGATCCGGTCAAGCGCGTCGACAACATGACGATGGCCTGGGGGCTCGAGGCGCGCGTGCCGTTCCTCGATCATGAACTGGTGGAACTGGCCGCGACGATCCCGCCGGAGTTCAAACTGAACGACAACGGCAAGGGCGTGCTCAAGGACGCCGCGCGCCTGGTCGTGCCGCATGAGGTGATCGACCGCAAGAAGGGCTATTTCCCCGTCCCGCAGCTCAAATACATCCAGGGCGAATATCTCGACATGGTCAAGGATTCGCTCGGGTCGCAAGCCGCGCGCGAGCGCGGCCTGTTCAAGCAGGATTACCTCGACACGCTGTTTGCCGACCCGGCCAGCCACATCACGCCGCTGCGCGGATCGGAATTGTGGCAGGTGGCGCTTCTGGAAATGTGGCTGCAGACACACGGAGTGTGAGACCGTCATGACGGACAAGGGCAAGGACGGCGCCAGGAGCGGCTCGCGCGAGCGCCAGGGGCGCGACGCCTATGCGCATCGGCTCAAGCGCATGCGCGAGCAGGGCCTCAAGCCTCCGGTTCCGCCCCATGGCGAGGAAGCGACGCGGATGACGCCGGAATTCGCGCTCGACTGCGGCTGGGGCCGCCTGGTCTTCGCGCAGACCTTCGACAATACCGAATCGATGATTTCGGCCTTGAGCGCCGAGCAGCCGGACCGCCGCGATATCGCGGTCTATGTGCGCGATCCGCATGTGCTGCTGGCCAATGCGCCGCAGGAGCTGTTCCTCGACCCGTCGCACACGTTCCGGCTCGACCTGGCGCGCTACCGCGCCTCGCCGAAATCGCCGAAAGGCTTTTTCATAAGGCGGCTGACATCGCAGTCGGATGCCGATGCAATCAACCGCATCTATGCGGGCCGGTCGATGATTCCGGTGCCGCCGGAATTCTTCTGGTCCAAGCGCGACGCGCGCACCATCATCTATTTCGTCGCCGAGGACGAGCAGACCGGGGAGCTGCTGGGCACGGTGACCGGCGTCGACCACATGCGCGCCTTCAACGATCCGGAGAAGGGTTCCTCGCTGTGGTGCCTGGCCGTCGACCCCGCCGCCCGGCATCCGGGCATCGGCGAAGCGCTGGTGCGGCGCCTGGCGGAGTATTTCACCACGCGCCGCGCGGCCTTTCTCGATCTCTCGGTCCTGCATGACAACGAGCAGGCGATCGCGCTCTATGAAAAGCTCGGCTTCCGGCGGGTGTCGTTTTTCTCGGTCAAGCGCAAGAACACCATCAACGAGGTGCTCTACACCGGGCCCGAGGCGGACGAGGCCTTCAACCCCTATGCCAAGATCATCGTCAAGGAAGCCCGGCGCAGGGGCATCCATGTCGAGGCCGTTGACGCCGAAGCCGGCTATTTCCGCCTGACGCAGGGCGGGCGGTCGGTTCTGTGCCGCGAGAGCCTGACCGAACTCACCTCCGCCGTGGCGATGTCGATCTGCGACGACAAGTCGATGACCCGGCGCCTGGTTTCCGCCGCCGGCGTGCGTGTTCCGGCGCAGCTCGACGGCGGCGCGAGCCCCGACGAGATTGCCGAATTCGTCAAGCGCTGCGGCCGCATCGTGGTCAAGCCGGCGCGCGGCGAGCAGGGCCGCGGCATCTCGGTCGGCGTGTCCGACCCCGAGGACGTGAAGGCGGCGATTGCCGCGGCGAAGGGCGTGTCGGAAACGGTGCTGCTCGAGGACTATATCGAGGGCGAGGACCTGCGGCTCGTTGTCATCAATTACCGCGTTGTCGCCGCGGCGATCCGGCGTCCACCCTCGATCGTGGGCGATGGGGAGCGCACGGTGCGGCAGCTGATCGAGGCGCAGAGCCGGCGCCGGGCGGCAGCGACCGGGGGCGAATCGCGCATTCCGCTCGATGCCGAGACCGAGCGCACCCTGCGCGAAGCGGGCTATGGGCTCGACGACGTCCTGCAGAAGGAAACCGAGGTCGCCGTCCGCAAGACGGCCAATCTGCATACCGGCGGAACCATCCACGATGTCACCGACATCGTTGATTCAACCCTGGTCAAGGCGGCAATCGCCGCCGCGCGCGCCATCGACATTCCGGTCACCGGCATCGACCTGATGGTCAAATCGCCGAGCCGGCCGGACTATGCGTTCATCGAGGCCAATGAACGGCCCGGTCTCGCCAATCACGAGCCGCAGCCCACCGCCGAACGTTTCATCGATCTGCTTTTTCCGTTATCTATGCCTGCGGCCGCGCGCCAGACCATGCAAAAGGAACGAGAGGGAGGCAGCTAGTGTCACGCCTGGCAATCGATCACGACTACATGCTTCACATTCTGGAGAAGCTTCTCAAGATCCCAAGTCCGACCGGCTATACCGACACCGTCGTTCGCTTCGTCTCTCAGGAGCTCGAGCGTCAAGGCTTGAATGTGGAACTGACGCGGCGCGGAGCGATCCGCGCCATTCGCCATGGCAAACGCCAGGAGGGTGCGCGCGCCATCGTCTCCCATCTCGACACACTTGGCGCGCAGGTCAAGCAGCTCAAGGACAATGGCCGGCTCGAGCTGGTGGCGATCGGCCACTGGTCGGCGCGGTTCGCCGAGGGTGCACGCGCCACCGTGTTCACCGACAGCGGCACCTACACCGGCACCATCCTGCCGCTCAAGGCGTCCGGACATACGTTCAACGACGAAGTCGATTCCGCGCCTGTCGGCTGGCAGCATGTGGAACTGCGCATCGACGCGCTTTCGCGCAACAAGGACGACGTCATCCGGCTCGGCATCGAGATCGGCGACATCATCGCCATCGATCCCCAGCCGGAATTCCTCCACAACGGCTTCATTGTCTCCCGCCACCTCGACAACAAGGCCGGCGTCGCGGTGATGCTGGCGGCGCTCAAGGCGCTGCAGGACGAGGAAGCCGAGATGCCTGTCGATCTGCATTTCCTGTTCACCATCGCCGAGGAAGTCGGCGTCGGCGCCTCCTCCGTGCTCAGCCACAATGTTGCCTCCATGGTCGCGGTCGACAACGGCACGACGGCGCCGGGACAGAATTCCGATGAATTCGGCGTTACTATCGCCATGGCCGACCAGACCGGACCGTTCGACTATCACCTCGCCCGGAAACTGGTGAACCTGTGCAAGGACAACGAGATCCGTTACCAGAAGGACGTGTTCCGCTATTACCGTTCGGATTCGGCCAGCGCCATCGAGGCCGGCGCCGATGTGCGCACGGCGCTGATCACCTTCGGGGTCGATGCCTCGCACGGCTATGAGCGGATCCACACCCATGCGCTGCGCTCGCTCGCCGAACTGATCACCGCCTATGCCGTCTCTCCGGTGGTGATCAAGCGCGATTTCAAGGAGACCTCGGGCGTCAGGGGCTTCACGCGCCAGCCGGCCGGCGAGGCCGAGCAGGAGCTGTCGCCCGCCATTGCCGACGAGGAACTGGGCGAGTAGAAGTCAGGTCAGCTACTGGACAGTCGCACCAGCGCGTTGAGCATCAGCTGTGCGCCTTTTTCGATGTCGGCCCAGTCGCTCCATTCCTCCGGCGCGTGGCTGATGCCATTGCGGCTCGGAATGAAGATCAGTCCGGACGGGCAGAGCGACTGCATCGTCTGCGCGTCATGGCCGGCGCCAGAGGGCATGATGATCGAGGCGTAGCCCAGCCGGTCCGCTTCCTCGCTCAGGACATCGCGGATTGCCGGGTCCAGGGACACCGGCGACAGCCAGCTTTTTTCCCGCACATCGGACGTGAGCCCATGCGCGGCCGCGGCGATCTTGATATTGCGCAGGCATTCGGCGCGGAGTTCACGCATGACGATTTCCGAGGTGTCGCGCAGATTGATCAGGAAGTCCGCCGCGCCGGGGATGGTATGGGCGTGGTTCGGCGACAGCTCCACCTTGCCGATGGTGATGCGGCTTTGCCCGGAGCCGTGCTCCTTGAGCATGGGCGTAATCGTGGTGGCGAAGGCGGCGAGCCCGGCAAAGGCGTCGGCGCGCATGTCCATCGGCGTTGTGCCGGAGTGGTTGGCCGTGCCCTCGTAGCGGACCTGCAGATTGCACACGCCGGAGATCCCCTCGACGATGCCGACGGGGATGGCGGATCGCTCCAGCACCGGACCCTGCTCGATGTGAAGCTCCAGGAATGCCCTGATCGAGCCCGGCTCCCACGCAGCGCCCATGGCGGCGCGGGCATCGAGCCCCTGCGCCGCCATGGCGTCGATCAGGCGCACGCCGTCGCTGTCCGAGGCCTGTTCGATCCAGCCGGGTGTCACCGCGCCGACAATCGTCTGCGATCCGAACATGCCGCCGAACCGGCCTTCCTCCTCCGCCGTCGCCGCGACCACAATGGGCGTGCGCGGCGCGATCCCGGCGTCCTTCATGGCGCGCACGCATTCGAGCGCAATGCAGGCGCCCAGAGACCCGTCGAAGGCGCCGCCCTCGGGTACGGTGTCGAGATGCGAGCCCGCCATCACGCAGGCACCGGTGTCCGGACCGTAGCGCCCGAAGAGATTGTTGACGCCGTCGCGGCTGACCGTCAGGCCGTCGTTCTCCATCTGACCGGCAAACCAGTCGCGCACGGCCATGTCGGCGTCGGAATAGCCGACACGGTTGTAGCTGCCGGTTACGGCGTTGAAACCGAACGCATTTACGCCGTCGAGCAGATGGCGAAGGCGTTCGGTGTTGATGACAGGGTCCGCGTGAGTCATGGCGCCGACGTGCTCCTCTTTTGCAGATGATCCAAAAGCAGCATCAGGATGCACAAAAATTTATCATAATAAATGCTTGCATTGATTTTAATTTTCCGGATTAATTGGTTCCCATCAGCAACGATGGAGAACGCCATGAAGAGATTTCTGGCTGCAGCGGCGGCGGTGTTGTCGCTCGCATTCACCTCGCCTTCCCTTGCCCAGACGCCACCCAATGTTCTCGTTGTCGGGCAGATCGCGGAGCCCAAATCGCTGGATCCCCATGCGGTCACCGCGGTCAACGACTTCCGCATCCTGATGAACATCTATGACGGGCTGGTGCGCTACAAGGATGGCACGCTGGAAGTCGAGCCGGCGCTTGCGGAAAGCTGGACGATCTCCGACGATGGCACCGTCTACACGTTCAAGCTGCGCGAGGGCGTGCGCTTTCACGACGGCGCGCCGCTCAACGCCGAGGCGGTGAAATTCAATTTCGACCGGATGCTCGATGAAGAGCATCCCTTCCACGACACCGGGCCGTTCCCGCTGGCGTTCTTCTTCTCGTCCATCGATACCGTCACCGCCATTGACGATCTCACCGTCGAGTTCAAGCTGAAGGAGCCCTATGCGCCCTTCCTGTCGAACCTCGCCTATCCGACGGGCCTGATCGTCTCGCCCAAGGGCGTCGAGGACAATGGCGCCGACTTCGGCCGCAATCCGTCGGGCACCGGCGCCTACACATTCGCCGAATGGGAGGCCAACGCCAAGGTCGTGGTGACCCGCAACGAAGACTACTGGGACGGCGCGCCGGAGCTCGAGGCGGTGATCTACCGCCCTATCACCGACGCCAACACCCGCATTGCGGAGATGCTGTCGGGCGGGCTCGACATCATGGTCGAGGTGCCGCCGGACAGCCTGCAGCAGTTCCGGAGCGACGATGCCTTCACGGTCCATGAGCAGGCCGGTCCGCATCTGTGGTTCCTGATCCTCAACACCAAGGAAGGGCCGTTCGCCAAGAAGGAAATCCGCCAGGCGGCCAATTACGCTATCAACAAGACGGCGCTGGTCGACAATATCCTGCAGGGCACCGCCGAAGTCGCCGCCGGTCCGACGCCGCCGGCCTTTGCCTGGGCCTATGACGAAAGCCTCCAGCCCTATCCCTACGATCCGGCACGGGCCGAGCAGCTTCTCGAGGATGCTGGTTATGATGGTGAGGAAGTCACGTTCTACGTCACCGAAGGCGGCTCCGGCATGCTCGATCCCATCGCCATGGGCACGGCCATCCAGGCCGACCTCGAAGCCATCGGCATGGACGTGAAGATCGAGACCTACGAGTGGAACACGTTCCTGGGAAAGGTCAATCCCGGGCTCGAGGGCAAGGCCGACATGGCTGAGATGGCCTGGATGACCAACGACCCCGACACGCTGCCGTTCCTGGCGCTGCGCACGGAAGCCTGGCCCGACAAGGGCGGCTTCAATTCGGGCTATTATTCCAACCCGAAGGTGGACGAGCTGCTCGAGGCGGCCCGTCGCTCCACCGATCAGGACGAGCGCGCGGAACTCTATCGCGAGATGCAGGCGATCGTGCAGGAGGACGCGCCCTGGGTGTTCGTCGCCAACTGGAAGCAGAACGCGGTGACCAAGGCCTCCGTCGAGGGCTTCAAGCTGCAGCCCTCGTTCTTCCTGATGCTTCAGGACGTGGCCAAGCCGCAGTAACAAACCCATCGTGAAGGGCCGCCGGCGCGTGGCGCCAACGGCCCCTCTCTCTACCCCCGGAGATCGTCGTGTCGGCCTATATCGCAAAACGGCTTCTGGCGGCGATCCCGGTTCTGTTCGGGCTGACCGTCATCGTCTTCCTGATCATGGCGATGATCCCGGGCGATCCGGCGACCGCCATCCTTGGCTCCTATGCGACGCCCGAGAACGTCGAAAAGCTCAACCGTGACCTCGGCCTCGACAAGCCGCTTCTCCAGCAATACCTGATCTGGATCGCGAACCTGTTCCAGGGCGATCTGGGCCGCTCCTACACGCTCAACCGGCCGGTGCTGGACGAGGTCCTGGAGCGGTTTTCCGCGACCCTGATCCTTGCCGGCACGGCGTTGGTGCTGTGCTCGGTGCTGGGCCTGATCGCCGGCGTCGTCTCGGCGGTGCGCCAATTCTCCTGGGTCGACAAGACCATCACGCTGGTGGTGCTGATCGGCATATCGGTGCCCTCGTTCTGGCTTGGCCTGCTGCTCATTCTGGCCTTCGCTGTCAACCTGCGCTGGTTCCCGGCTTCGGGCATGTACGCCATTTATGGCGGCGGCGGCCCGCTCGACCTGCTGCATCACCTGGTCCTGCCGGCGCTGACGCTCGCCGTGGTGGCCACCGGCGTGATCGCGCGGCTGACGCGCACGGCGATGCTCGAGGTTCTGCGCCAGGATTATATCCGCACGGCGCGGTCCAAGGGTGTCACCGAGAACCGTGTGATCTACCGCCACGCCTTCAAGGCGGCGCTGGTCACGGTGATTCCAGTCATCGGCATCCAGGCGGGCTTCGTGCTTGGCGGCGCGGTCTATATCGAGACGGTGTTCCAGTGGCCGGGCATCGGCTCGATGCTGGTCAAGGCGATCTCGACGCGCGACCTTCTGCTGGTCCAGGGCGGCGTGCTGGTCGTGGCGAGCGCCTATGTGCTGTTCAATCTCGCCGCCGACGTGCTGCAGACCGTGCTCGATCCGAGGCTGCGCTGATGGTGGAAGCAAGCACCGCGACCGCCCCTCCGGCGCGCGCGGCGAAAAGGCCGTCCGGACGTCCCGACAGTCTCAGGCTGTTGCTCAACAACAAGCTGGCGACCGCGGGGCTCGTCATCTTCGCGCTGATCGTGCTCGCGGCGCTTGCCGCACCGCTGCTGCCCTTGCCCGATCCAGACGTTACCGCGCCGGCCAACCGGCTGTTCCGGCCATTGTCCGAGGGCCATCTGCTGGGCACCGACGCACTCGGCCGCGACATTCTCTCGCGGCTCGTCTGGGGCAGCCGCGTGAGCCTCGCCGTCGGAATCTCGGCCACGCTGATCGCGGCCTTCTTCGGCTCGCTCATAGGTCTCGTTGCGGGCTATGCGGGCGGGCGCGTCGACACGATGCTGATGCGCGGCATCGACATGGTCATGGCCTTTCCCTACATCCTGCTCGCGCTCGCCATCGTCGCGGTGCTTGGGCCGGGCCTGCTCAATGCGCTCTACGCCATCGCCGTGGTCAACATCCCGTTCTTTGCCCGCAACATCCGCGGCATCGCGCTCGGCCTGTCGCGGCGGGAGTTTGTCGATGCGGCGCGGCTGTCGGGCAAGTCCCACGCGCAGATCCTGTTCATCGAGGTGCTGCCCAATGTGTTGCCGGTGATCATCATCACCATGTCGACCACTGTGGGCTGGATGATCCTGGAAACGGCGGGCCTGTCGTTCCTCGGTCTCGGCGCGCAGCCGCCGCAGGCCGATCTCGGCTCCATGCTCGGCGACGGGCGCAAGATCCTGTTCACCGCGCCGCATGTCTCGATCATTCCCGGCGTGATGATCTTCGTGCTGGTGATGAGCATCAATCTGCTTGGTGACGGCGTGCGCGACGTGCTCGACCCGCGGCTCAAATCCGGCGCGCTGACCCGGCCCGTGGCGCGCACCGCCGTCATGCGCGAGAGCGTGACCGAAGACGCCACGCCATCTCCCGGCGCCGTGCTCGACGTGCGCGGGCTCAGGACGGAGTTCCATATGGGCCGCGAGATCTTCCGGGCGGTCAGCGGCGTCGACATGCGGCTTGGCCAGGGCGAGTGCCTCGGCATTGTCGGCGAATCCGGCTCCGGCAAGTCCGTTGCCGCCATGTCGATCATGGGGCTGGTGCCGACGCCGCCCGGCCGCATCACCGGCGGCGTGGCGCTGCTGGGCGGCGAGGACCTGTTTTCGGTCTCCGACGAGCGCGTCCGGCAGTTGCGCGGCTCCGCCGTCAGCCACGTCTTCCAGGATCCGCTGTCGACGCTGCACCCGTTGTTCACCGTCGGCGATCAGTTGATCGAGGCGATCCAGGCGCACCAGCCGCTGTCGAAAGGCGAGGCCACCGAGAAGGCGGCAGAACTTCTCAAGATGGTGCGCATTCCCAATCCTGCGGAGCGGCTGAAATCCTATCCGCATGAACTGTCGGGCGGAATGCGCCAGCGCGTCTGCATCGCCATGGCGCTTGCGGCCGATGCCAAGATCATCATCGCCGACGAACCCACCACCGCGCTGGATGTCACGGTGCAGGCGCAGGTGCTGGCGCTGCTCGACACGCTGCGCAGGGAGAAGCACACCGGCATCCTGTTCATCACCCATGATTTCGGCGTCGTTTCGGCGATCTGCGACCGCGTTGCGGTGATGTATGCGGGGCAATTCGTCGAAACCGGAACGACCGGGGAGATCCTGCAGTCGCCGGCCCATCCCTACACGGCCAAGCTGATCGACTGCGTCCCCGTGCTCGGCCAGCCCGAGCGCCGGCTCGACGCCATCGAGGGCCGTCCGCCGATGGTCAACAACCTGCCGGTGGGATGCCGTTTTGCCGCGCGTTGTCCGCGGGCGCAGGAGGATTGCCGCGCAGCGCCGATCTCGCTCGTCGAATTCGGCCAGGGCAGGGCGGTACGCTGCATCCACCCGCTCAACGCGGAGGCAGGCCATGACTGAGGCGCCACTGCTGTCCATCGAACAGGCGGAGAAGGTCTTTGGCGGCGGGCGCACCCTGTTCGGCCGGCCGAGGCCCGCCGTTCACGCCGTGCAGGATGTCTCGATCGAGGTCCGGCGCGGCGAAACCCTCGGCATCGTCGGCGAATCCGGTTGCGGCAAGTCGACGCTCGCGCGGCTGATTGTCGGCCTCGACGCGCCGACCGGCGGGCGCATCGTCTTCGACGGGCGCGACCTGGTGGCCGAAGCGGGCAAGGATCTCCGCCGGTTATCGCGCGACGTGCAATATGTCTTCCAGGATCCCGTCGCCTCGCTCAACCCGCGCAAGACCATCCGCACCATTCTCGAGGCGCCGCTGATCCATCTGCTCGGGCTTGACCGGAATGCGCGCGAAAAACGGCTGTCCGAACTCATGGACGCGGTCAATCTCGCGCCGGAGTTTCTCGACCGCTATCCGCATGAATTCTCGGGCGGCCAGGCGCAGCGCATCGGCATCGCCCGCGCGCTCGCCGCCGATCCGAAGCTGATCGTGCTCGACGAGCCGGTCTCGGCGCTCGACGTCTCGGTGCAGGCGCAGGTGCTCAACATCCTCGACGGACTCAAGCACACGTTCGGCCTGACCTATGTCTTCATCAGCCACGATCTCTCCGTGGTCGAAAGTGTGAGCGACCGGGTGGCGGTGATGTATTTCGGCAGGATCGTCGAGGTCGGTCCGGCGCGTGCCATGTTCCGGCGGCCGGGTCATCCCTACACCCATCTGCTGCTCGATTCCGCGCCCGCGCCGGGACGGCGGGTGCTTGTTTCCGAGGACGCCAACACCGAGCTGCCCGATCCCTACAATCCGCCGCCGGGCTGCGCCTTTTATGCCCGTTGCCCTCGCGGCACGGATCTGTGTAATGCGAAGATCCCGCAGCTTGAAGCGGTCTCCGGCGATGAGACCCATCGGGCGGCGTGTTTTCATCCCCAGGAGAGGCGATAGGCCGGAATGACAGACGTGTCGGACAGGTTAAAAATCGTGCCGGTGGTGCCGTCTGCGGCACGCAAGCGCAAGCGCCCCGATATCACCGCAGACAAGATCCGCGACAGGATCATGGAAGCGGGTCTCACGCCCGGCGACCGTGTTCCGGCGGGCTGGCTCGATCCGGACGCATTGAACGTGTCGCGCGGCACGCTGCGCGAAGCGTTGAAGCTGCTCGAGTTCCAGGGTCTGGTCGCCACCCGGACCGGACCGGGCGGAGGCGCGTTCGTCGCGGCGATCGCGCCGGAAAACGCGCTGCGGATGCTCGACAATCTGTTCCTGTTTTCGCCGCCCTCGATCGCCGACATCTATGCGATGCGCATGCTGATCGAGCCCGAGCTCGCCGCCTCGGCGGCAACCGGCCCGATGTCGGCCGACGCCTTCAAGGCGCTGCAGGACACCATCCGCCTCTATGAAGCGGAGCCGGTGTCGGCCGAGGACGAGTACCGCCAGCGCCTGGCCGAGCTCGATTTTCATGCCGAACTTGCCCGCAACAGCCCGAACCGGGTGATGGGCTTTGTCGCAGTCTTCCTGCTGAGCCTGCTGCGCGATCTGACGGTCTGCCGCGAGATCTATCAGCTTCCCAATCCGGGCCTGCGGGAAACCGGACTGAATTACCAGGTCCGGCTGTTGCGCGCCATCAAGGCCGGAGACGCGGAGCGGGCGCGCGCGATCATGCGCGAGCACATGAGCGAAGCGGCA
Source organism: Hoeflea sp. (assembly GCF_014359905.1). Lineage (GTDB taxonomy): Bacteria > Pseudomonadota > Alphaproteobacteria > Rhizobiales > Rhizobiaceae > Hoeflea. The sequence goes on along the minus strand of NZ_JACIYP010000028.1, from coordinate 20,960 downwards.
CAATACATGCTGGAGCGGGCCGCTTTGCGCGAACGCCCGCGGCCGAGATCGTGACGGACAGTGCGGCGGCCTAGGGGCCAATACGCATTCGGCGCCGCCTGTCGAAAATCACAGGCAGCGCCGAAATGTCTTGAAGTCAGGCTTGTTCGATCACGCCGGGGGAGGCGGCTCGAACACGGAAACCCTGGTTATTCCGCGACAATGGCGCGGAGCATCCAAAGCGCCTTTTCATGGAAGCCAAGACGCTCGGTCAGCATGTCTTCGGTGACCATGTCGTCATTCTCGCCGGCCTTGGCCGCTGCGGTGCGCATGTCGCGCACTGCCTGCTCATGCTCTGAAATCAGATCGAACACCATATCATGCGCCGAGGCATGATCGACATCGGACTTGGTGGGCGCGAAGGACTTGGTCATTCCGAAGCTCACGGGAGCAAGGTGACCAAGCGCGCGGATCCGTTCGGCGATGATGTCGGTTGCCGCAAACAGCGCGTTGTAGTGCTCTTCGGTGAGGTCGTGGATCGGCTTGAAGATCGGGCCAACCACATTCCAGTGGTACACGTGGCTCTTGATCGTGAGGCGGTAGGTCGCGGCCAGAATGTCCGAGAGGTCGCTGGACATGGCCTTGCGATAATCTGCCTTCAGACCCGTATGCAGGGTGTCGTTGGAGGTTTCGGGAGAAAGACTGGCGATTGCTGACTTGGTCATGAGTATCTGCCTCTTGTTTCGTCTGTGGACTTAATGGATTGGATCAGTTGGAGCTCGCGGAAGAGGCCGAGAGCACCGGCTGTTGCACAGGCTCAGACATCGCCGGCACTTCCGAAGGCACGGAGAAAGCCTGTGGGATGGTGGGCTCATCATTGGCGAAGACGCCCCAGAGCACCCATCCGGCCACGAATGCAAGGGCCATGCTGATTACCAGGATGACGAGAACCTGTTTGCCAAGCCGGCCCTGGCGCACCTTTGTGGGATCTTTCGAATCGGGCATTTGACATGCTCCTTTCTAAACTTGGCCGTATTTGGCGCCTCCTGCGCGCAGCCTTGCCGGCTGTGAAACAGCAGGAAGCACCGTTATCCGAATGCCAGAGCGCGTGCGCGACCTTGACATGGCGACGGCTCTAACTGCGGCCGGAGCGGACGAGGGAGCCCGCAATCACGCCGATGACGACACCGGCTGCGATGGCCATGGTTTTGTTCTGGGCGATCAGGTTCGTGGCCGTTGACATGGCCAGCACCGATGCGGCGCTGGTCGTTGCCAATCGCTGCCGCCGCAGGGCTCTCCTGCGCAACAAGGCCCGGACAATGATTGCGATCACCCCCAGGAAGATCGCCAGCGCCGCTGCGGACAGCAGGCCGATGATGATCCCATGGGTTTGCGCGACGAAGGCTGCAAAGGCGCCCATCAGCGAGATGCTTGCCAACACCACCATCAAGGCAACGATGGCGAACAACACTGCGTCCCGCTTGATCTGGCGCGCCTTGGCGCCGGCAAAGGCCGAGACAAGGCTGGTCAGGGGAAAGGCCGAAAACATACCGGTCCTACCTGCGCATCAGCAAGGCGGCCAGGAAGCCGGCGGCAACGGCGATGCCGAGCGACTGCAGCGGATGTTCGCGCACATTTGCGACAACTTTCTTTTCGGCGCTCGAGAACTGGCCGGACATGTCTGCCACGAGTCGCTCGCCGCTCCTGAGAACCTCATCGACACGGTTTTCGGCGGCCTCGCGGGCCACGCCGGCCTTGAGTGCGCCGGCGCCAGCAAGCGCTTCGCCAAGGGCCGCCAATTCAGCTCGGATACGTGCGGTGCGTTCGGCAATATCGTCCATCACCGGGTTGTCTGTTCCGTCGGACCGTGTGCTCTTGGTTGAAGCCATGGTAACATCTCCTTGATTGATTTCACCTCACCAACGCATGACATCCGGATAGGTTCCGGGCGAGGTTGCGTTAATTCAAAACAAAATGGCCGCCGGATTGCTCCGACGGCCATTTGTGTTTCAGGCGTTCGACTGGCTTAGCCTGCCGGAGCCATCATGATCACGGAGTCGCGGTCGGATTTCCAAGTTTCCTCGGTGTATTCCGGCTGCGCTTCCAGCTCTTCCTTGGTGAAAGGCGTGAAGACGGTGATATTGCCATCGGCATCGGCGCGGATATCAAGGTTTTCCGGCGAGATCGCCACTTCCTTTTCACCCATGCCCAGGAAACCGCCAACATCAAGGACGAAACCGTCGATCTTGTTGTCGCCGCTGATCAGCACTTCGCCGACTTCGCCGATGTTTTCGTCATTGGCGCCATAGACGGTGCGGCCGGTCAGGTCATCGGCAGTCATGTCGCCGGAAGCCACTTCAGTCATCGTCATGCGATCAATGACCTGGGTCTGCTGTTCGACGGGCGCAACGGCGCTGTCAGTGCTTTCGACCCGTTCAGCAGTGGCCTGCTCGGTTGTCTGCTCGGTTTCGGTCGCCATGTTGGTGTCAGTGCCGGTCGCCATGTTCTGGTTGGCGTCCATGCCTTCCGGTTCAGACTGGGCTTCGGTGTAGATATTTGTGCGGTCAAAGGCCGGCGCGGCTTCGAGCTGCTCGCGGGACATGTTCGCAACAATCCAGCGCTGACCATCGCGGTCGGCCCATTCAACGGCGCTGTACTCGACCTCGACGTCCTTCTCGCCGATTCCCAGGAAGCCGCCAACGCCGATAATGACGGAGGACACTTCGCCTTCCGGGCTGACGACGATGTCGTTGATCTCGCCAATCGAGGCTGCATCTTCAGCCGACGATTCGTAAACCGAGGCGCCGATCAGATCGCTCGCAAGCGTTGCGCCGTGCATTGCGCCGGTGGCATCAGCCGTGGCGGTTGCGGAGGTTTCGGTGGTGGTGGTCGCTTCATTCGTGTCCGTCGTCGCCGGAGTGGTCTGGGCGAAAGCCGACGTGGTCACAAGAGCGGTCAGGGCCGTACTGGCCAAAAGCATCTTAAACATGGTAAATTCCTCTTTGCATCGAAAGGTGTGCGCCGGGCTGGTCCGTGTGTGAGAGCGCGGGGCTGGCTCGGCGGCGGTTACAGAGCAGAAACGCATCCCCCTGCTCTTGGTTCCCCCGGGAGATGTTTTTTTTGGTCAGCGTGCCGCTGAAGTCGCGTCGCGACGGGCCAAATTCGGTCTCGACTGGTTCAGCAGAATCGAATTGCGCATCACGGCATGGCCGATGAGCAGGAACGGAACCGCCAGCAAGCCGCCGATCGGTCCCCACAGCCAGATCCAGAACGCCAGCGACAGGAACACCAGGAACGGGCTGAGCGTAACCGAGCGGCCGATGACCTGCGGGGTCACGAACTGGGCTTCAATCAGATTGAGGGAGAGATAGGCTGCCATGGGCAGGAAGATCGCCGGGGGCGAATCCCAGGTGGCAAGCCCCACACCGAGCAGGGTCCCGGCCATCACCGCCGGTCCGATATAGACGACATAATTGAGGATGAAAGCCAACATGCCCCAGAGATAGGGTTGCGGCACGTCAAGAAGCCACATTGCGGCAGTGGTGGCGATCCCGAGACCTGCATTGATGACGGAGATGGACAGCAGGTAGCGTGACACGAACCACTCGGCGTCCCGAAACATGCGGGCGGTGCGAAGCCGCGCGCGGCGGCTGAAACACAGCGACAGGACGCTGATGCGCATCTGATGGCGAGTGGCCAGGAAGAAATAAAGGCTCGCCAGGAACAGAATGATCTGCGCCGCCAGAGCCGGGGCAAGGGTGGCGATATCCTCGACCGTTGAGCTCTCTTCGATCTCGACCTTCATTGCGGTCTCTCCGCCGGATATCGAGCGGATCTGTTCCTGAACGCCGCCAAGCGTCTCCAACACCGTCCGCCAGTCCAGCAGGTGGCGCTGCAGTTCCCGCCAGATTTCCGGCAACCGGTCCATCCAGATCGACAGCGGCATGGAAAACAGGGTGGTTGCGGAAGCGATCAATCCCAGGAACAGCAGGACGACGATGGCCGCCGACAGCGCCGGCGGCATGAAGCGTTCGAGCGCTGCAGCGACGGGCGAGGCCATCAATCCGGTGACGATGGCAAGTGAAATGGGGGCAAGCAGCGGCTGGGCCTGATCAAGACCCGCAAACGCCACAACCAGGCCAATCACGATGATTGAAACCCGCGAAATCGTTTGCAGGCTGGCGTCCAGACCGGACTTGGCAGCGATTCGAACCACTGGCGGTTCCATTCGATACTTGTGTCTCATCCGGTTACCCCTATCAATTAGGGACAATGCCGGAACGCGCGTATGGTTCCGCCAGGTACTGCCGATCCTGCAAACTGGTGCGACGGCCGAAAGCGCAAGTCTGCGCGCGGCTCACTTCTTGGCGGGTCTCGCCGCGTTGGGACGCGATGTCACCCGCTCATAGGGCACGCTGATGGTGACATCGATGCCGTATTCATTCTTCGCCGAGGTGATTGACCCGCCCATTTCACCACGGATGGTGGCATCAAGAAGCCGGGTTCCGAAGCCGCCCTTGCCGGGCGCCGCTTCCGTCATGGGCGCGTCCAGAGGCTCCTCGCTGCGCTCGGACCAGGTCAGGATCAGGTCCGCCTCGGTGCCGCGCTGCCATGTAATGGTCCATGTGACATCGAGCACGCCACCGGGGAACCGGGCGGATCCATATTTCAGCGCATTGGTCGCCAGTTCATGGAAAGCGAGCCCGAACGCCTGTGTCGCAGCTTCATTGAGCTCGACCTTCGGGCCGGAGAACTTGTCCTCGATCGGATCATCGCCGAAAAGCTGTTTAAGCTCCTGAACCAGCAGGGTTTCGAGATCGGCGCCCTGCCAGGCGGTGCGGGCCAAAAGGTCCTGCGATGCCGCCATGGCCTGCAACCGCGCGGAAAAGGACTGGGAAAAGTCCGGCAGGCTCTGGGAGGCTCGCGCGGTCTGCCGCGAAATCGCCAGAACCCGGGCGATCATGTTCTTGATGCGGTGCTTCATCTCCTGAAGCAGCAGCTCGCGCTCGGTGAGCGCGCGTTCAGTCTCCTCGCGCAGGATCTCCCCGACTTCAATCGTCCGTTGCTGGGAATGAGACGACGCCGCCAGCGCCGCAGCCAGCAAGACCGCGGCAACCATCAGCATGAAGGAGCGGGTCTGGTCGACCGGCGGCGTGTAGATGGAGGAGGGCTGGATCTCCAGCGTCCATATGCGACCCGCCACCGTCAGCGAGGTCCTGACCTTCTGTCCGATGCCAAAACGGGTTTCCGGATCGCCTGCCGTTTGATAGATCAGGCTGGATTCAGCCGGTTCCCCATCCCAGGCAGAGATGTGTACGGGCAGGACCGGCAACCGGTTCAGCGCAGATTCAAACAGATCGCCGATCCGGAACGGCGCGAAGACAAACCCGATGGGACGGCCGGACTCCGCGTCGAGGAACGGTGTGTACATCACGAACCCGGCTTGTTTGTCGTTCGAATTCTCGCGAACAAGCTCCACCGAGCCCGAGGCGCGCAGCCGCTGTTCGGTCAACGCTGCCAGGATCGCCGCGCGGCGGACCGGGTTCGAATACATGTCAAACCCCAGAGCCCCCAGGCTGCGACTGGTTTGCGGCTCTATCAGAACCATCGGGACACGGATGTCCTCGGTGGTTTCGGGCCAGGGAGTGCGGGCAATCCCGTAGTTTCGCTCAAGCTCCTGTGCGATCGCGACATCCGACTGCGATCCCGCCGGGACGTAGCGGGCAAAGCCGATGCCCTGGACGCCGCTGAATTGTTCGCTTTTCTGCAAATGTCCGACGAAGGTCTTGAACTCTTCCGCGGTTGGCACCTCGCCGATCGCCTCGAAGAGGGCTTCCGTCGACTTGACCAGCAGAATATGGCTGTCGATCCGGTCGCTCAATCGCTGAACAGCATTTTCGGCAATGGCCGAGAAGCTCATCTTGTTGGCGTGGTCAATGGTGTACCAGGACGCTGCCGCTGTAAGCAAACCGACAAACGTGACCACTGCAAAGATCAGCACTGGCTGAACGCGGTATAACAATCTTACAACCTTCTTCAATGGGGGGCAGCTCAATCCGCTAAGGCGTTCGCGGCGCGTTTGCAAGTATGTTTCATCAAGACAGGACTGAGTGAACATGCAAACCGCTTCTTGCGCTGGTTGTGAAACGCAGCAAGGAAAATCAGCTTCACGGATAAGAGATGAGCGAACAGCCGTCTATTACACAGGTTAAGTCAGGATCAGTTCGAAGAAATTTTGTTGATCAGCTCGGGCATGCCAGGCTTGGTCGAAAACTCCATCAGGAACCGATTGTCGAAATCGGCGAAGCTCACCGACCGACTCACCTGAGGGAATGTGACCATGCCCTTGTCGATACGGACAAGGTTCTCCTTGCACAGGCGGCTGATGGACCGGCTCACGTGGACTGTCGACAGACCCATGCAATCGCCGATCTGCTCCTGGGTCAGCTGAAGTTCGAACCCCTTCGTGTTCGCCTGCCCGATCTGCTCGAGCCGGGTCCACAGTTCCAGAAGGAAGTGCAGGATCCGTTGTGCGGCGCTGCGTGCGCCAAGCGAAACCTTGTGTTCGGACAAAATGTTGGAATGGCGCACGGTCATCCAGTCGAGGCCTGATGCAAGCACCGGAAAACGGCGGTGGATCTCGAGAATGCGCACCGGCTCGATCAGCGCCAGGGATGAGTCGGTCAGCGCAGCCGCCGAATAGATGGAGGAGTTCTTGAAGTTCACATGCAGACCGATGAAATCGCCCGGCAGGGAAATGCCGATAATCAGTCTGCGACCGCCGGCGGTTATCCGGTAACGCATGACCCAGCCGCTGCGGATCAGGAATGTCAGGCGCATCGGTTCGCCATCGTGGAGAAATTCATCTCCCTTGTCGATCGACGCCTGGTTGACCTGCATGGTTTCGAGATAGTCGACCTCCTCGGCGGTGAGAAGCATCGACCGCCCCAACCGCTTTACCAGCGCGCTGGCATTTTCAGGGATCGCACTCTGGTTCTCTGGAGGCATCGGATCTGGCTTTCACAAAAAGAGACCCGGCAGATGGTCTGCCGGGTTCTCATTGATGTGTAATTAGTGCTTTTCAAGCCAGGTGTCGATTTCCTTTTCGGCTTCGTCACGGGTCTTGCCGTAGCGGGCCTGGATCTTGCCGGCCAGCTCGTCGCGGCGGCCTTCGACCACGTCAAGATCGTCATCGGTGAGTTTGCCCCACTGCGCCTGAGCCTTGCCGCGGTATTCTTTCCATTTTCCTTCGATCATATCCCAGTTCATAGCAATTCTCCTTTTGCACGTTATCCGGAAGCCGTTGTTTGTTTTCGCCAACCGGCTTGCTTGATCAACGCCGTACCCAATTTTTGGTTCCGAAAAATCCGATCGAAATTAATCCTGATCGATGTCCGGCTCTCAGGCACCGTGCCGCAGCGCCAGGCACGGCGCCGCTGCGGCATCACGAACTTCGAACGGATCAATCCTCAAGCGCGTGATGACGTTCGCCAAGACGTCTGACGATATCCTCTATCTCGCTGCGATGCTTCATCAGCACGGCGTGTGCAGCGTCGAAGGTCGCCCGCGGCAGGGATTCCATGTTCTTGGCCAGCATTTCCAGCGCATCATCATAGGAGGACACGATCCGCCGCTCGCCATCGACAACGGCCGGAAGGACATCACCATCGATGTCGGTGAAGAAGGCCCGGGTGCGGACCACGCCTTCGTGAACCGCGGACATGAAGGAGCCGTCATCGGACGGGTGCCTGCCTTGGGCGACCAGGAACCCGGCAAGCTCCCGGGCCTGACTGTCGGAGGTCTCCCGGGTCGTTTCCAGCACGGTCCTGATTTCCGGCTCTGCCTTTTCGAGCATCACGTCATAGCCGTGAACCGCATCGATCAGGGCAATGTGAACATCGCCAATGGCATCCAGCACTTCGGTTGTCGCGTCGTCCATGGTTTCCTGTGTCATGATAGGCCTCTTATGTGGTTTTGTGGGTGTTTTGCATCGTGGGTGAACCAGGCGGATCTGCACCGCTGGTTGCCTTTCCCGACGCTCAGGGCCGGGACAGGATCAGTTCAGCCGACGGTTATCATCCGGGGTCGCCGATTGGGCATAGGCCGGAACCGTCATCTCGGGATTGATCAGCTCAAGCACGACCTCGAGCTCTCCCTCCGCACTGACATCCCAGACGATCTCGGCGTCCTGGTAAAACAGGGCAGGGTCGATCTCGAGGCACTTGCCCAAGGCATGTTTCCGCTCCGCCGCCATCATGCGGATGGAGGGAGACAAGTCTGCCTCGCATTGCCGTACGGTTTCATAGGCCACCGCCGGCGCGGGCTGCTCTGTGCAAGTGGTGTAATCGTCGCTGCAAGCGATCAGAATCATGAAGGCTGCGATGTGTTCCATGACGCTTCTCCTTTGAAGCGTTAACGCCCGTTCATGCCGGAAGTTCCGTTGCGGATGATTTTGCGGAAAGCCGGTTTGAAGGATGCGCCGGCACGCCATCGCTGCGCACCCATTCGGATGCGCCGCGATGACGTCAGCGTCACAGGTATCTCAGTTGAGTTCGTACTGGGTGTCGGGGATCGTCAGCTCGTAGACAATCTGGGTGTTGCTCACCTCGTGGCGCACGCGCGCCGACAGCGCCTGCGGAACGATGCGCTTGAGAACGGTGCCTGAAAATCCGGAGCTGGGTGCTGGGTTCGTCCCGATCACAGTCGGCGGCACCAGAAAGGTCTCGGTCCAGGTCACGACCAGCTCGGTCTTGTTGTTGCCGTTCAGGCGCCGCTCCGCCGAGAGCACGATGTCGCCGCCCGCGGGCCCGAGAGCGCCGGTGGCCAGGGAATTGATCGTCAGCTCGTGCAGCGCCAGGCCCAGATGCAGCGCGGCATTGGGGAGCAGGTAGGCGTCTTCGCCGACCATCGAGAAACCGGGCGGCGCCTCGCCCGCCAGGGGCTTGAGCTGGGATCTTGTCAACTCGAACAATTCCGCGCCGCGCCAATCGGACGCGGTCACCAGGTCCTGTGACTGGGCCATGGACTGGATGCGGTTGCGGAATGCGAACAGGAACTCATCGAGATCATGGGTAGAGCGCGCGGTTTGCGAGGCGATGGACTGGATGATCGCCAGCAGGTTTTTCGACCGGTGGTTCAGTTCGCGCAGCAGTGTCCGGAGCACCGTCTCCCGATACTTCAGATCATCGATATCGAGTATGGTCGTGACGACGCCGATGATCGCTCCGCTTTCATCCGCATCGGGATCAATATGCAGCAAGTACCAATGCCGCTTCTGATCGATCTCGCGCAAAACTTCCAGCTTGGACGGCTCGCCGGTGTTGATGACTTCGCGCTTGGCAGCGCCGATCCTTGCCGCCTGCACCTCGCCGAACAAGGCAGCGTCCGACTTGCCGATAACGTCAGCCTCTTTCGGCCACATCTCCGGGAGATTCGCGCAGAAGCCGATGGTGAGGTTCAAGTCCTGATAGACCATCGAAACGCCGGCGTTGCGCAGGCCGGCCAGCACAAAATTCAGTCGATGGGACTCCTTGAGTGAATTCAGGGGCATCAAGCACTCTTCATCATGGTGGCCAGGGTCCATCGGGACGGAATGCGGGCACTGAAAATCAATCCAGCGCCCGCTCCCATTGCTTGGCTCGCTTCCTTGACGTGAAGGTCAGCATGCCGGAAGGTCAAGTTTTCCGGACGAAATTCATGATCACGGAAATCACAAGAAGCGCCAGAAACAGGAAGAACAGGATCTGGGCGATGCCAGCCGAAGCGCCGGCAATGCCGCCGAAGCCGAGAACACCTGCAATGATGGCGACGACGAGAAAGACAAGAGCGTAGTAAAGCATCGAAAATCTCCTTTGTCATTCGATGACAAGCCAACGCTCGATGTCTCAATTGGTTCCAGTCATTGTCTGCGTTTCATCGGCATGTTCATTGGCTGTGTTGAAAAACAGCGCCTGGCTGATCAACGCCTTGACCATGTCCGGATTGAACGGCTTGGTCACCAGGAATGCCGGTTCGGGCTTTTCGCCGGTCAACAGGCGTTCCGGAAACGCGGTGATGAAAATGACGGGAAGCGTGTCGTCTTTCAGGATGTCGTTGACGGCATCGATGCCTGAACTTCCGTCAGCCAGCTGGATGTCGGCCAGGATCATCTTGGGTCTGGTCCGCTTGTAGAGCTCCAGCGCTTCCATGCGGGTCCGGGCAATGCCGGTGACGCGATGGCCGAGCGTTTCCACCATGTCCTCAATGTCCATGGCGATCAGCGGCTCGTCCTCGATGATCATGATGTCGGTTGCGACCTGTTCGGAAATTTCCCGGGATGCCGTGTCGAGAAGCTTGGAAAGTCCGGCCTCATCCACATTCAGGATCTCGGCGCATTGATCGGGATTGAAACCTTCGACAGCGATGAGAAGAAATGCCTTGCGGGCCTGGGGCGTGACGGCCTCCAGATTGGCGGCAGCTCGTTTCTCCCACCCGAAGGGCGTGACATTCTCGGGCACGGGAACCGACAGGCTGTCAAAGAGTTGGGAATACAACTTGTACAGGGCAACGCGATCGTCGCCCGAGGCGGGAAACACGGACAGATCCGCAATGAGCGCCTCAAGCGTCGCCGCGACGAAGGCATCTCCGGATGTCTGTGACCCGGTTACAGCACGCGAGAAGCGACGTAGATAGGGAAGATGCGGCGCAATGCGCATGGATAATGTCGTCATTATTTACCCCTTGATTGTCCACAGAAAGTGGCGACAACCGAGAAAACGCACAGCTTTAAAAAAAGTTCCAGTGGCATGGAACTTTTTTTTGAATGGCGCATTATGACCCCATGTTGATTCAAACGGGGCTGATAAGGGGTATGATGACAAAAACTCAGAAAGGCGCACCCGTCTCGGGCAAGCGGTCCTCCAATCATGATGCGAGTGACGCAATCGCTTCGCAACTGAAGCACTACTACAAGTCTGTCGAACAGGAGCCGATCCCCGATCAGCTTCTCGACCTGCTCGAAAAGCTCGACCAAGCCGAGCGTGCGGGTAACTCCAATGGCACAAACTGAGATGAGCGGCGCGGAGACTGTGGCCGTCGATGCAGGGGCGTCGTTCTCGTTCAAGCGTGAATTGCTCGCAGCCCTGCCTGGTTTGCGGGCCTTTGCCGTTTCCCTTGCCCGCCGGCACGACCGGGCCGATGACCTCGTTCAGGAAACGGTGATGAAGGCCTGGAGCAAGCAGGAAAGCTTTCAGCCCGGAACCAACATCCGTGCCTGGCTGTTCACCATCCTGCGCAATGAATTCTACAGCCAGATGCGCAGAAAGGGCAGGGAACTGCCTGATCCGGATGGCGTGTTCGCTGGCAATCTTGCCACCCATCCGGAACAATATGGCAAGCTTGACATGGAAGACTTCAAGGCAGCCCTCGATACATTGCCGGACGACCAGCGCGAGGCCATCATTCTGATCGGGGCATCGGGCTTTGCCTATGAGGAAGCAGCCGAGATCGCCGGCGTTGCCGTGGGCACGATCAAGAGCCGGGTCAACCGGGCGCGTGCCAGGCTGCGCGACCTGCTGGGTATCGACGGCGAGAGCGACTACGGCCCCGACAGAACATCTGCGGGTCTCGTCAACAAGACCTCCGCCGGCACGTAAGCCTGCCCATGAATCGGGAACGGCAGCCAGTCAGCCCCTGGCTGCCGGCCCGGTCATGTCCAGCGGCACCACCCAACGGTCATAGTCGTCGCCGTCAATCCCCGCCTCGATCGCCGCCGCGCGCAGCGTCAATCCCTGCGCATGCGCGCGCTTGGCGATGCCTGCTGCCTGATCGTAACCGACATGCGGCGCGAGCGCGGTGACCAGCATCAGCGATTGCTCCATCAGGCTCTCGATCCGCGCCCGGTCGGGTTCGATCCCCGCCACGCAGTTGTCGGTGAAGGAGCGCGCCGCGTCGCCGATCAGCCGGATCGATTGCAGCACATTGAAAATGATAACCGGCTTGAACACATTGAGCTCGAAATTGCCCTGGCTGCCGGCGAAGGTGACGGCCACGTGGTTGCCGATGACCTGGGCGCAGACCATTGTCAGCGCCTCGGATTGCGTCGGGTTGACCTTGCCCGGCATGATCGACGAACCGGGCTCGTTTGCCGGCAGGATCAGCTCGCCCAGTCCCGACCGCGGGCCCGAGCCCAGAAACCGTATGTCCTGGGCGATCTTGAACAGCGAGGCTGCCAGCGTGTTGAGCGCGCCCGACAGCTCCACCATGGCGTCGTGGGCGGCGATGGCCTCGAACTTGTTGGCCGCACTCGTGAACGGCAAGCCGGTGAGCCGCGCCACATGGGCTGCGAAACTCTCGGCAAAGCCCTGGGGCGCGTTCAGCCCGGTGCCCACGGCGGTGGCGCCCTGGGCCAGCGGATAGAGCCGCGGCAGGCAGGCCTTGATGCGGGCGATGCCCGCCTGCACCTGCGCCGCGTAGCCCGAGAATTCCTGGCCCAGCGTGATCGGCGTGGCGTCCTGCAGGTGTGTGCGCCCGAGCTTGACGATCCCTTCCCAGGCCTTGCTCTTGGCATCGAGGGCGTCGTGCAGATGCCACAGCGCCGGCATCAGCCGGTCCGCGAGCTCCCGTGCTGCGGCAATATGCATGGCCGAGGGGAAGCTGTCATTGGAGGATTGCGAGCGGTTGACGTGGTCGTTGGGGTGCACCGGCGTCTTCGATCCGGCAACGCCGCCCAGGGCCAGAATGGCGCGGTTGGCGATCACCTCGTTGACATTCATGTTGGTCTGCGTGCCCGAGCCCGTCTGCCAGACCCTGAGCGGAAAATGCGTGTCCAGCGCCCCGCTGGCGACCTCGGCCGCCGCCGCCGCAATGGCATCGCCGATCCCGGGCTCGATCAGCCCCGCCTCCATGTTGGCCAGCACCGCCGCCTGCTTGACCAGCCCCAGCGCATGGATCAGCGGCAGCGGCATGGTCTCGTCCCCGATGCGGAAGTTGCCCAGGCTGCGCTCGGTCTGCGCTCCCCACAACCGGTCCGCGGGAACCTCGATGGGTCCGAAGCTATCGGTTTCCGTGCGTGTTGCGGTCATGGAATGCGGCCTTTCTGCCTTGAGCGCGGCGGGGGTGCCGCCGGCAACTGCGATAGAGCGTGAAGCCGCGGCGCCGGAGGGCCTGTTCCGGGAGCACCGCAGCCAAGTGCGCACATACTACACTATCGGGACTGGCGACAACGATCCGCAACCGGTCACGGCCCGTGTTGCACCGCCCCACCGCCCGGCCTCGGAAATCGCGGGAAAGATGATACCATGAACCGATGGGCCACGGTCTGTGCCCGATTGTCGTCGGGCGATCATGCCTTGGGCGATGGGCCGCGCCAGATGACGCAGCGGCGGAAGCGAAAGGAACCGGCATGAAACGTGGATACAGGCAATTGATCGACGAGGCGGAAGCCAGGATCGAAACGCTGTCGACAGAGGCGGCGTCCGCCCTCCATGGCCGCGGCGATGTCATCTTTGTGGATCTGCGCGACCGGAGGGAACTGGAGCGCGAAGGCCGCATCCCCGGAGCGTTCAATTGTCCGCGCGGCATGCTGGAATTCTGGATCGATCCCGAAAGCCCCTACCACAAGCCCGTCTTTGCCGAGCCGAAGACATTCGTGTTCTATTGCGCAAGCGGATGGCGGTCGGCGCTGGCGACCCTGGCCGCCCAGGAGATGGGTCTGGATGCCGTGTGTCATGTGTCAGGCGGGTTCACAGCCTGGAAAGAGGCCGGCCTCCCGACCGAAGCCGTGGAACGCAAGGGACAAGCCGGGCCGTAGCCGGTGGCTATCAGCCCCCGCGTTCCTGCTGCGGGATATCAGTTCGGCCCGCTCCAGAACTTTCATATGCTTTGATACGCCCGGCAGGCTGATGTCGAAGGGCGCAGCCAACTGACCGGGTCCGGGATGACGGCAGGGGTGCGGCTTCCACGTCAGTGTAGGCCGCGTCGGCCATCCCGATGCGGGCGTGACGGCGGCGACCACGGTATTGGTGGAGAGGTCCGTGCAGTTCGCTTTTCCCCTCCCGCTTGAGCGGAGGGGGTAGGGGTGGGGCAAGGGCTTGCTCGGTCGCCTGCGGCGACGTAGCCCCACCCGGATCGCCTGCGCTACGCTTGTCTCTCCGACCTCCCCTCAAGGGGGAGGTTAAGAGCCTGGGCTCACGCCGCGGGAAAATAGCTCTGCAGCGGATGCACCTCGAGATTGCCCGCCTTCAGAGCGGCGATCGCCTGGGCGGCCGAGAGGCTGCCGGCCATGGTGGTGAAGTAGGGGACCTTCTGCATCAGCGCGGCGCGGCGGAGCGATTTCGAATCCGAGATGGTCTTGGCGCCTTCGGTGGTGTTGATCACCAGGTGCACCTGGCGGTTCCTGATCGCGTCCTCGATATGCGGGCGGCCTTCGAGCACCTTGTTGACATGCTCGACCTCAAAACCCTTACCCCTGAGGAAATCGGCCGTGCCGGAGGTGGCCATCACCTTGAAGCCGTTGCCGACGAGGATGCGGATGGCTTCCAGAACGCGGGGCTTGTCCTCGTCGCGGACGGAGACGAACACAGTGCCCGAGCGCGGCAGGTCGACGCCGGCGCCGAGCTGCGCCTTTGCGAAGGCCAGCGCATAATCGCGGTCGAGCCCCATCACCTCGCCGGTCGAGCGCATCTCGGGGCCGAGCAGCGTGTCGACGCCGGGGAATTTTGCAAAGGGGAACACCGCCTCTTTCACCGCGATATGGGTCAGCGTGCGGTGGTTAGGCACCGCGCCGTAAGCCGCGAAGGCCTGGGCCAGCGTCTCGCCGGTCATGATCCGGGCGGCGACCTTGGCGATCGGCGAGCCCACGGTCTTGGCGACGAACGGCACCGTGCGCGAGGCGCGCGGATTGACCTCGAGCACATGGATCACGTCGTCCTTGATGGCGAACTGCACATTCATCAGCCCGCCGACATTGAGCGCCTTGGCCAGCGCGATGGTCTGCACCTCGAGCCGGTCGACCATCTCAGCCGACAGCGTGTGCACAGGCAGCGAGCAGGCCGAATCGCCCGAATGGATGCCCGCTTCCTCGATATGCTCCATGATGCCGGTGACATTGACGTCCGTGCCGTCGCTGATCGCATCGACATCGACCTCGATGGCGTTGGTGAGGTAGCTGTCAAACAGCAGCGGGTTGGTGCCGAGCAATGTGTTGATCTGGCCGGTCTTGTCGTTGGGGTAGCGCGCCTTGATGTCCTCGGGCACCAGTTCCGGCACGGTGCCGAGCAGGTAGTTGGACAGATTGCCCTCGTCGCGGATGATCTGCATGGCGCGGCCGCCCAGCACGTAGGACGGGCGCACCACCAGCGGAAAGCCGATCTCGGCCGCCACCAGCCGCGCCTGCTCGACCGAATAGGCGATGCCGTTGTTGGGCTGGACCAGGTCGAGCTTGTGCAGAAGCTTCTGGAAGCGGTCGCGGTCTTCGGCCAGATCGATCATGTCGGGCGCGGTGCCGAGGATCGGGATGCCGGCCTTTTCCAGTGCATCGGCGAGCTTGAGCGGGGTCTGGCCGCCGAACTGCACGATCACGCCCTTCAGCGTTCCGGCTTCCTGCTCCTTGGTCAGGATCTCGAGCACGTCCTCATCGGTGAGCGGTTCGAAATAGAGCCGGTCGGAGGTGTCGTAATCGGTCGAGACGGTTTCCGGATTGCAGTTGACCATGATCGCCTCATAGCCCGCGTCCTTCAACGCAAAGGCGGCGTGGCAACAGCAATAGTCGAACTCGATGCCCTGGCCGATGCGGTTGGGGCCGCCGCCGAGGATCACCACCTTCTCGCGGTCCGAGACCCGCGCCTCGCAGGCGGCCTCGCCCGCAAACGGCACCTCATAGGTCGAGTACATATAGGCGGTGGGCGAGGCGAATTCGGCCGCACAGGTGTCGATCCGCTTGTAGACCGGACGGACGCCCAGCGCATGGCGGGCTTTCGCCACTTCGTTGCTGCGCTTGCCGGTGAGCGAGGCGAGGCGCGCGTCGGAGAAGCCCATCGACTTGACCAGCCGCAGGTTCTCGGCGTCGGTGGGAATGCCATGGGCGCGGATGCGGGCTTCCATGGTGAGAATGTCCTGGATCTGGGCGAGGAACCACGGATCGATCTTGCAGATCGCGTGCACCTCTTCGGCGCTCATGCCGAGCCGCATCGCCTGCGCCACCATGCGCAGCCGGTCTGGCGTCGGCGTGCCGATGGCGGCCTTGATGGCGTTCTCGTCATCGCCTTCGCCCAGGCCCGGGATCTCGATCTCGTCGAGCCCGGTAAGCCCGGTCTCGAGGCCTCTGAGCGCCTTCTGCAGGCTTTCGGCGAAGGTGCGGCCGATGGCCATCACCTCGCCCACCGATTTCATCGCGGTGGTGAGCAACGGCTCGGCGCCGGGGAATTTCTCGAAGGCGAAGCGCGGGATCTTGGTCACGACATAATCGATCGAAGGCTCGAACGAGGCAGGCGTCGCACCTTGCGTGATGTCGTTTTCGAGCTCGTCGAGCGTGTAGCCGACGGCGAGTTTGGCGGCGACCTTGGCGATGGGGAAGCCTGTGGCCTTCGAGGCCAGCGCCGAGGAGCGCGAGACGCGCGGGTTCATCTCGATCACCACCAGCCGGCCATCGGCCGGGTTGACGGCGAACTGCACGTTGGAGCCGCCGGTCTCCACGCCGATCTCGCGCAGCACGGCGAGCGAGGCGTTGCGCATGATCTGGTATTCCTTGTCGGTCAAGGTCAGCGCCGGGGCCACCGTGATACTGTCGCCCGTGTGCACGCCCATCGGGTCGATGTTCTCGATCGAGCAGATGATGATGCAGTTGTCGGCGGTGTCGCGCACCACCTCCATCTCGTATTCCTTCCAGCCCAGCACCGATTCCTCGATCAGCACCTCGGTGGTGGGCGACGCGTCGAGGCCGTTCTCGATGATGTCGAAGAATTCCGAGCGGTTATAGGCAATGCCGCCGCCGGTGCCGCCCATGGTGAAGGAGGGACGGATGATGGCGGGCAGGCCGATCTCGTCAAGCGCGCGGGCGGCCTGGGCCATGGCGTGGCTCATGTAGCGCTGCTTGCGGTCGGATTCGCCGAGGTTCCAGGTGTTTTCCAGCGCATCGAGGCCGGCGTCGAGTTCGTCGCCAGACAGCTTCTCGCGCAACGCCTTGCGTTCGGCCTCGTGCAGCTTGCGGTCGGTGTCCTTGATCTCGGTGGCGTTGGCCAGGAACGAGCGCGGCGTCTCGAGCCCGATGCGCGCCATCGCCTCGCGGAACAGTGCCCGGTCCTCGGCCATGTCGATGGCCTCGGGCTTGGCGCCGATCATCTCGACATTGTAGCGCTCGAGCACGCCCATGCGCTTCAAGGAGAGCGCCGTGTTGAGCGCGGTCTGCCCGCCCATGGTCGGCAACAAGGCATCGGGGCGTTCGCGGGCGATGATCTTGGCCACCACTTCCGGCGTAATAGGCTCGATATAGGTGGCGTCGGCGAGGCCCGGGTCGGTCATGATCGTGGCCGGGTTGGAGTTGACCAGGATCACCCGGTAGCCTTCCTCCTTCAGCGCCTTGACGGCTTGCGTTCCGGAATAGTCGAACTCGCAGGCCTGCCCGATGACGATCGGTCCCGCACCGATGATGAGGATCGACTTGATATCGGTGCGTTTTGGCATGGTCCGGGTCCCTGTTGCGCAGGCTTCGCGCCAAAACGCCCCCGCCGGTTTGCAACCGCTCGGGAGACGCCATGCGCGATCTATGAGGCTAAGCGCGGCTTATAGGCAAATGGATGCCCCGAGGGAACCCCCAATGCGGGATTGTGCAGGGGAAAGTGGGGGCATGAGGCGGCAGCGGTACCGCGCAGCGCTTGCGGGGCGTGCCTGAGGACTGAATCCGACGTTGCCGCTTTGCCTACGATCCTAAAATGGCTACAACTTGGATCGCAGACCAGACATCATCGCGGACCAAAGGCACATGTACGCTGACGGTGTGGAAGGGAGCTTGGGGCCTCAGAAGACCTCGGGATGAACAAAAATTAGGATATCGGTATGGATGAACAGGATGATCTCTACATTGAATTGAGGATTTCTGAGTTTGAGTTGATCTGTATAAGTGGGAACACTTAACGTGAGCAAGCAAATTAATTTTTTCCTGTCGCAAAATGATGAAGATGCACTCGCTGATTTCTTGAAGGCAAAAGGGGCTGTCCCCGTCGATGACAAATCCGACACTCGTGAACTTCGTTTTCGACGTGAAATCAAGAGAGATAAAAATATATTTGAACGATTTTATCTTATCCATGCCGAATATACAGTAAATATTAAATTCATAGAAATTAATAATAAATATCATTTTGATGAGCAAAATTCTGATGGCATTGAATACTGGCCCAGCTGCGTAATTCAAGATCGGCAAGAAATCAGGCGCGGCCGACTGTATGTGGTGACGGATTATTTCGATGAGTCCGAGCGCCTGATCCGGAAGAACGATGACTTTCTGAAATGGGCGGACAGTGTTTTGCGCGGTGCGCGCAGGCTGATGAGCAGAGAGGGAAAGTGTATTTTCTGGTATGGACCTGAAGCCTTGGAACTTGAGCGGCAAGGCTGGACGATGTCGCCACTTTAAGGCACTCGCCGAACTGGTCGAATCCCGAGTTGCGATTGCAATTCAGTATTGAAATGCCAAGAGTGCGATCAACAAGGCCAAGCACGGCATCGATTTTGTCGAGGCGCAGGCTTTGTGGAATGACGACAGGCATATCGTCATTCAGGCAGAGTCCGCTATTGAACCGCGATTCTTGGCGGTAGGCAGGATCGGCGATTTGATGTGGACCGCGATCGGCACGCTGCGCAACATGAACATCCGGCTGATTTCTGTCAGGCGCGCAAGAGAAGACGAGGTGGAACTTTATGACAGCCAGGAAGATAATCACCACTGAAGAATTCGACCGCAAGTTCGATGATGGCGAAAGCGTCATCGAACATCTCGATCTCACCACGCTGCGCCGCCCGGGCCAGGAGCCCAAGCGCGTCAATGTCGATTTTCCGGCCTGGGTCGTGTCGTCCCTCGACAAGGAAGCGCAGCGGCTTGGGGTGACACGGCAGGCGCTGATCAAGATCTGGATCGCGGAGCGGCTGGAGAAGGTTTGAAGCGGGCAGAGCCGCGCTCTCTGCAACCGGTATTAAGTCCGTTCCGCCCGCCGTTCACGCCCCTGAGCATACCCGAAACCCCGTCCGCCGAAACATTATCTTAAGCTTGACGCGGCAAGGTCTGGCGAGATCCCAAAAGCTGGCGCGGCGATGACAGTTCAAACCTTGTATCTTCGATCGGAAAACCCGCTTCTTTCCGGGGTGCTGGCGCGGCTGACGGCGGATGGCTGGTTCTATTGGGCCGTGCTCTTCTACACCATTATGGGTTTCGCCTTTCTCATCGCCGTCGGCGATGCGGGCGGCGCCTCGCATGCGAGCTATGTCCTGCCCGCCATCAAGGGGTTCCTGCTGATGATGCCGCTTGCGGCGCTGAGCTTCGACGTCATCCGCGTGATCGTCCGGTTCGATCAGCGGCGGCGGCTGGCGTTCAGGCGGACCTTTTCGGCCGGACGCCTGGCGGCCCTCGGCTCCGGCATGATGATGATGGCCGGCATCGCCGTGTTCCAGGGCACCTTCACCTCGATCAAGACATCGCTGCCACTGATCTTCGGCGGCTTTCCCTATGACCGGCTGCAGGCCGATATCGATGCGTGGCTGCATTTCGGCGCCGATCCCTGGCGCACCCTGCACGCGGTGGCGGGCAATGATGCGGTGCGGCTGATTGCCGAGATCAATTACGGCGAGGTGTGGTTTACCGTGTGTTTCGGCGCGCTGTTCTTCGTCGCCACCTCGCCCGCGGCCGATGCGGTGCGCAAGCGCTATCTGATCATGTTCATGATCGTCTGGATCGTGGTGGGCAATCTTCTGGCGGGCACGTTTTTATCCGCGGGGCCGGCCTTCTACGGCAATGTCACCGGTGACCACGCCCGCTTTGCCGGGCTTCTGGCGTTTCTGGCGCAGAGCCCGCTCGACGCATCGGTGATGCTCAGCCAGCGCTATCTCTGGCTGCTGCACGAGAACAATATCCAGGGCCTTGGCGGCGGAATTTCGGCATTTCCGAGCGTGCATGTGGCGCTGGTCACCATGAACGCGCTGTTCGTCATCGAACGCTCGCGGCCGTGGGGCATAGCGGCGTTCGCCTATGTCGGGTTCGTGCTTTTCAGTTCGGTCTATCTGGGCTGGCACTATGCCATTGACGGCTATGTCTCGATCGCCGTCGTGACCGCCGCCCATTTCGGCCTGCGGCGTTTTATGACGGGGTTCAGACCGGCTGTCCCGGCCTATTCTTCCGGCCGGTAAACGGTTTATTCCTGCCGCTTCTGCAGATCCATCAGCCATTCCACCACGTCAGCCTTCTCGTGATCAAACAGCCTGAACGTGGTCATCGGAAAGTGATCGTCTTTCAGGAACGCCTCGAACCAGGCCCGGTCGCGGCCATCAACAGCGACGATTGCCGAGTAGGGGGGCGCCATGTCGGCGGTCAGGGCCTCGCCCTCGCGCACATGGCAATCGCGGCACCATTCATCGACCACCTTCTCGCCACGCCTGACCGCCGCCTGGTCGGCGTACGCAGGCATGGCGACGAGTGGCCAGCTTGCGGCCATCAGCATCAGGCAGCCGGACCAAAGGCATGGATTGAATTTCGGCATGGCGGGACCTCCTTGGATCATCATAGCATCAGACGCGCCCTGCGCGCTGATCCTGATCAATCGTGCGGAGATCAAGCGGCGTGCGGCCGTTTCCGGCGCCCGTGAAAGTGACCGGCCGCAGTTTCAGCGGATTCGGATTGAACAAACTGGCCGCCTGCTGCATTAAGGACGGACATTCCTTCAGGAGAACTGCCGCCATGGATTGGAAGGGCCGTCGCCAGAGCGACAATATCGAGGACCGCCGCGGAAATTCACCGCGCG
>NZ_JACIYP010000279.1 GCF_014359905.1 Hoeflea sp. | reverse complement strand
GATGATCGGGCCTTTGGCGTCCGACTCCGGGCGGTTCAAGTTCGCGATCTGTCTGGCCACACAGCCGACTTTCATTTCAAATGAACACCCGTCGCATAGGAAACGAACAGACATGAACCAACCGCCGTGACAGACCTTCTTCTGACACAGGCAGGAAATGCGCCAGTTGCAAGCGAAGCTCGCTTACCCCTGCCGATTCAATGGGTTATGTGGTTTCATCGGTGGCTAAATTCGCACCGGACCTGTATGTAACTCAGACATCAAACAGTCTATTGTCGGCCCTTCGGACAGACCGGCCATGCTGCATGTCTTTTGCACAGGGCGCACCATATTCGGCCAGCCGCAAATACAAAGTTGAACGGGCTATGCCGAGTTGTTTGGCGGCCCGCGTCAGGTTACCTCCACAGCTCCGCACGGCAGCTTCGATATTTGCGCGCTCAACGGACTTCATGCTCTGTCCGACCACGACAGGCGCATGGGGTGTCATCGCTACGCTATTGGTCACATGTCGCTGGATATCGATCGGCAAATCGCACACGTCAATGGTCTTTCTGCTCGATATCGTCAGCATGTATTCGACCGAATTGCGCAGTTCACGGATATTGCCGGGCCAGGGATAACTCAGAAGAGCAGCCCTGGTTTCCGCACTGAACGCTCCGACTGTCCGGCCAAGACGTTCGGCGGCATCCTTGAGGAAGTGTTCCGCCAGCAACAGAATGTCGTCCCCCCGCTCCCGTAGCGCCGGTATCGGCAGTTGCAGCGCAGCTATGCGATAATAGAGGTCGCCGCGGAAACGGCGAGCATCAACCTCTTCCCGCAAGTTACGGTTGGTCATCGCGACCAGACGCACATCGATAGGGCGCGGCTCGTTACTGCCCACACGGTAAACGACGCCGCCCTCGAGCACACGCAGGAGAAACGGTTGCAGTTCGAGCGGCAATTCGCCTATCTCGTCAAGGCACAAAATACCGTTGTTTGCGGCCTCCACCTTGCCAATATGGCCCTCTTCCCGCGCGCCCGTGAAAGCACCCTTGGCATAGCCGAACAGTTCGCTCGCCATGAGTTCGCGCGGCAGACCGCCGCAATTCACTGGCACGAACGGTCCCGACGAAACTGAACTAAGGCCATGGATCGCTCTCGCAAAAAGCTCCTTGCCGACACCCGTTTCGCCGGTAAGCAGGATCGGCGCACCATTCTCAGCTATCTGCGCAACACGTTCCTTGGCTGCTTTGATTACCGGGCTTTCACCCAGAATTCCCGAAAGGTCGACGCCCTTTTCGGTGTGCTGCTGCGTAGTTTTGGTCGCCATCGACCGCCTGCGGCCACCACGCAGCACCAGGAACGCGCCTGTGCCGACACCTTCCTCCTCGACCAGCTCCACGCTGGCGTCGGGAAGAATGGTATTGAGCTGCGACCTCCAGGATGAAAATGGCAGCGACTTAAGGGCCGCTATGGCACCCTGACTTATGAGGCCGGCATTTTGACGATTGATGTCCAGCAAGGCGCGCTCGGTTGCGTGCACGATCATGCCGCGCTTATCGACCATGACCACATCTTCGTTCGGCCAGCGCTTCCGCTTGCTCAAGAAATACTGAAGAAGCGACTGATGTTCGTGTTTAACGGCATAGGCTACCTCTGCCGTCACTTGCTGGCTCGCAACCACGGCAAGCGCCAGACTCTGGGGATTGTAGTTTTCCGTCAAACCTGCAATGACGATCACCCCCATGACATCACCGTCACCAGGATGACGTACGACGCTCCCTGCACAGGTCCAACTCTGGAACTCTGGGCAGAAATGTTCCGCCCCCTGTATCTGTACCGGCTGCCCCAAGGCTATAGCGGTGCCTACGCCGTTGGTACCGACTTCCGTCTCACCCCAACAACCGCCACGCTCCGCATGAATCTCGCGTCCGGAGTCGATGGTCTTCAAATCACCTTCTGTTTCGATAATAACGCCGGACGGATCGGTCATGATCATCATCGCGCCGGCTTCAAGAAGAAACTTGCGGGAACTCTTCAAAACCCTCTGCGAAGCATGCATGAAAATGTTGTTTTCGATCCGCCGCCGGAAGAGTTCGGCCTCCTCCAGCAACGGAGCACCCTTCAACCCCAGATCAATGCCGTGACGGCAGGATCTATTCCACGATTCAAAAACCACATTTCGCAGATTGGGTTGATCGACATCCTTCAAATCGGGTTGAATATGCCTGCCTTCGACAAAGGCCTCCCACGCCCGTCTGACGTTTCCGTTTTCCACTTGCATCGCTCCCTCCTTCTCGGCGAGCGAACAAGAAACCTCCATGCGAAAATATTCGAATTTCCCGAACGCGAACTCTTCCTCACGGAAGTAATCTTGCTCACCGTCTCCCTGATATTATTGGGCCGCGCCTGAAGAACCCAGTCAAGAAAATTCATTGCGATCAGCCAATCGATTCGATCAATGGGAGAATTTTGGGGTTCTATTTTTACGGTTGCTCACCTCACGAGTGCAACGCAGCAAACGCTTCCGTTCTCCTCCGCTCCCTGGGACGTGCCGACGCCGTGCAGCGGCGCTACAGCTCAGCGATCCTCCCATTTGGGATCGCGCTTCTCGATAAAAGATGAAATCCCCTCCTCCGCATCGCGCGCAAGCATGTTCATCACCATAACTTCGCTCGCATAGACATAAGCGTCAGAAAGACCTTTCTCCAATTGTGTATAAAAGGCCTCCTTGCCGATGGAGACAGTGAGCGCAGACTTCGACACAATTGTCTCGGCAAAATGCGTCACGGCTACGTCAAGTTCCTCCGGGGGAACCGCCTTGTTGATGAGGCCGATCTCGACGGCGCGCAAAGCATCGATCATCTCGCCAGTCAAAAGCATTTCCATCGCATGCTTGCGGCCGACATTACGCGATAGCGCCACCATCGGCGTCGAACAAAAGAGACCGATATTGACGCCGGGCGTCGCGAAGCTGACCGTATCAGCCGCAACCGCGAGATCGCAGCTCGCCACAAGCTGACAGCCGGCGGCCGTCGCAGTGCCCTGCACGCGCGCGATGACCGGCTTCGGCAGCCGCACGATCGCCTGCATCATCGCGCTGCACTGACTCATAACTCTTTGATAGTAGGCGCGGCCCCGGTCCGCATCGGCGCGATGTACTGTCATCTCCTTGAGATCGTGCCCCGCAGAAAAAACCGGACCGTTCGCGGCGATCACCACGGCGCGGACATCCGCGTCCGTTTCAATCAGGGAAAGCTCATCAGCAAGCCCCGCCATCAACGCTTCGCTAAGCGAATTCCGCTGCGGAACGCGATTGAGAGTCAAGGTTGCAATCCCGCCCCGATCGTCTCGCAGCAAAACCGGCTCAACTGATTTTGGCGGGGATATGGACATAGGCGCATGGGTCGAGGCTCTGGCAGGCGCTGTCCAGCGAGGCGATGGCCGAGCCGAAGATCTTGCGCGTGTATTCCGCCGGGCCGTCGTCGGGTTCCACCGCCTGGCTGACATAGGCGGCGCCGCTGGCCAGGCTCTGCGCCAGCTGCATCTTCAGTTCCGGGTAGCCGCTGACGCCGAACGAGCGGCAGAAGCGATTCACTGTCGGCTCGCTGACCTGCGCGGTCTGCGCCAGGGTGGCGATGCTGAAGCGGGTGGCCTGCTGCGGGTTGCGCAGGATCACCTCGGCGACCTTGCGCTCGGCCTTGTTGAGGTCTTCGATGCGGCGCTGGATCTGCTCGAGCAGGTTGTGTACGCGGTCCATGTCGGTCCTGATGCGGCTTGCCAAAGGGGTGGCCTATCCTACTGAGGGCGGTGCGGAGCGGCCACAGGTATCTAAATTTGCGGTAAATGTTGTTTTTATTACTACATTGAACTT
>NZ_JACIYP010000278.1 GCF_014359905.1 Hoeflea sp. | reverse complement strand
GGTGACCTGTACGCTCTGTGCCTCGGGATCGTTCGCCGGCGCGGTGACGGTGGCCTGAAAGCGCTGCGAGCGGGCATCGTAGCTCAGCTGCTCCACCCGCATGGTCATCGGCCGGTCCGTCGGAATGTGGATCCGCACGCCGCGATTGAACAGATCGACGTCGATCTCCTCGAACCGGTCCTGGCTGGCCAGCGCGTCGCGAATCTCGCGCTCGATCTCCTCCGTTGGCACGATGACGCTGGCGCGTTCGATGGCGACCTTGTCCAGCGGGCTGTTCGGCCGCCAGTCGAGACCGTGCTGCCGCGCCAGGGCATAGAGATGGCTGGCGGTATAGATGCGGCGTTCGCCGGGCAGCGGCGCGTGATCGACGACGCTGTTCTTGTCGTCCGTGACGCCGGCGAACAGATGGCTGAGGCGCACCTCGCGCTCCTGTACCATGGTGACGTTCTGCAGCGACACGGGCAGCAGCGCGGCGGCAGGCGCCAGCACACGGTCGCGTGCCGTGGACTGCTGCGCCGATACAGGTGTCGCGGCCAGGCCGATGGCCAGGACGGGGACCAGAACGGCGAGGCCCAGGCCGTACATCCGAAGCTGACGCGAGGCGTTCCGGGTGGCATTCCGGGGGGCGGTCTTGTCGCTGGCTCGCATGATGTCTGCTCCTTATTCTGCGTGTGTCGCTTAATCGCTCGCGCGCTATCCGGCGCTGGCGCTTGATCCGGGATCAGCGCAGGCGGGTGACGGTCTGCATCATCTGGTCGGTGGCTTCGATAACCTTCGAGTTCATCTCGTAGGCGCGCTGTGCGGTGATCAGCGAGGTGATCTCGGTCACCGGGTTCACGTTCGAGGTTTCCAGATAACCCTGCAGCAGCGTGCCATAGCCCGGCTCGCCCGGATTGCCGGCAATTTCGGCGCCGGAAGCGGGGGATTCGAGCAGCAAATTGTTGCCGATGGATTCGAGGCCGGCCATGTTCGGGAATACCGCCAGGTCGATACGGCCCAGATTCTGCAGCTGCACCTGGTTGTCCAGCTTCGCCAGCACTTCGCCGCTGGCATTGATGGTCACCGATACGGCGTTCTGCGGCACCGCGATGGCGGGCTGCACCAGGAAGCCGTCGGCGGTCACCAGCTGGCCTTCCGGGTTCAGCTGGAAGGAGCCGTCGCGGGTGTAGCCGGTCTCGCCATTGGGCAGTTCGATGCGGAACAGCCCTTCGCCCTGGATGGCGACGTCGAGCTGGTTGTCGGTCAGCATCAGGTTGCCCTGCTCATTGATCCGGTAGGTCGCCGCGGCGCGGACACCGACGCCGATCTGCAGGCCGGAGGGAACCACATTGCCCTCCTGCGCGGACTGGGCGCCGACCCGGCGCAGATCCTGATAGAGCAGGTCCTGGAATTCCGGCCGCATGCGCTTGAAGCCGACCGTGCTCATGTTGGCGATGTTGTTGGAGATGACCTCCACATTGATCTGCTGCGCCTGCATGCCGGTGGCGGCAATATTAAGGGATCGCATGGTCTGTTACTCCGTATCTGGCTTTGGGGCCGTTAATCAGGGTTCGTCAGGTGTTAGGCGCCGGATGACGGCTTGCCGAGGCGGCGGATGCCGTCGCGCATGCGGTCATGTTCCTGCTGGATGAGGTTGGAGGTGCGTTCGTAGCTGCGGTGGATTTCGATCATCCGGGTGATCTCGCCGACCGCGTTCACGTTCGACCCTTCCAGGGCACCCTGCACCACCCGCGAATCCTGTGGTTCGATCGGCTCCTCCAGGGAGACGAACAGATTATTGCCGGCGCGCTGGAGCGTCTGCGGGTTTTCGAAGGCGACGATCTGGATCTGGCTGATCTGCGCACCGTCCCGGGTGCGGATGAAGCCGAATTCGTCAATCAGCAGCGGCCCCTGATCCATCGGGATCGACACCGGGTTGTTGTTCGCGTCGAGAACGGCATAGCCCTCGGTGGTGACCAGTTCGCCATCCTCGTTGGGCTTGAAGCTGCCGGTGCGCGTATAGCGCGGACCCGCCGGCGTCTCGACCACGAAGTAACCGTCACCGCTTACCGTCAGGTCGTAATCGTTGGCGGTTGTCATCAGCGGGCCTTCCGACATGTCGAAGGCAATCGCCTTGTCGATCACGTAGGACAGCTTCTCGCCGAAGCGGGGCTCTTCCAGATATTCGGCGAACAGCACGCGTTGCCCCTTGAAGCCGGCCGTGTTCACGTTGGCGATATTGTTCGCGATCGTGGACATCTCGCGCTGCAATGCACTCTGACGTGACAAGGCGATGAAGGAAGTGGCTTCCATAGTCGTATCTCTCCTGCCTGGTTCGATGACCGGGAACTGTCCGGCGCGTCGGGCTTGCCAGATCAGATGCAGGAGGTGTGCCAAACTGAAAAATCCCAGAATTCCGCCATTCTTTGCGGAAAATTCTGGTTCCGGGACGGCCGCGACACCCTGGCGGCAGGCTTTGCCCGGCAATTCTTGCCAAGGCAGTCGGGGCAGGAGGGGGCGGGGCGGCCAGCGCCGCCGCACGGGAGGACCACGCTTGTAATGGAATGCCCCCGCGTAAGATCAGGCGCGTAAGATCAGGACCACAAGATCGCGCGGTCGCCGTGGAAAAAACGACAAGGTATAGGGTTAAGAGACAGCCAATCCTTTCAACACGGACATGATTCCGCTAAACTGCAAAAAGCGTTATGTATGAAGCCATGCCGGATCGCCGGGCAAAATGCGGCCCAGGATGCAACCAGGGAGGCACGGTTTTTGCTTTCCCTGCTTTTTCAGGCGCCACACCCCGGTGCCACACCATTGGCGCAGTCCGTCCGGTCCGGGCGGTTTCGCAAGAGTGACAGACAGGTAGAACAAGATGGCGGCTGACGCGGTCGGCGAAGATTTCGAGGAAGGCGGCGGCCCGCCCAAGAAAAAGTTCAGCGGCAAGAAGCTGATCCTTTTCATTGTGCTGCCGTTGCTGCTGTTGATCGGCGTCGGCGTGGGCGTTTACTTCTCCGGCCTGCTCGGGTCCGATCCGGTGCCGGAGGAAACCTCCCAGGAAGCGGCGCCGCCACCGCCGCCGGCTCAGGCCGTGTTCTTCGATCTGCCGGAGATCATCGTCAATCTGAACAGCAGCGGCCGGCGTTCGACCTTCCTGAAGATGAACATCAGTCTTGAGTTGCAGAATCCGTCCGATATCGGACGGATCAACGAGGTGATGCCGCGCATCATCGATAATTTCCAGGTCTATCTGCGTGAGCTGAGGATCGAGGATCTTCAGGGCTCGGCCGGCATGTACCGCCTGCGCGAGGAATTGCTGCGGCGGGTGAATCTGGCGGTGCGTCCGGCGCGTGTGCGCGACGTGCTGTTCCGCGAGATGCTGGTGCAGTAGCAGATGCGGCGCCGGGAGAAGACGGAGGCAAGATGAGCAACGACCAGGACGCCCTCGCCGACGAATGGGCCGCCGCGGGCGAAGATGACGAGGATATGGCCGCCGCCATGGGCGGTGACGAGGACGAGGCCACAGCCCGTGTTCTGAACCAGGCGGAAATCGATTCGCTGCTGGGGTTCGATGAGGATGGCGACGGGTCGGGCGATAATTCCGGCATCCACGCCATCGTCAATTCGGCGCTGGTGTCCTATGAGCGCCTGCCGATGCTGGAGGTGGTCTATGACCGCCTGGTGCGCATGATGTCCACGTCCTTGCGTAACTTCACCTCGGACAATGTCGAGGTCTCGCTCGACAACATCAACTCGATCCGTTTCGGCGACTATCTGAACTCGATCCCGCTGCCCGCCATGCTGGGGGTGTTCAAGGCCGACGAATGGGACAATTTCGGCCTGCTGGTGGTCGACTCAGCGATGATCTACTCCATCGTGGACGTGCTG
>NZ_JACIYP010000277.1 GCF_014359905.1 Hoeflea sp. | reverse complement strand
CAGTGGTGGCAATGTCCAGTAAAAGGGTCATCGGGGGTCGCTCCGGGCGGTTGGGGTGGAGGGGCCGACGTGCGGCCCCTCTGCAAGGGTCGGTCAGGTCACAGTTTCGGGCACTGCTCGCCGGGATCGACATTCTTAAACGATTCCACGACTTGCACCGAACCGTCTTCCTGCACCTGACCAAGATACATGGTCAGCGGGGCGTGATGTTGCTTGTTCATCGTGATCAGGCCGCGCGGGCCCGTGAAGGACACCTCTTTCAGCGCATCGAGAACCGGACCCGCATCGATGGTTTCGGCCTTCTCGACGGCGGCCTTATAGAGATACACAGCCTCATATTCCGGCACGGAAAGGTCGTTCGGGGTGCGAAGTTCATCACCGAACTTGGCCGACATTGCCGCAAGGAACGCCTTGTTCTCTGGGCTTTCGATGCCGGTGATGTAGGATGCCGAGATCAGGATTCCGGTGGCATCGCCGCCCATGCTTTTGGCGGTGCCTTCATCAACCGCGAGGTTGGCATAGGGCAGGATGACACCCGCGCCGCGCAGTTGTTTGGTCAGCGTCACATTCGGCGCGCCACCCGCGGTGGAGGTGATCAGGGCCTCGGCGCCGGAGCTTTTGAGGTTCGAGATGATCGCGGTCCAGTCGTTGCCGTCCATCGGCAGATATTCCTCGCCGACCAAGGTGCCGCCGGTGCTTTCGACATAGCTGCGGGTGAATTCAAGCATGCCGCGCCCAAAGGCGTAATCGCTGCCGATCAGGAAATACTTCGTCGCCCCTTCGGCTTTGAGGTAGTCCACGATTGGCGGAACTTGCTGTTCGGCACCCATGCGTTGACATAAAGATAGGGGTTGCAGGACCGACCTTCATAGAATGAGGTGTAGATATAGGGAACCTTCCCCTTCGACACGATGGGCAGGCCCGCGTTTCGCGCGGCACTGGTTTCCATCGAGATCAGAACATTGACCTCTTTCTGGAACACCAGAGAGTCGAATGCTTTTTGCGCCCCGGCGGCCCCCGACGCATCATCGGCGATCACCAGTTCAAGCGGGCGCCCGAGAACGCCGCCTGCGGCATTGATTTCCTCAACGGCCAGTTCGGCCGACTGCACCACCGAAGGCGCCACGACGCTGTTCGCGCCAGACAGGCCCACCGGCACACCGATGAGGATCGGATCACCGCTTTGGGCAAATGCGCTGCCAGCAAGAAGGACGCTGGCAACGGTTGAAATAAGTGTTGGTAGTCTCATGTTCATTTCCCTGTTTTGATTTGCGGTTCTAGAGTGGTGGCTTTCCCGGCTGATGCCGGGTCAGTCATATACGTCAGCGCGCCGATCGCCGAAGATATCATTGAATTCATTTAATTTTCGTTTCTCGGGCAATTGTGTCGGCGTGATCGTGGCATAAAGGATCGCCTCGTCCTGACGGCTTGCAGGACCGGCCAGTGGCCAGCCCGTGGCATCCACGATCAGGCTTTGGCCGATAAAGGGCTGGCCGCGTTCTGTGCCCACCCTATCGGCGCAGGCAATATACAGGCCGTTGGAATGGGCCGCCGCCTGGTGCAGGATGTTGGCCATCGCTTCGGTTTCGGGGTTCTGACCGGGCATCGGCACCCAGTTCGTCGGGACGCAGACAATTTCGGCGCCTTTGAGGGCAAGCTGGCGGAAGGTTTCCGGAAACCAGCCGTCATAGCAGATGGCCATCCCGATCCGGCCCAGCGGGGTGTCGAAGACCGGCAGGCCAAGGTCCCCCTTCTCGAAGAACAGGTTTTCCCGGTTCCACAGATGCAGCTTGCGATAGGTGCCGATATATCCGTCCGGACCGCAGAAGATGGCGGAATTGTAGAACCGGCCACCGGCCACTTCGGCAAGTCCAGACACGATGAAAACGCCAAGCTCGCGGGCTATTGCGCAAAGCCGCCGGGCGCTGCGCCCATCCGGGATCGGCGCTGCGAGGGAGTCCAGCTCTTCGCTGCTGTTGAAGACATAACCGCTGTCGGCCAGTTCGGGCAGGACGATCAGTTTGGCGCCAACGGCATGGGCCTGCCGGATCCTGTCTTCCATTGCGGCAAGATTGGCCACAGGTGTGCCGATGACCGGCTCGAACTGAATGCAGGCAATCGTGACAGGTTGTTTTTTGTAGGGTGCAGATGTCAAACGGGTCTCCAAAACATAAAAAGCCCCTGTCGCTGTGAAAACCGCGGATCAGGGGCTTTATAGCCGGGATGTAAGCGGCAACCTTGCCGCCGAGCAATCCTGCTCGTTGCCCAAGGCTGTCACGCAAGATGGATGCGTTCAAGTGGAAGGTTTCAGCGGAGGGGCTCTATTTTAGCGTTATTATTGGGCGGTTTATGAATGTTGGTCGCGATTCAGGCCCAGCCGAATCATCGTTTCGTGGGCGGCCACGATGTCTTCGGCAATCGAGGTCATCGTGACACGCTCGGTTGTGGCCTGATCGCGCACCAGCCGGTATGCCGCATCCTCATTCATTCCCTGAACATCAATCAGCAATCTGATGGCGCGGTCCACAAGTCTGCGCCCTTTCAGGGTTTCTTCAAGTTTGCGAACCTTGCCGGTCAAGCGCGTCTCATAGCCGTGGCGGTATCTGGCCAGGGTAAACTGGGTCAGAATCCCAAGGGGGCGCAGCGGTTTGCTCATGACCCCATGCGCGTTCAGATCGAATATCGCCTTGAGCGAGGTCGGGCTTTCATAGGTGACCACCGCGATGATCGCTGGGTCGTGCCCTTGCAGCAGATGCGCAATCTGGTCCGAGGACGTGTCTTCGACGCTGATGAAGATCGTGTCTATCCCGTCAGGCAGAGAGGCGGGCAGTGGCCAGACGGTGCGCACTTCGCAGCCCAGCCGTTTCAAGTGCTCAATCAGAACCGTGCCATCCTCGTCGCGCGGATGAATGACCAACACGCGCGCCCGGCGCAGATCGTCCATTATGCGGCGCGAATGAGCTTTCATGCCCACTCCTGCAATGAGGGTTCTTCAAGGCGTGTCAGCGCCAGATATGGGTCAGGCCGCATTGGCTGGCTGCTTTCCCAGACGATGTCAAAAAGCCCGTCCTTTCGTGCCACGCCAATTTTTGGCGTGAGCCACAGATGGCGCGTGTCGGGATCGACCAGAACCCTGCCCTCCGGTGCATTCAGTTCTTGCCCCACTATTTCGCGCCTGATGCGCCGTGTGTCCAGCGCGCCGATGCGGTCCAGCGCGTCGGCGAACAGTTGGACCTGAAGATAAGCAGGCTCGGACCAGACGCTGGTGGTGGCGGATGTGCCAAAACGTGCCTTGTAAGAGGCGACGAAGCGGCGGTTCGTTTCACTTTCAATAGTCTGGAAATATGTTGCCGCCAGAATGTGACCGTCGCATTTTTCAGGGCCGATTCGGGCAATCTCGGATTCGGCCATCGTCAGGCTGGCGATCGGGCTGGTGGTCCTGTCTATTCCGGCGGCGTGATGGAGCGTATAGAGCGCCTGCGCTGATGTCCCAACCACCGTGGAAAAGACCGCATCCGGCTTGATGCGCGCGATTTCCTCTATCACCGGCGTAGCATCTGCGGCGCCCGAGCCAAGAGGGAGATAATGCTCCCCGACGATCTCGCCGCCCTTCGCCTCTACAAGGTCGCGCATCACCCTGTTGGACTCTCGCGGGTAAATGTAATCCGAGCCGATGAAGAAGATCTTTCCGCCGTAATGTTGCAGCAGATAATCTGCCATCGGCAGGCAGGTCTGGTTCAGCGTGGCCCCAGTGTAGATCAGGTTCTCGCAGTATTCGAACCCTTCATACATCGAGGGATAGAACAAAAGTCCGTTGTGGCGTTCCATAAGCGGCAGAACTGTCTTGCGACTAACTGACATGGAGCCG
>NZ_JACIYP010000276.1 GCF_014359905.1 Hoeflea sp. | reverse complement strand
GGCCTCGTAGCCCTCGTCATGCAGCGCCTGAAGCGCGTTCCCGGCCAGGTCCGAGCGTTCCAGCATGGTCTAGTTCGCCGCTGCCTTGATCTCTTCGATCAGCTCGGCCACCAACGGCGACTTCGCCGCGACCTCGGCATACATCGGCTGGACTGCGGCGATGAAGGGCGCCTTGTCCACGGTGTTGACGGCGACCCCCATGTCGGCCTGCGCCGTGGCCAGCGCCTCGTCGGCGGTCTTGTTCCAGTTCTGGCGGTGGAATTCCTGCGCCTCGAGCGCGGCAGTGCGCATCGCCGCCTGCTGTTCGGGCGTCAGCGCGTCCCAGGCGCATTTCGAGATCACCACGACCGAGGGGATCATGGTGTGCTCGTCCAGCGAAAAGAACTTGGCAACCTCGCCGTGGCGGGCCGTGGTCAGCGCGGTCGGGTTGTTTTCGGCCATGTCCACGACGCCCTGCTGCAGCGCGCTGAACAACTCGCCCCAGTCGATCGGCGTCGGGTTGCCGCCCA
Organism: Hoeflea sp.; assembly: GCF_014359905.1. GTDB lineage: Bacteria > Pseudomonadota > Alphaproteobacteria > Rhizobiales > Rhizobiaceae > Hoeflea. Next base: position 3,373 of record NZ_JACIYP010000276.1, on the reverse strand, counting down.
GAAGCTCGACCATGCGGATGGCAGAGGGGCTGGGCTGCACACGAACCTTCTTGCCGTTGAGGTCGGCCGGGCTGTTGATCGGGGCATTGCCGTAGAACGACCTCGCGCCTTCGGTCAGGTAGGCCACGCCAACAAAGCCCTTGTCGGCCGAGGCATTCAGGATCTTCTGCCCGACCTCGCCAGAGACGACCTTGTTGAAATGCTCCTCGCTCTGGAAGATGTAGGGCAGGTTGATTGCGCTGTAGGCCGGCTCGAAGGCTTCGAGCTCGGAGGCATTCGAACGCGCCATCTCGAGTGCGCAGGACTGCACCAGTTCCATGGATTCGCGCTGGTTGCCCAGTTCGCCGTTAGGGAAGACCTGGATGGCCACTTCGCCGTTGGTCAGCTCGGACAGGCGCTTGCCCATCAGTTCCATGCTGATGTGGGTCGGATGGTCGGCCGGGTTGTTGTGGCTGAGCCGGAGCACGGTTTCGGCCGTCGCCACGGCGGTCGAGGCAAGAAGCGCGGCCAAGGCAAGCGATAGCCTGCGGGCATGTCGGGTCATGGATTATTCCTCCCAGAATGATGTCTCGACAAGGACGAACAAGTGCGAGACCTGAAATAGAGAATGACCAATCTCCGCAGGTGTCAACCAAAAATGAGAAATTGGTTGACCAGTATGCGCGCGCCTGCAAGGATCACCGCAACAGGAGGAGGGGTTCGAATGGCATCGACGCTGGCTGCGCTCGACGATGCGAAGCGTGTGATCGACCGTCTGCTGGGCGCGGCCTGCGCCCTGATCCTGGCCGTCACCGCCGCATCGGTGATCTGGCAAGTCATAACCCGATATATCCTCGGCACGCCGAGCACCCAGACCGCCGAGATCGCCCGGCTCCTGTTCATGTGGATGGCGATGCTGGGCGGCGCCTATGCCTTCGGGCAGGGCAAGCATCTCGCCATCGACTTTCTGCCCATGGCGCTGAAGGGCGGGGCGCGCAGGCGGCTGGAACTGCTGATCCTGGCCGTGGTCGCGGCTTTTGCGGGGCTGGTCATGGTCGGGGGCGGAACGGATCTCGTGCTGCGCACGCTGAAAAGCGGTCAGATCACCCCGACCCTCGGACTGCCGATGGGCTGGATCTATCTCGCGCTGCCGGTGTCGGGGGCGACGATCCTGTTCTATTGCCTCTGGTTCGCGCTTGGCGTGCTCTCGGGGAGGGGCGGCGGGATGATCCCCCATTCCGATGCCAACACCACAAGCTGAGGGTCGCCGAAGATGCTTTTGACAGGACTGATCCTTTTCGGCAGCTTCGTCGTTCTGATGGCGATCGGGGTGCCGATCGCCTTCGCCATCGGCGGCGCGGCGGCGCTGGCTTTCCTGACCATCATGAGTCCCGGCCAGTCGCTGTTCATCGTCGCCCAGCAGATGATGTCGGGGCTCGACAGCTTCACGCTCCTGGCCATTCCCTTCTTCATCCTTGCCGGCAACATCATGAACTCGGGCGGGCTGGCGCGGCGGCTGGTGGATTTCGCGCGCGTCCTGGCCGGGCCGTTGCCCGGCTCGCTCCTGCATGTGAACGTCATCGCCAACATGCTCTTCGGCTCGCTCTCCGGCTCGGCGGTGGCCTCGGCGGCAGCGGTCGGGGGGGTCATGGCCCCGATCCAGAAAAAGGAAGGCTATGACCCGGCGCTCTCGGCCGCGGTCAACATCACCTCCTGCCCCACGGGGCTGCTGATCCCGCCGTCCAACACCTTCATCGTCTATTCGCTGATTACCGGCGGCACTTCGATCGGGGCGCTCTTTCTTGCGGGTTACCTGCCCGGCATCCTGATGGGCCTCGGGATCATGCTGGTGGCCGGCATCCTGGCGCGCCGACGCGGCTATGCCGCCGCTGTGCGCCCGAGCTTGGCCGCGATTCGCGGCGCGACGGTGAACGCGATCCTGCCTCTCGGCCTGATCGTGGTCATCATGGGCGGCATCATCGGCGGGGCCTTCACTGCGGCCGAGGCCTCGGGCATCGCGGTGCTCTACACGCTCTTCCTCGCGCTGGTCTGGTATCGCGAGATCGGGATCCGCGACCTGCCGCGCATCCTGATCGAATCGGCGCAAACCACGGCGATCGTGCTGATGATGATCGGCGCCTCGATCGCTATGAGCCGGGTCATGGCCTTCGCGCAGATCCCGCAAAGCATCGCCGAGACGATGCTGACGATCTCGGACAATCCGACAGTGATCCTGCTGATCATCATGGCGGTGCTCCTGATCGTCGGCACGTTCATGGACATGACGCCGGCGCTGCTGATCTTCACGCCAATCTTTCTGCCTGTGGTGAAGGTCATCGGCATCGACCCTGTGCATTTCGGTGTCATCATGACCTTCAACCTCTGCATCGGCATCTGCACCCCGCCGGTGGGCTCTGCGCTCTTCGTCGGCTGTTCGGTCGGAGGGGTGCCGATCACGCAGGTGATCCGGCCGCTTCTGCCCTTCTTCGCGGCGATGATCGTGACAAGCCTCATCGTTACCTTCGTACCCTGGTTGAGCCTGGCGCTGCCCGGCTACTTCCTCGGCCCTTGACGGGAGTGTCCGGATGCGACGGCTGAAAAACTGGGGCAGGGTCAGGCCGAACCCCGCCGGTGTCGAGACCGGCGTCGAGGGTGGCGGCCTGATGCGGATCGAGGCGCTGGAGGAGACACTCTTTCGCGTCTCGTTCCTCAATCGCGGCGCCTGGGCCTGCGACCGGACCTGGGCCATTGCGCCCTCGGGCGAGATCCCCTGGGAAGGACGGGCACGTGACGATATCTCCGGCTTTGCCTGCCCGGCCTTCGGAACCGAGGAGGGGCCAGAAGGCGTGACGCTGCATACCGGGCAGATGCGCGTCACGATCGCCGCACCGCTCCATCTGCGGTGGCAGGTGCGGACGGGCGACGGCTGGGCGGATTTCGCGGGCGACCGACCCACCGGCGCCTATCTTCTCGGCCGGCGCGATCATGCCGCCGAACACTACATGCTGCGCAAGCCTGGCGAGCGCCATTACGGTCTCGGCGAAAAGGCCGGGCCGCTCGAACGTTCGGGCCGGCGCTACGAGATGCGCAATCTCGACGCGTTGGGATATGATGCAGCCCATACCGACCCGCTTTACAAACATGTGCCTTTCGTGCTGACCCGGACCCCGGAGGCTGGCAGCTTCAGCCTTTTCTACGACACCGCGGCGCCCTGCTGGTTCGACCTCGGCAATGAGCTTGACAACTATCACTCGCCCTACCGGTCCTTCCGCACCGCCGACGGCGATCTGGTCTATTACCTTCGCTGGGCGCCCGACCTGCGGACACTGGTGCGCGAACAGGTGCGGCTCACCGGCGGCACCGCCTTTCCGCCGCGTTGGTCGCTCGGCTATTC
>NZ_JACIYP010000275.1 GCF_014359905.1 Hoeflea sp. | reverse complement strand
GGATCGCAATGATCTGCTCCTCCGTGAACCTCGATCGCTTCATCGTCCGTCTCCTTCCGTTGACGGACTCTACTCAAATCTGGAGGAAGTTCAGGGGCTCAGGTCATTTCCTGTCAGACCTGCCTTCCAAAGCGCTTCGTACTTAGCACTTCGTTCGCCCCACAGTTCCGCATGGAAGACATCTGCAAGTGGCTTGCCCTTTTGGGCGGCAGACTTCTTCGCTGCAATGACAATTGCGACGCCGGGCTGTATGTCGAAGACATTCTTGTCTGCCTTTCCGTCGGGCGTTCTCTCTTTCCTCTTGGTACTGCCATGCAGATCAAGGATGTAAATACGATCAAAAGTCTTTAGCAAATGCCAGCGCATGCCCCGAAAGGTCGGACTATCGAGATAACCGTGATTTGTAATAAAGCCGAGAATACCTTCGCCGTTCTTCTCGATCAGATGTTCGGAAAAACGGATAAACTTGACGTAATCGTCATTGATCCATTTCGGGTTGCGTTCGTTGAGCCGCTCCTTTCCTCCGGGCTCTTTCTTGTAAGCTTCCAGCAGATTGTTCATCCAGTCGCCATCGTTGGCCGAATGGCCCGAGTAAGGCGGATTCCCGATCACCACCATGATAGGCATGTCGCGCTTGATGCTGTTGGCCTGCTTCACCTCGTTCGACAGCCATTGTGCGAAGGGTAGCGTCTGGTTCGCCGGTTCGCCTTCCTCCAGACTGTTGGTGAGATAGACGCTGAGGCGTGGCGGGGTTCCGGTCGGTTTGTAGCCGAATTCGGTCAGCACCATGTCGAGCTTCATGTGGCACATGGCATAGGACGCCATCAGCAGCTCGAAGCCATGCAGGCGCGGGATGAGGTCTTTCTCGATATAGGCGGACCACATGCCCTCGGCGACACCCTTTACCTTCGGCGCGATTTGCTTGATGACCTCAGCAAGGAAGGTGCCTGTGCCCACCGCCGGGTCGAGAATCTGGACGCGGTGCACTTCTTTCTTGATCGTGACCGCTTTCGCCTTCTTGTCCGTCTGCCCGGTGTCCCAATCGACCGTCACCTTCGATGTGTCGGCGAGGCCGTCCGCAAGTCCGAACTCTTTTTGCAGCACTTCGTCCACGGCGCGGACGATGAAGTTCACCACCGGCTCCGGCGTGTACCAGACGCCGCGAGCCTTGCGTTTCGCCGGGTTGTAAGCGGCGAGGAAGGTTTCATAGAAATGCAGAAAGGGGTCGTTGCGACCCGCGAGCTTTCCGAAGCCGCTCATCAGCTTTCCGAGGTCGCAGGCCTGAAAGACTTCAGCCAGATCGTCGATGATCCACTTGATGCGGTCGTCGAGGTTTGGTCCGGCGATATAGCTGAAGAGATTGCGCAAGAAGGGGTTCGACTTCGGCAGCAGTTCCAGAGCTTCCTGCCTTGAGAATGTGTCGAGCGTCGAGTCGTGGAGCCGGGCCGCGAACATCCCGTAGGCGATGGTTTCGGCGTAGATGTCGGCAAAGTCTTCCGGTGTGATGTCGTGGATCAACTGTTCCTTGAAGACCTGATATTGTTCCGAAAGAGTGGATTGGAACTCCTTGTCGGCCCGCAGCACATTGCCAAAAATATCCTTTATGAGCGCCGCCTTGCCGGCCATCATTTTCGCCAGCACGGCGGGTGAGGTGATCGTCTGCGGGTGCTGTGCCAGAAAATCATTGAGCAGATTTTCCAGTTCCTCAAATTTTCCGGGTGCGGGTTCAATACCTTTTTCGCGGGTGGCAATGGAGACGTGGGCGATGCGCTCTCCATCGCGAAAGAATTCGAAATCCACACCATTGGTGTAGATCAGGTTCGGCAGGCCCTTCAGGTAGCGTTCTTGCTGCTCCTTGTTCGCGCCCTTGAGGCTGCGGAGGTCCACATCGAGGTCCTTCGCCTCGACATGGCCGATCACGATATCCTTGCGCTGGATGATGAAGTCGGGGGCACCGCATTCGACGCGCTTCGGCTCGTTCAGCGCCGTTACGCCCCCGTCCAGCGAGTGAAAAAGGAACTCGATGGCCGAGCGGTAGGAATGTTCGGTCGCCTTGCCGCTTTTTGCGATTGTCTGGATTTTGGAAAGATAGTCGCCGATAACGCTCATGCCGCCCCCTCAAGTCAATGCGGGGGAGACTACAAGTGTAGGACGACCCGCGTAAGACCGGCTTGCGGCCCTCATGTGGCGGTGCCGGTTTGATGGAGTTTAGTTAGTTTATAATTTTCTTGTAAACTCTATAAACTCCCTATAAATAACATTCCATGGACCCGATCAAAAACCCATACGCGCCCGGAGCGGGCACCCCGCCGCCTGAACTGGCTGGACGTGACGAATTGCGGGAATCCATCCGGATCAGCCTTGAGCGGGTAAGAGCAGGCCGCCCCGCCAAGAGCGTTTTGATGGTTGGGTTGCGAGGCGTCGGCAAGACCGTTCTTCTTGACCGGATGCGGGACGATGCGGAAGCGTCGGGCATTCACACCCTAAGGGTGGAAGCACCGGAGAGCCGCTCCTTGCCCGCCATTCTGGCGCCACAGTTGCGGCAGGCTCTCCTGCGGTTGTCGCGGATCGAAAAGGCGAAGGAATTGTCGCAGCGTGCGCTGCGGGGCCTCGCCGGTTTCGCCAAGGCGCTCAAGATTAAATATCAGGACATTGAGGTCGGGCTCGATTTCGACCCCGAGCCCGGTCTGGCCGACAATGGCGATCTTGAACACGACTTGCAGGCGTTGCTTGAGGTTACCGGTCTGGCGGCAAAGGAAGCAGGCACAGCTTTGGCCATCTTTGTCGATGAATTGCAGTATGTCGATGAGGAGGAACTGGCGGCCTTGATCACCGCTCTGCACCGGACCTCGCAGCGCAGCTTGCCTGTGGTGCTCGTTGGTGCCGGTCTGCCGCAGTTGCCAGGCCGCATGGGCCGGGCAAAATCCTATGCCGAGCGTCTGTTCGACTTTCCTGTGGTGGGTCCGCTGTCGCCTGACGCGGCGAGGGTGGCCATTGCCAAGCCGGCGTCCGATCAAGGTGTCGAGGTAACGGAAGAAGCATTACAGCGTATTTTCAGGGAGACGCACGGCTATCCCTATTTTCTGCAGGAATGGGGCAAGCACGCGTGGGACGCTGCCGAGGCTTCACCCATCGATCTTCAAGACGTCGAACTTGCATCGGTAACTGCGGTCGCGGCCCTGGACGAAAGCTTCTTTCGCGTCCGCTTCGACCGTCTGACGCCACTTGAGAAGAAATATCTCCGCGCGATGGCGGAACTCGGAGCCGGACCGCACCGCTCGGGCGACATTGCAGACGAGTTGAAGAGGGAAGTTACCAAGCTCGGGCCGACGCGCAGTCAGCTGATCGCGAAGGGAATGATCTGGAGCCCCAGTCATGGCGACACCGCATTCACCGTGCCGCTATTCGATGAGTTCATGCACAGAATCATGCCGGGTGACGACTGGAGGTCTTAGACCGACCGCAACTTGCCGTTATCCCCCTGTACCCCGCCCGCCGCATGCACAAAAAAGCCACACCCCATATCCTTTCCGCCACAGCGAGGATAAAGCGCGCCGCGCGGCGGGTCTCCTGCCGGGTGAAAGCGGGGATAAGTCCGTCTACGGAGCGTTTTGTGACGTTTCGATGACAGAAGTGTGACAGTCGCCGTGGATATCCCCGGTTTCCGTTTTCTAAATGTCCCGGTCCGCGCGTGATGCGCGCCGCCGGGCGGCGCCCAAACGAAAAGCGGCGCGGAATGGCTTCCGCACCGCTTGTGCCCCCGGAGCCCCCTCCGGGTTGGTTCGTCTCTCGCCGTCTCTCGCCGTCTCCGGCCGTCTCAGCCTTCGCGCACCTCAAGCCCCATGTCGCGCACCTTGCGGTAGAGCGTCGAGCGGCCGATGCCGAGGCGGCGCGCCACCTCCGTCATGTGGCCCTTGTACTTGTCGATGGCGAGGCGG
>NZ_JACIYP010000274.1 GCF_014359905.1 Hoeflea sp. | reverse complement strand
AAAAGTGGGGGGTCTTACTGGAGGATACTCCCCCTAACTCCCCCTACTCCCCCCTTGGTTGAGGTCTGGGGCAGGCGGCACCAAAACCCGCGTTGCGCGCCGCTCCTAAAAGGCCGCGTCTGATCCGCGATCCGCCGGACCGATCTTGCTGGGCAATGGGCACCCCGCAAGGGTCGCGCGATCTGGCCGCCTGAAAGCCCACGCCTGCGGGCATTTATCCCCGCCGCGAAGGCCACCCCCGGACCGACCGGCAGGGGGTGCTTTCGGATAGACGGCTGGGCTGCGTTCGCGGTATGCTCTACCTATGGTTGAGCGAAGAAATGGAGCAACAACAATGGACTGTCCCCCGCGCCGCGCCGCGATCTATGCCCGGGTATCGACCGGCGAACAGACGCCCGAGAACCAGCTTATCCGCCTGCGAGAGGTGGCGGAGCGCGCGGGCTGGGCGGTTGTGTGCGAATATGTCGAGACGGCATCCGGCGCCAGCCGCGCGCGGCCCGGTCTGGATGCGATGGTGAAGGGTGCCGCGCGCCGCCGGTTCGACGTGGTGATGGCGTGGGATGTGTCGCGCCTTGGGCGATCCCTGCGCGATCTGGTGGACCTGTTCGAGACGCTGCGCAGCGTCGGCTGCGACCTGTTTCTGGAACAGCAGGCGCTGGATACCTCGACCCCGGCGGGCCGCGCCCTGTTGCAGATGTCGGGCGTGTTTGCCGAGTTCGAGCGGGCGATGATCGTTGAGCGCACGAAGGCCGGGATGGCCCGCGCACGGGCGGCAGGAAAGCAGATCGGTCGCGCCCCGGCCTCTGGCGCGCTGATCGACGCGATCCGGGCGCTGCGCGCGGGCGGGATGGGGATGGACCGGATCGCGCGCAACCTGAAATGCGGCAAGGGCCTGAGCCAGCGGGTTTGCCAAGAGTTCGACAAGGAGACAGCAGATGGATGAAGACAGGTTTGATGCGGTGGCGCGCCGCGTGTCGGACGGCACCCCCGGCGGTCCGGCCTATCGCGTCGGCAAGCGCGGATTGAAGATGATCGAGGAACTGGCCGCGCGCGGTGTTGCCGAGGCGACGATGGCCAAGGCGTTGCGGATGGGCAAGGACGCCTTCCGCGCCGCCAAGCGCCGCGATCCCGCCGTGCAGGAGGCCATCGACCGGGGCCGCGCAGTCGAACACGACAAGCTCGTGGGCATCCTGCATGGCCTTGCGATGGCGGGCCAGTATGTCCCGGCGATGTTCCTGTTGAAATCTCGCCACGGATACCGCGAGGGCGAACAGGTCGGGGTGAACGTGAACATCGACACCGGCGGGGTGCTGGTGGTGCCCCAGCGGCAGAGCGTGGAGGATTTCCTGCGCGACAACCCGGTCGCGCCCGCGCCCATCCGGGACTTGGACCTGATCGAGGGGCGAAAGGGCGACTGATGCCAGAGGATCGCGCGACCGTCTATGCGAACGCCGCTGGGCTCTTGCGTCGGCTGGGTTACGCCGCCCGTTTTGATCCCGCGTGGGTAGGGGCCAGAACCCCGCGTCCTGTGGTTGCGCTCGTGACCGACGCGCCGCCGGTTGTGGTCGGGTATGCCGTGGCGATGGTTGCCGATGACCCGGAACCGCATCTGCCTTCCACATCGGCCAAGACCCGCCGCGCCGATCCCGGCAAGGCCGGTGATCCGCAGTTTGCCTTCTGGGCTTAGGCAACAACAAATACCATTTTGCCGCCCCATTCGCTCGCGCTATAGTTGTGCTTCCGGGGCGATGGCGACCCTGACAGCGCAGTGGCAGCGCGTCGGCCCCCAAACCTGAGAGGACCGACAGATGACCGCAACGCTTTCCCCCGACGATACCCCCTCGACCTTGCCCCCCGCCGGAACGCTCTACGGCCTGCCCGAACTGGCCGATGCCGTCGCCACCGCGATCCGGCTTGAAGAAAAACACCGGGCGATGATCGAACGGCTTGAAGCCGCGATCCTGAAACAGGCGCAGGACGCTGCCGACAGCGCCCGCCGCGCGGGGTTCGGCAAGCTCGACGCCCAGAACGCCGGAAACAGGATCGCCGCAAAGGCCCGCATTGATGTGCGCGCCGCGTCCGATGATGACCGCTGGGCGATCCTGCGCCAGATCGACGCGCTGGCCTCGGGCCTGTCCGCGTCGGATATGCTCTGGGCCTCGCCGGTGGTCGCCTTGGCGCGCGCCGGTATGGGCAGCGACAAGCGCACGAACCACATGGCGCAGCTTTCGGGCGCTGGCCCGGCGGAGTTGCGCACGGCGGCAGCGCTGGCCGCCGCCACGCTCGACCGGGTTCTGGGGGCCAGTGTCGCGGCCCTGCTGGACCGGATGCCCGCAAGGCAGCGGATCGTGTCGCCGCAGGAACTGGCCGACCGGCTTATCGGTGACGATGTGCGGCAGGCCCGCGCGGCCATCGCGGCGGTGAAGCAGGCGCACCAGCGCGCCCTGAATGCCGACCGCGAGTTCGCATCTGGCCGCCGCAACGCCACCGCCCGGATCGCATCGGCGCTGGCCGACCGGGACGCGGCGCATAACGCAGGCACAGCGGTGGAGGCGGGGTGATGGATCTGGTCTGGTCGCAGCGGATCGCAGAAGCCTATCCGACCCTGTTCCCGCGCCGCCTTCGGCAGGCCCACATGGCGCTTGTCTGCTGGGCCGAGAAGGCCAACCCTGACGGCTGGCCCACACCCTCGGATGTGGAACGCTTCTCGCGGCTCTACGGTGTGCCGCGCGGCCCCCTCGGGGCCTTGGTCGGGATGCTGTCGCGCCAGCCGGTGAGTGACTGGCGGGTGGTGGTCTGGGTCGATGCCGTGCGCGATCCCGACGCGGCCACGCCGCACCTGATCCGCCAGCACGACCGCAAGGTGGTCCGGGCCTTCGGATGGTTCTGCGCCACGACCGATCTGGGCTGGCTGAAACTGCGCGCGCCGACCTTGCATTGACCCTCTGAGGGAACGGCGGCGGGGTGGCGATCCGCGATCCCCGCCGCCCCAAGATTACTGGATCGCGCCGGTGCCATTCGGCGCGTCCCTTTCGGGGTGCCCGCATAAGGCGATCTTTGATTCCCTTGGGCGCAACTGTCTGCTACTGCTTGGCAAACAAGCATTTGGGCGGGGGCGGTCGGTTGGACATTGGTGACCTCGAAACATTCGCGGATGCGTTGAAGGCGAAATTCGCACTGCCCGGGGCCGCTTCGCCCGAAGACCAGTTGAAGCCCGAGGTCGCGGCGCTCTTTGTCGCCACTGGCGCGAAATACGGGCTGACGGTCGAAACCCGGACCGAAACGCATTTGTCGGAACACAAGGTCCGCCCCGACATTGCGATCTATGTCGGGGGCCTGATCTGCGGATATATCGAATTGAAAGCGCCCGGCCTCGGGGCGGATGCGCCGAAACTGAAAGGCGACCACAACAAGAAGCAATGGGCCAAGCTGAAAGGCCTGCCCAACCTGATCTATACCGATGGCCGGGAATGGTCGCTCTACCGATCCGGCGAACGCCCGGACGGCCAGCCCATCGTGCGGCTGACGGATGACCCGACCGACAAGGGCAAGGCCGCGACCGGCAAGGAGGATGCCGAGGCGCTGGACCGCCTGTTCCGCGACTTTCTGGGCTGGCAGCCGAATGTGCCGCACACGCCTTCCGGCCTCGCCAAATACCTCGCGCCGCTGAGCCGCTTCCTGCGGTCCGAGGTCGAAAACGCGCTGGGCCTGCCCGGCTCTGCCGTTGGGCTTCTGGCGGGGGAATGGCGGCAGTTCTTTTTCCCTGATTCCGACGATGCCAAATTCGCGGACGCCTACGCTCAGACCGTGACCTATGCGATGCTGCTGGCGCGGCTGTCCGGCGCGGTAAAGCTCGACCCGACCGAAGCCGCCAAGACGCTAGACGCCAACAACGGCTTGCTCGCCCGGACCCTCGAATTGCTGGGCCAGAAGGCCGCGCGCGATGAACTGGTGGTCGGGTT
>NZ_JACIYP010000273.1 GCF_014359905.1 Hoeflea sp. | reverse complement strand
TGTCGTTGGCGATCTCGCTGGTGGTGAAGAAGAAATTGCTGATGGCGTCAGTCACCATCCGGTTGATCTCCTCGGGCATGGTCCAGTCGCCCGAACGGATGCCGGCCTCGACATGCGCAACCGGAATATTCAGCTTCTGTGCAGCGATGGCGCAGGCCATGGTCGAGGTAACGTCCCCCACCACCAGGCAGAGCCGGCTGGGCGCATCGATGAGCAGCTTTTCGTAGCGGGTCATGACGGCGGCTGTCTGCTCAGCCTGTGTGCCGGAACCGACCTCGAGATTGACATGCGGATCCGGAATACCGAGCTGGGTGAAGAAATCGCCCGACATCCGCGCATCATAATGTTGCCCGGTATGGACAAGCCGGTAGCGCAGCGGCCCGTCTTCAGCCATGCGCCAGTCCAGCGCACGAATGATTGGCGCGATCTTCATGAAATTGGGCCGCGCCCCGGCAATGATGTCGATCAGCATGGTCAGTCCGCGAGGCTCGCGGCGATCTCGATCGTCGCACGGCTGACTTCGAAGATCTCGGCAACCGGGATCGGCGCCGGGCCGCCCGCGCGCACCGCCTCGACAAAGGTCTTGGCGCAAGCTCCCTGCCCCTTGTCCTGGCGCCAGAGATTCATCCGCGAAAATCCTTTCCAGCCCCAGCCGCGCAGGCGCCGGAAATTATCGAGCTGCAGCACTTTGCCGGCGGCGAAGACCTCGAGTCGCTCCTTGGGGAAGCCCTTATCGCCATTGGCGAGATAATGGATCGTGCCGACCGAGCCGTCGGCGAATTCGAGCGTGATCATTGCCTTGTCGTCCCGGATCGCGAGCGCCGGATGCCGGCCCAGCGCCACCGCGTGATGACGCAGGATCGGCGCGCCGGCGAGATGGCGCAGCAGGTCGATGAAATGGCAGGCCTCGCCAACGGTACGGCCGCCGCCGACCGCCCGGTCCTGCGTCCAGTGATCGGCCGGGATGGCGCCGGCATTGACCGTCATGATGAAGCTCTTGGGTTCGGCGACCTGGTCGAGCAGCGCCTTCATCCGGACGGTCTGCGGCGCGAAGCGGCGGTTGAAGCCGAGCATCAACAACTGGCCGGGGCGCGCCACCGCCTCGGCCTCGATCACCTCGAGTTCCGCCAGCGTGAGGCAGAGCGGCTTTTCGCAGAAGACATGCTTGCCGGCCCGGAGCGCGGCAAGCACCTGGGCCCCATGTGCATCGTGGCGCGTGGCGATGACCACCGTGTCGACCGCCGGATCGGCCAGCGCGGCGGCGCTGTCGGTCGCGGCCGCGGCAAAGCCGTATTTGCGCCCGAAATGCACCGCGCTGACGCCGCCGGCGCTGACCACTGTCTGCAGCGAGGCGCCGGCCGCCTTGAAGGCGGGGATCAGCACCCGGCCGGCATAATTGCCGGCGCCCAGAAAACCAACACCGGCCTTGCCGGGTGCGGCGGCGTGCGCACCAAGCGCGACCTGGCGCGCCGGCGGCGCTTCACGTTCCGGCGCATCGGCGCCCGAGTATTGCAGCAGGATGCCGAGCGACGGCGCGCCGGACGAGAGCAGCGCATAGGCCTCGGGCGCCGCCGCAAGCGGGAAGCGATGCGAGATCAGCGGCGCGACATCGAGCGTGCCCGCCGCCATCATGTCGAGCGCCGCCTCGAAATTGCGCCGCTCGGTCCAGCGCACGAAGCCGACCGGATAGTCCTGGCCGCCCTCCTCATAAGCCGGGTCGTAGCGGCCCGGCCCATAGGAACAACTGACCTGGAAGCTCAGCTCCTTCTCGTAGAAATCGGCCCGCGACAGCTTCAGCCCGGTGACGCCGACCAGCACGATGCGTCCGCGCTGGCGGCAGATCTGCGCCGCCTGGTGCACCGGTTCGTCGCTTTTGGTCGAGGCCGTGATGATGACGGCATCGACGCCGCGCCCGCGCGAGAAGGCCTGCGCCGCGGCCAGCACATCCGCGTCCGCGCCGGGATTGACGGTCTCGGCGCCGAATTGCCGCGCCAGCGCCAGCCGCGCCGCATCGAAATCGATGCCGAGCACGCGGCAGCCCTGCGCCTTCAGCATCTGCACGGTCAGGAGGCCGATCAGGCCGAGCCCGGTGACGACCACACATTCGCCGAGCGTTGGCGCGGCAAGGCGGATGCCCTGCAACCCGATCGCGGCCAGCACCGTGAACGCGGCCTGCTCGTCGCCGACGCTGTCGGGAATGCGCGCGCAGAGATTGACCGGCACGCTGACGATTTCGGCATGGCGCCCGTTGCTGGCGACCCGGTCGCCAGCCGCGAAGCCCGCCACGCCGGTGCCCAACTCGGCGACGCGGCCGACATTGCAATAGCCGGGCGCTAGCGGCTGATCGAGCTTGCTCTGCACCGCCTCGAAGGTGGCCGCAAGGCCGTCGGTGCGCGCCTTGTCGAGCACCATGCGCACCTTGTCGGGCTGTTGACGCGCTTTATCGAACCAGTTGGCCTGGCCGAACTCGACCAGCATCCGCTCGGTGCCGGCGGAGACCAGCGAATTTGTCGTGTGGATGAGCAACTGCCCCGGCGCCACGCGCGGCGCGGGCACATCGGCAAGCTCTGTCGTGCCATCCTTCAGGGACTGGAGGAGTTGTTTCATGACGCTATATTGCTCGATTGACCAGCGAGTATTTTCTCGCCGTTTCAATTCTCGACTTCACGGTTTCGACATCTCGAACGAAGATCGTGTTTCCCGCATTTGGCTGTCCGCCAACAAGCGTCCGGCTTAGTGGATCGTACCCATAAGGCTCAAATTTATGTCGATACATGACGTCGAATAGCTTGTCATCACCCACACCGTATCGTGCGCCGCTACCATTCGTTTCCATTATCACGGCAAGCACTCGCTGGTCAGCCAACACACGGCTCGCGCCGCCCAGCACACGCAACTCATGTCCCTCAACATCAATCTTGATCGCCGCTGGAATCATATTTCCAACGAGCGCATCCAAGGTCATGACGGGAACTTCAATGCTCGGCCCCTTTTCTCCTGAAGAAATGACGTGATTTACCGTGTCCAGATCACTCGTAAATCGGAGGACCGCGTCACGATCCGAAAGCCCAATCTGACAGCATCGGACTTTCTCCTCCAAGTCATTCAGCAATATGTTTCGTCGAAGGCAGGCGAATGTCTCCGGTATCGGCTCCACAGCGACAGTGTACGCGCCAACTGCGCCAGCCGCGAGGATTGCATAGCTTCCGATGTTGGCGCCAACATCCAGAAAGTGGTCTGTCGGACGAAGCAAGTGAAGTACGAATCCCATCTCCGCAGTCTCATGCAGACCGCTATACCAGTTGCCCGTTGCTCCCGTCATGCCGCGTGTCGCAAAAAGACGGGTTTTCTCGACGAAAGGTAGCGCGGTCATTCCGGGTAAGAGTCTGCTTCCGATCTGCCACCGAAGAAGCCTCCCCAACGCCCGCAGCTTGTTCTCCGAGTTGAGCGGATGACGCCAGACGAAACGAAAAAGATTCAATGCATGCTTTGGGTTCATTGTTTGCAAAACCGCTTTATCAAAAACTCCACCACATCGGCAGGCTCGGTCGTGCCGTCCTTCAGGGACTGGAGGAGCTGTTTCATCTGAACCAAATAATTAGTTGAATCTACGAAGCGTCAATGCTTACCATTCAGCACGAGCCTGGTTGTACAGAATTTGGCTGAAGCTTCTCAGCTTCTATCAACATGAAAAGTCCAGCCCTCGGAAAAAAATGCCGAATAAGCCAGCGCGGCCAGATTCTTCTCGCAAGATCAAGGTACGCGCCCTGATGGCGTTGGCCTGCGTTCGATTCCAGCAAATCGCCATGGGTGAGCACAGTCTGAATATTCACATTTGAAAACCTGGCAACGAGCTGCTGCGCCTCCTTTCGTGAATATGCCTTTGTTCCGGGGCTTTCCAGATAATTCGCGTAAATCGTGCTGAGTCGCGTGAACGGGCGGAAGCGCAACAAGCCATAACGAACCCAAAGCATCAGGCCAACCAAAC
>NZ_JACIYP010000272.1 GCF_014359905.1 Hoeflea sp. | reverse complement strand
CTGAACGAGGTCTGAATCCTCGGGACGAAGAAGCGAATCAAGACCGTTACGAAAGGTCATTGTGGCTTCCTTTCCTGCTGTTGTGAGCGGAATTGGATTTTCCGGCGGCATTCGCCAGTCGGGACGTTGCCTCCGCGACGTTGCCTGCACGACGTTGTCTGGCCGCAATTTGCTGTTCCTTCAGCTGATGGGCTAGTGCCATAGTCAGGCAAGCTGTGTCGCGAAACGAGGAACACCGGAATGGATGTCGAAGATCTGCAGACATTCGTCGCAGTGGCCGATGCCGGGGGCGTATCGGCCGCCGCACGCCGGCTCGGCCTCTCCAAGTCAATCGTCAGCCGGCGGCTTTTCCGCATCGAAGCGGAGCTGGGCGTTCAGCTTCTTGCACGAACGACCCGAGGTGCTGCGCTTACGGAAGCGGGGGTCACGTTCAGGGATCACGCGGCCCGCGCCAGTGCCGAGATCGACACGGCGAGGGAAACCATCCTCCCAACCGGTGATCTACGCGGCCGCCTGAGAATTGCCATGCCGCTTGCTTTCGGCCCGACTCACTTCGCCCCGGTGCTTGCGGAAATGGCGCATCAGCATCCGCAGCTCCAGATCCATAGCTCCTACAGCGACCGCTTCGTTGATCTCATCGCGGAGGGTTTCGACTGCGCGATCCGGGTCGGCTACCTTCAGGATTCAAACCTGATCGCGAAGCGCATCGGGCCGATCTATGGCAAGCTCGTTGCAAGTCCGGATTATATTAAGACGCACGGTTCGCCTGAGGCGCCAGATGAGATTATCACCCATCAGGCCCTCATGCAGGGGACGGAAACCTGGCAGTTCATGGATGGCGACAGGATCGTCACGGTTCAGCCGCAGGGCAGGTTCAAGGCCGACAATGCTACGGCGCTTGCCGTCGCCGCAGTGGCAGGGCTGGGCATCGCCTGGATCCCCGATTGCATCACCTATGACCATGTGGCCTCCGGCGCGCTCGTTCCGATTATGACACGCTATCCGCCCCCTCCGGCAGGCGCCTATGTCATCCGCCCGCCGGGTCAGCACCCCACGCGGAAAATACGGGTGCTTACCGAGATGCTGATCGAGCACGTCGCGCGAAACCCGGAGGTTTGGGGTGTCGACCGTTAAGATACGGCATTGTCCGCACGTTCCACTTGCTGCGACACAGCGTGCCGTATCTCAGGACTAGCTAGGCAGACGGTCGCGCGCCAGATTGGGCCTTCCGGAAGCCCAAGTGAGGATGAACGCGCATGAGCTGGAACCCAGCAATCGAACCGGGGTGCCCCGATGCCGTTGGCGTCGATGCGATCGAAACCCTTATTGTTCCGCGCGCGCGGGACCTTGGCGGCTTTGAGGTTCGGCGCGCCCTGCCGGCGCCGAAGCGGCAGATGGTCGGGCCGTTCATCTTCTTCGATCAGGCCGGGCCGGCCGAGCTGCTGACCGGACAGGGCGTCGATGTCCGGCCACACCCGCATATCGGTATCGGTACCGTCACCTACCTCTATCGCGGCGATTTCCATCACCGTGACAGCACCGGTGTCGACCAGATCATCCGTCCGGGCGCGCTGAACTGGATGGTTGCCGGGCGCGGTGTGTCCCATTCGGAGCGCACCACCGCCGCCGCCCGGACCGGTCCGAACAGCCTGTTCGGCATCCAGACCTGGCTCGCCCTGCCCGAAAGCCATGAGGACATGGCGCCCACCTTCGAGCATCACGGCAAGGAAGCGCTGCCCATGATCGAGGATCGCGGCGTTTCGGTCCGCCTCATCCTCGGGGATGCCTATGGCAAACACGCCCCGGCGACGATGTTCTCGGAGACGTTCTATGCCGATGTGACGCTCGACGCCGGATGCCGGCTGCCGATGCCGGACGACCACGAAGACAGGGGACTCTATATCGTCGAAGGGTCGATCTCGGTTGCCGGCCAGGAATATCAGGCATCTCAGATGATGGTCTTCAGGCCGGGCGACAGCATCACGGTCGCGGCCGGCGCCCAGGGCGCGCGTCTTATGATCCTCGGCGGCGCAACGCTCAGCGGACCGCGCTATATCTGGTGGAACTTCGTCGCCTCCTCGAAGGAGCGCATCGAAGAAGCGAAGACCGAATGGCGCGCCGCGGACTGGGGCAAGGGACGGTTCGATCTCCCGATCAATGACCGGGACGAATACATTCCATTGCCAGAGTGACCGGACACGACCTGGAGAAACAAAATGAACAAGTGGCCCCAGCTGGACTACCTCGACTGGCGCGAGACGTGCTCGGCCCTGCATCTCTATCTGCAGATCGCCGGTAAATACCGTCTTGCTCATACCCCGTGGCTCAACCATTCCTGGAACGCGACCTTCTATGTCACGCCGCTCGGCCTGGCCTCCTCGCCGATCCCCGACGGTCCGGGCATCGAGATCCTCTTCGATTTTCGCGAGCACAGGGTGGTGGGCACCTGCGGCAACGGCCGCAAGGCGTCGTTCGATCTCGGGCCATCCACGGTCGCCAAATTTCACGCCAATTTCGTGCAACTGATTTCCGACCTTGGCGGCACGCCGAGCTTTAACGGCACGCCGAACGAGGTGCCCAACCCCGTACCGTTCATCGAAGATCATCGTGACCGGCCCTATGACCGGGACGCCGTCCAGCGCTTCCATCAGGCATCGGTGGCGATTGACAGGGTCTTCAACCGGTTCCGCACCTCCTTTCTTGGCAAGTCCAGTCCCGTTCACCTGTTCTGGGGCGCTCTCGACCTGGCTGTTACCCGCTTTTCGGGGCGGCGCGCGCCGCTCCATCCCGGCGGCATTCCTGCATTGCCCAACGATGTGGCGCAAGAAGCCTATGACCGCGAGGTCTCCTCGGCAGGGTTCTGGCCCGGCGGTGGCGGCATCGATTACCCCGCCTTCTATGCCTACGCTTATCCGGCGCCTGGCGGCTACCGCGCCGCGTCCGTGCAGCCCGAGGCCGCATTCTGGCACGAGGAATTGTCGGAATTCATGCTGCCCTACGAGGCCGTGCGGACGGCGGGCGATCCCGATGCGGCGCTCATGGGGTTTCTTGTTTCGACCTACGAGGCCGCTGCCGATCTTGGAGGATGGGACCGCGATCTGCTGGAATGTGTGCCAGGGCGACCGGGTCAGGTGCGGCCACCACACGCTGAACTGCCGAAGACCGCCCCTTTATCGACCGATGAAGAGGTTGAACGGGAGGATGGCGCATCGAAGGGGCGCTACCGGCTTGTCATCGAGGGCGTCGAGGCGGAGATGACCTATAGCCGTGCCGGCGAAGGCCTGATCATCATCGACCACACGGAAGTGCCTGCGGCCTTGCGTGGCCGCAGGGTCGGGGAGCGGCTGGTGCGCCAGGCGATTGAGGATGCCCGTCGAGACGGCGTGGCCATCATTCCGCTCTGTCCGTTCGCCAAAGCGCAGATCGACCGCCATCCGGAATGGCAGGACGTGCTGCGTCGATGATCGGAGGGGCGGCGGGGAGTAGCGCACCGGTCCAGCCCATCCGCCGCTGCCTTACCCCTCATGCAGCCTGCGGTTCAGGATGGCGACCAGCTCCTGCATGAACTTGTCGCGCAGCGGCTGCTTCTGCCGGCTGGTCCGGGTGATGATGAAAAAGCCGGTGTGCAGCGCCAGGTCGCTGCCGGACAGGTTGCGCATCTCGCCGACCTGCAGCCAGCGCCGGGCGTAGTGGTCGGGCAGGAAGCCGATGAAGCTGCCGCTCAGGATCAGGTGCGCGGCGGCTTCCATGCTGGACACGCGGGAGCCGACGAGGGCGTTCTTGATGATGCCCAGCTCCTCGTCGCCGCCATAGCTGCGCACCACCAGCGGATGCTGGCGTAGCACCGACAGTTTCGGTTCGTCGTCGGGATGCAGGAACAGCGGATGCCGGCGGCCGCAATAGAGCGAGTGCTTCTCGACGTAGAATTGCCGGTACTGCAGCCCCTCGCGGTGATAGATGATCGGCCCCAGCGCCAGGTGGAGGTTGTTGTTCGCCACCTCCGTCTCGAGATGCTCCGCGATATCCA
>NZ_JACIYP010000271.1 GCF_014359905.1 Hoeflea sp. | reverse complement strand
CCGCCTCTCCATCTCCGTGTTCGAAACCTACGAGGACATCGTGGCACGATGCTGCGACGCCTGGAACTTCTTCGCCAACGACAGCGTTACCGTGCGCTCGATCACCACCAGAGAATACGCCAAAACGGTCAAAAGCTAAGGCCGTTGGTATTACAGTACCTGTATCTGACCTTCTACAACAGCCGCCGTCCGCATTCATCGATTGACGGGAAAAGCCCCGATCAGGCTTACTTCAACCAGCCGGTGCCCGAAGCGGTGGGGTGGTGTGACCGAGGCGGGAATCCACTTACGAAACCACGGGAAACTGTTCAGACAAACCGAGCAACTTCTCTCAGCCGCAATCATTTCTTTTCCATCGGCCCGCGCACAGCCTCTGCCGGGGTCCGGTGGTTCGCCTGGTGAAGCGCACCGCGGGGCTGAACGCACCGCTTCAGGCCGTCACCGATGCCAGTAACCGCCTGTTCCGGATCGGGTGGGCCTTGCCGCTCAGCGGGGTGCCGGTGCGGCGTGGATCGTCTCGCCGAGGATCAGCCCGTCCCGAAACTCCACCACAATCACTGCGGGTCCTGACAAGGCTGCAACTGCCGCGTCCCCGGAGGCGCGCAGCC
Source organism: Hoeflea sp. (assembly GCF_014359905.1). Taxonomy (GTDB): domain Bacteria; phylum Pseudomonadota; class Alphaproteobacteria; order Rhizobiales; family Rhizobiaceae; genus Hoeflea. The sequence goes on along the minus strand of NZ_JACIYP010000271.1, from coordinate 3,445 downwards.
GCCCCTCGACGATGACCAGGTCGGGCACCACGGTAGCCCGGTCGAAGCGGTCCATGGCCGGGCCGGGCCAGCTGGAGAATCTCTGCAGGTAATAGCCACGCACCGCCTCGGGGCCGCGCACCTCGATCCCCAGCGCGGGGATTCTCTGAAACGGGGCCTCGGGGTCCATGGTCTCCATCGTCCCCTCGATGTCGTCGTTCCACTCGGCCAGGAAATGCGCCTCCAGCGCGGTTTTCGTAGCTCGCGCGGTGGCATCGTCAGCGACGAACAGCCGCTCTGTCCAGTGCTCCAGCCGGACCTCCTCGGGGGTGAAACGGAACATGGGGGCTCTCTCCTATCGGTATTGCGTGGGCACCAGCCAGAGCGCGATCTCAGGAACCAGAAAGAGCAGCACCAGCCCCACCAGCATCGGGATGACGAAGACGACAGCGCCCATGGCGATCTGCTGCATCCCGGCGCCGGGCACGACCGAGCGCAGGACGAACAGGTTGAAACCCACGGGCGGGGTGATGGCCGCGATCTCGATCGTCAGCGTGACTACGATCCCGAACCACACCGGGTCATAGCCCAGCGCCGTGACCACCGGGAAAAAGATCGGCACCACGATCACGAGGATCGACAGTGGATCCATGAAAAAACCCAGCAGGATAAGAAGGCCCACGATGCAGGCCATGATGCCCCAGGGGGGAAGGGGCAGGGCGGTCAGCGTTGCCGCCAGCGCCTGCGGGATGCCCAGCCTTGCCAGCAGGAAGGTCACCAGCAGCCCCGAGATCAGCAGCAGCAGGAACATCGCCGTGGTCCGGACAGAGCCGTCCAGCGCCTCGCGCAACACGGCAAGGTTCAGCCGCCGCCGGCTCGCCGCGATCACCATGGCGCCCACGGCGCCCACCGCTGCCGCCTCGGTCGGCGTGGCAAGGCCCGCGTAGATCGACCCGATAACCCCGAAGATCAACAAGAGGATCGGCCAGAGTTGCAAGAGGCTCCGCAGCTTTTCGGGCCAGGGGGTGCGGCGGCTGTCGGCGGGCGCGATGGATGGGTCACGCAAGACCAGCGCGATCACCGTCACCCCCAGCAGGATCGCAAGCATCAGCCCTGGCAGGATCCCCGCGATGAAGAGCGCGGCGATCGAGGTTTCGGTAAGCACGCCGTAGAGGATCATGGGCACCGAGGGCGGGATCAGGATGCCCAGCGTGCCCCCCGCCGCTGTGGCCCCCAGCGACAGGCGCCGCGCGTAGCCCTGCCTGTCCATCTCCTTGATTGCGAAGGCGCCCACGGTAGCGGCGGTGACCGGACTGGAGCCCGAGACCGAGGCAAAGGCGGTGCAGGCCGCGATGGTACCCAGCGCCGAGGCGCCCGGCAGGCGGCGCAGCCAGATGCGACCGGCGGCGAACAGCGTCTCCCCCAGGCCCGACCGCGCCAGCACCTCGCCCATGAAGACGAAAAGCGGCACCACGATCAGGATGAAGCTCGACGCCTCGGCATAGGCGATGTTGGCAAGCTGTCCCGCCGCGGGCCAAGACACGAACAGCGCAAGCCCCCCGATGGCGATGAGCCCCATTGACACAGCAACCGGCGTGCCGGTGGACAGAAAGACCAGCAGCGCAGCGATGAACCCGCCAAGGGCAAGCCACGCTTCCATTTCAGACCCTTTCGGCGCTGCCCGCGGGCCGCAGGAGCAGCGCCAGCGAAGTCAGCACGAATTGCGCGGCGCCCACCGGGCCCACGACATGGATATATTTCAATCGAACGGGCAGAATCGTCTGCGCCAGCGGATTGCGGTCGAAGGTGCGCAGGGTCAGCTTGGCCAGGAACCACAGCAGCACGCAGCCAAAGACGATGCAGGCGATCAGCGCCAGCCGCGGCATCAGGGGCTTCAAGAAGTCGGGCCAGAGCCCATCGAACAGGTCGACCGACACGTGATGCCCCGACTGCAGCGCCGGGGCGAGGCCGAGGAAAAAGATATAGGTCAGCGAGAACTTGGCGAAGTCGGAGATCCAGAGCGATGGCGCATCGAAGGCGTACCGCGCCACGACGTCCCAGAACACCAGGAGCGCCACCGCCAGGATCAGCAGCGAGGCGACCGCCGCGAACACGCGGTTCACGGCGATCACGAAGGCAAGAAGCACGTCGGCCATTTCTTACCAGCTGGATTCGAGTGCTGCACGCAGGGGCGCGCCGGCCTCGCCCGCGGCTTCGGTGATCTTGTCCAGCACCGGGCGCACCGCCTCCTTGAACGCGGCCAGTTCGCTGTCGGTCAGGACGTGGATGTCCGCGCCTTCGGCAGCCATCGTGTCCGAGGCTTCCTGCTGCCGGTCGAGCAGGTAGTCGGTGGCAAAGATCTGGGCATCAAGACCCGCCCGCTTGATCGCGGCGCGATCCTCGTCCGACAGTCGCGCCATGCTGCGCGGGTCGGCAAGATAGAACAGTACGTTCACCGGCTGGCGCAGCTGGGTGATCTTGAGCCCCACCTCGTGCAGCCTAAGCGCCAGCGCCAGCGTGTTGTTCGACAGCACGCAGTCCACCGTGCCCTGCCGCAGGGCAATGTACTGCTCGGCCGGGTCGATGGTGGTGGGCACCGCACCCAGCGCCAGAAGCTGCTCGGACTGCCAGCGGCCTGCGGTGCGCACCTTCTTGCCTGCCCAGTCGTCCGGAGTCTTCAGGTGATCCTCGCGGCAGGCCACGAGGCCGCCGAAGGCCGGCTGCATCCATATGTAATCGACGTCTTCGGCGGCAAACATCGCCTCCATCTCGTCGTCGAGGGCCAGGCCAACTTCTTTCGACTGCTCTCGGTCACCGGGGATGCCGCCCATGATCTCGAGGAAGGCCATGGCCGGGATCTGCCCCGAGACGACGCCCGCGGCCGAGGTGGTGATGGGCACGATGCCATCCCGCGCCGCCGCGAACCCTCCGGTGATGCTCACCAGTGAACTGCCGTAGTGGGGTGTCAGCTCGACCCGGCCGTCGGTGGCGGCGGCCACGTCCTCGGCCCATTTCCGGAAAGCGCCGGCAAAGGCGTCCGTCTCGGAGTAGAAGATCGCCACGTCCAGTTTCGTCTGGGCCGTCGCCGGGGCGGCGGTCAGAGCAAGTGCACATCCCAGCGCAAGCGCGGTCGGTTTCATCATTTGTCGGTGCTCCCTGTGTGGTTCGTCCAGCGTCGTTTGCGGTGGGCCACCAGCGCCTGCCCGGCGGCCAGAACCTCTGGCGCGCCGGGACGCATCATGTCCTCGAGCGGCGCGCTGAAGGGCGCGGGCATGTCGGGCCGTGTCAGCCGTCGGATCGGCGCCCGAAGCCCGTCAAAGCCCGCCTCCGCCACCCGCGCCGCGATCTCGGACGCGGTTGAGCAGCTGCCCACGCATTCGTCCAGGATCAGCAGTCGCCCGGTCCGCGCGGCCGACGCCAGCAGCCCGTCCGTGTCGAACGGCGCAAGGGTGCGGGGATCCCACAC
>NZ_JACIYP010000270.1 GCF_014359905.1 Hoeflea sp. | reverse complement strand
GGCCGAGAAAGCGGGCGGCTTCCGGGGTTCTGAGGTAGCGGGGGGAAGTCCTTCGTTGGGGTCGGGCATTTGAGCATCTCCGGTGGCTAGGCCGCGCGTCGGCGCGTCGCGGGCTGTCGGAGGTCATCAAAACGCAGATGGGCCGTGGCGAGGGATGACGAAGATCGCGGCGCGAAAACGTCACCCCCCAAAGGCCAACAGGATCAGGGGCTGATGGGGTTCGATATTCCGGGACTGCGCGGTGATCACTTGCGCGGCTTGGAGCGCCCCGTTGTTCCGCGACCGAGAAGGAGAAAGCGATAGCCTTTGGTGGTCAGATGCGTGCCATGGGCCGACAGTCGGGTGATCTGGGCCTTGAGGGAGCTGGTTTTCCAATGCTCGCGGGACACAGCCTCGGCACCGTACAAGTGCCGCGCGATCGTCTGGTAGCTGGCACGGTCCCGGCGCGCGTCGAGCGTGCGCAGTGCAAGCTGGATGCGCCGTCGCTGCTGCGACGTCAGGGGCGGAGGGGATCGTTTGTGATGAAGCAGTTGCGCGCGGAGCGACTCGAGCGAATTGATCCGTGCCGTCCAATGCTCGTCCAGCGGCACCAGGATGCCGAGGGGCCGGTGCAGGTTCTTTGCGTCCAACACGAGCAACGCGCCTGTTGCGAGGCGCACATACATCAAGCCGTCCTGCGTTCCGATGACGGTCAGATCATCTGCATCGATGTGCGGCGCGGCGGTGTCGCCGCCGGGGACCGGCACAGCATACCCGACCGCTGCCGGGGCGATTGAAGGCGTCCAGAACACGGGTGCTTTGGGTGCGTCGATGTCCGGATCAACCGGGAAATCGCAACCCCCATGCAGCCGGTGATCTCAATCCATCCCGCATCAGCGGGTAGGTTGCGCGATAGTCGGAATTGCGGCGCAGGCATTCCCAAGCCAAACCGGACAGGTCGAGGCTGTCGAAATCCCGATACGCCGCTTCGTCTTGCCAATCCTTGGTCATGGCGAAGCTCCGCGTCAGTGGTTTCGATGGGGAAAGAGTATAGCCGGGAGGTGCAAGAAAACGACGACGCCAATGGCGAACATGCGCAACCTGCGCGAGTGTTCGCCGATCTGGGCCGAATTGCGCAAAGTTCAGCCGTTACCGCCCTCAAGCAGCTTGCGATAGCCGTGTTCGGTCATCCAGCGCGCACGGGCGAGGTGGCTGTCATAGATTTTTCGCGCACGCTCCGGCTCCTTGTCCGCATCGATGCCGAACAGGATATGGCTGACTTCCTGCAGGCTTGCACCGCTTTCAGCGGCGTCGAACAGGCGCAGGTAAAGCGTCATATGTGCATGGTCGTAGTCGGTCAGATCATCGCCTTGTGGTGCGAGATCAGAGATCGGCGTGGTGCCGGTGGCAGACATGATTCCCCCTCGCCGTTTGGCGTTAAGGTCCATAAAAGCACATCGGATTGCCTGTGCAAGAACGGATCGCGGTCAGTCAGGTTGCAGATGAGCATTGTAATACGTCGCACCAAAATACGCGATAGGCTTTTTAGCTGCGGATGGATATCCGCGTTGTTTTTGCAAGTAATCTCAAGCACTACCGCCAAGCGCGTGGGCTGACGCAGGCCGCGTTGGCGGCGGCGATGGATGTCGACCGTGCCCATGTCAGCGCCATGGAACGCGGCCAGCAGAATGTCACCTTGCAGACTCTTCAGCGGGTCGCGGCGCATCTGGATGTAGCACCAGCACAGTTGATCGAAGAACGCTCTAAAGGCGATGTGCGTTCCCGAAAACCGTGATCGTTCGCCCGGGCAGTCAGCTTTCGGGTCGAAACGTGCAAGCTCAGGGCAGGGGATTGGCCGAACCCATCGCGCCCGGCAGGATGGTCTTCTATAGCGATCAATCCGCTATTCAGCGCTGAGTTCGGTCAGCTTCTGGCCAAGGCGGCGTTGCATCAGATCATCGCCGGGCGTGGTCTCCATCAGTCGCTGAAGCGCCGCGATGGCCCAGCCCCGCCGGTCGATGCGTGTGCTGGCGGTCATCAGGTGATCGACCGCTTCGTCGATGTCGAAGGGGCTGGATTCATAGCCACGGCCCGCCAGAAGATGCCTGATGGCATGCAGAGCGACATCGGCAGCGAAGGCTGGTTCCTTGATCGCGAAATCGCGGGCGGCGCGGATCAAGGTTGAGGGGGCGGCCTCACTGTCCGCTGCGCAGTCGAGCGCGATGTCAAAATACGTCGCGGTCTTGGCTGCGGCGAACCATTTGCCCTTGCGACCGTGGAGCGCGATCAGGTCTTCCAGTAATGCACGGGCATCCCGGTCAGGGTAGCGCTTGACCAGATCGCGCCACATCGCCAGCCAGGTGTTTCCGCTCGCTGTGGGCAGGCCGAACCGGCGATAGGCCTCGTTCGCCTTGCCTTGGCGCACAAGGATCGCCTCGCAGAATCGGCAGATGTCGTGATGGCCCCATGTCTGGCGATCCCCCTCCAGAAGCGCCTCGGCATAGGCGAGCGCGTCATCCTCGCGGCCCTGTCGAAGCAAGGCTTCGGCCCCGAACTTGTCGTCGAACCACAGCCGGGTCTTCTTGACCGCGAGGAGCGCCAGCAATTCGTCATACCGCGCGGCCTCGAGCAGGCAGGACAGCGTGAGGGTCGCGGTGCCGACATGGGAATACCGCTCCCAATCCGACCAGGCGCGATGGATCAGGGCGAGATCCCTGTCGGCATGTAAGGTCATGAGCGCGGGATACGCCGCAATCTCGCCGAACCGCTCCGAGATCGGGGCGAGGTAGTCGACGCCATCGTCCGCGATCGCCGCGCGCAGCTGCTTCAGCCATTTTGCACGCGTTTTTTCATCGGCAGGGGCGGCGATCAGGATCGGCACAAGGTCGTCAAGTGTGCGGAGCACGGCGGTGCCAAGCGCGCCCGAGGAGGTGTCGATATGCTCAAACGCGGGCCAGATCCGCGCGGCCAATGCGACCACGCCGTCCGCCGCCGTGACAGGATCCGCGCGATTTACGGCCCGGATTTCCGCGCTGGCCGATTTCAACCGCTGGGTCGCCTTGGCGGAGCCGCGCCATCCGAAAGCGCTTGCGCGCATGCCGGGTTTGAAGGCCCATTTGTGAAGGGGTTTGCGCGCCATCCTGCTACCGCCCGCGCGCTTTGCTGCGTGTGATCCAGTCGGCCCCGGCATAGGTCACGGCGTGGACATGCACTTCGCACGCATCATCGTCGACGGTGAAGGCGATCACGGCCTTGCGGCCTGCTGGAATGGCGCGCAGCCCGGGGGCGATCTCGTCCCGGCGGCTGCCCCTGTGCGGCAGGTCAGCGAGGCTGGCGATGGTGGCCTCGATCTCGTCCAGCCGGCGCGTGGCGGATTGCGGGTCGGCATAGTCGATCAGCCAGCGTGTGATCGCGTCGAGATCATCCGCGACCGCCGGATGGAACCGGATGCGATAGCTCACGCCCCACGCGCTGCCTGCAGCCGTGCCCGCGCGGCGGCGAAGGCGTCCTCGGCCGGGACATAGTCGGCACGCGGTGTGTCGAGCCGCGCCTGGATTTCTTCGGCCATAGCCCCAAGGGCCAACTCGCGCTCCTCTTCATCGCGCATCATCTGCTCCAGCGCCGCCGCCACAGCCGCGCTTTGCGAGGCAAAGACGCCTTGGCCCACCTTGTCGGTCAGGAACCGATGGTGGCGGTCGGTGAAGCTAAGGGTTGTCTTGACGGTCATGCTGGACTCCGCAGTATGACTTAGTCATATAAGCGTAAGCTTGTAGATAAGCAACGGCGTCGGGGAGGACGGGGAGCGGACTTGCGGCAGCGCGGCGCAGCGACAGCGGCAACCAGGACAAGCCGACATTCGGATGGCGCACCACAAATTGCAGATTGAAGACCCATGAACACTTGATATTGTGAAAACACCTTTAGGTAGAGAAATCTGATAATTGGTCGCCATGATCGAGTTCGAATGCGCAATTAGGGAACTTCCCAACGGTACGACCCTCTGCCGCTTCGCGATCAACAAGCAGGCCCAGCCGTTCTTCGAAGCTGAGGCTGTCAAACATGGCGCCGGCGCGGCGCTGCTCGT
>NZ_JACIYP010000027.1 GCF_014359905.1 Hoeflea sp. | reverse complement strand
CGAGGCGCGGGCCGATAGTTCCGAGAAAACACGCCTTATCTTTCATCCGGCAGCCAAAGAGCACCCTTGTCGGCGCCGCCATGGCGGTCGGAACGCCGGATCGGGACGGAATGCGGCTTCTTCGATCGGGAAAAATTCTCGTCGTACCTCGTGTGCGCCGCTACCCTCGTTGCGGCGCGCAGGAGGTCGCCCGTTTCCGGGCTAACAACACCCCGGCGACCCGTTCCACCTGGAGGGATCGGGCGGCGGCGCAGAAAATCTGCCTTTTTGGGAACACAATCACTCTGCCCGCGTTGGACAACAAAAGAACTAGATAACAAATGCACTATTGGGGAGACGATGATGCGCGCCGACAGACCCGTTACCGGCACTGAAGATTTCGAAACGCAACGCGGCGCGGGGGACTCCGGCTATTCCCTTGGCTCCGTCTACATATCCTTCGTCGGCGTTCTCGTTCTCCTTCTGGGGCTCGTGCTTGGCGCCGGCGGCGTCTGGCTCATCTCGCTTGGCGGGTCATGGTACTACGCCATCGCCGGGTTAGGTCTGATTGCCAGCGGTTACCTGTTGCTGCGGCAGGAAATCATCGGGGTCGGCATCTATTTTCTGATCTGGATCGGTACGCTGATCTGGGCTCTCTGGGAGGTCGGGTTTCAGCCATGGCCGCTGGTGCCGCGGGTCGTGGCGCCCACCATCATTCTTGTGCTGGTCGCCCTGACCATACCGATTTTCTCGTCCCGTGCCGCATCCCACAAATATATTGCCCGGCACGGCAAGGCCTATCAGCCTCTTGCTGTCCTGTTAGCCGTTGGGTTGGCATTTTCCGCCTTTGCGGCGGAGCGTGCGTCAGCCCAGTCTGAGGCGCCGCAGGCGGTCGAGCCAGCCCAGGCAGATGACGCGCCAGCCGGCGAAGCTGCACCGACCGATGAGGCAGTCGCCCCCGCCGCGGCGCAGGCTGACCCCGCGCCCGGTGACGTCCCCGCCGCCGTCGTCGAACCGGCGCGCGGAACCTCTGTCTTGCATCCGGCGCAGACCCTTGAGGCCGGCACGGACTGGCCGGCCTATGGCGGGACCCACGAGGGACAGCGCTATTCGCCCCTCAACCAGATCACACGCGACAACGTGTCGGACCTCGAGCAGGTCTGGGAATTCCGCTCTGGCGACATGCCGACCGGCGACGCCGAAGGCAAGTACTCGCCCGAGAACACGCCGCTGAAGGTCGGGGACAGCCTGTTCATCTGCACCGCCATGAACATCATGGTGGCAATCGATGCGGCCACCGGCAAGGAAGAGTGGCGCTACGATCCCGGCGTCTCCGCCGATGCGATCCCCTATGGCGCGACATGCCGCGGCGTGGCCCATTATGCGAATCCGGATGCTGAAGCCGGCGCGCTCTGCGCCGAGCGGGTGATCGAGACCACGCTCGACGCGCGGATGATCGCCGTTGATGCGGCCACCGGCCAGCTCTGCGCCGATTTCGGCCAGAACGGCATCGTCGATCTCAACGAGGGGATCGGCAGCACCGTTCCCGGCTGGTACGCCGTGTCGGGTCCGCCCACAATCGTGCGCGGCATCGCCGTGACCGGCGCCCAGGTCAAGGACGGCCAGGCCGAGGACGCGCCCTCGGGCGTCATCCGCGGCTATGATGCCGTGACCGGAGAACTCGCCTGGGCGTGGGACATGGGCAAGCCCGGCCTCAAGGGCTTGCCGCCTGAAGGCGAGGTCTACACCCGCGGCACGCCCAACATGTGGACCCTTGCCTCCGGCGATGAAGAGCTTGGGCTTGTCTATCTGCCGATGGGCAATTCCTCCGTGGACTATTATGGCGGGAACCGCTCGGAAGCCGAGAATGAATTCTCGACCTCAGTGGTCGCAGTGGATGTGGAAACCGGCGACGTGGTCTGGAAATTCCAGACCGTGCATTACGATGTCTGGGACTACGATCTCGGATCCCAGCCGACGCTGATCGATTTTCCGGGCGAGAACGGCCCGGTTGCGGCCATGATCCTGCCCAGCAAGCAGGGCCCGATCTTCATTCTGGACCGGCAGACCGGCGAGCCGTTGTTTCCTGTCGAGGAACGCGACGTGCCGACAGGAGGCGTCGAGCCGGAAAACCTGTCGCCGACGCAGCCCTATTCCACCTATGCCACTCTGAGCCAACCGCCGCTGACGGAGAGGGACATGTGGGGCATGAGCCCGCTTGACCAGCTGTGGTGCCGGATCCAGTTTCGCCGCGCCGCCTATGACGGTGAATACACCCCGCCGACCGCCGACCGCCGCTGGATCCAGTATCCGGGCTACAATGGCGGCAATGACTGGGGCGGCATTGCCGTTGATGTCGAGCGCGGCATCCTGATCGCCAACTACAACGACATGCCCAACTACAACCGCCTGATCCCGCGCGAGGAGGCGGACGAGCAGGGCATCAAGCCGATCATTGAAGGCGGCGAAGGCGGTGGCGGCGAAGCCGGCGCCCAGGCCGGATCGCCCTACGCGATCGCCGTCAATGCAGGTTGGCGCATGCCGACCGGCCTGTTGTGCAAGCAGCCTCCCTATGGCGGCATCCGCGCCATCGACCTTGCAACCGGCGAAACCCTCTGGGATCAGCCGATCGGCACCGCGCGCAAGAATGGGCCGTTCGGCATCCCCTCGATGCTGCCTTTCAACATCGGAACGCCCAACAATGGCGGCCCATTGGTCACCGCGGGCGGGCTGATTTTCATTGCCGCTGCGACCGACGACCTGCTGCGGGCGATCGATATCGAGACCGGCGACGTGGTGTGGCAGACCGTGTTGCCCGCGGGTGGCCAGGCGACGCCGATGACCTATGAGGTGGACGGTCGCCAGTACCTCGTGATCGCGCCCGGAGGTCACCATTTCATGGAAACGCCCATCGGGGACTACGTGATCGCCTACGCTTTGCCCGATCGCCAGTGACGTGATGGGGGCCGGTTTCCCACCCGGCCCCTGCCTGTCCTTTAGACAGGCTCGCCCGCCGTTGGTGCCGGTTGCGCCGAGGCGTCGGTCGGCCGCGGCACGATCCGTTTCGGCTTGGGCACAGATGCCCAAGGCCGGTCACGGCATTCGCCGGCGACGGCAGCAGGCAGCGGCATAGCGCCGTGCTTCGGCGCCGGTCCCGTCAGGGCATAATCGGGGTCATTCCTTTGGCAGCGGAATTTCCTGGCGGACCTGAGCCCAGGCAAGGAAAGCGAAGATCAGGGTGCCACCGGCGACATTGCCGGCCAGAACCGGCAGGAAGAACCCGGTCACGCTGGCGACGATGCCGATCTGCCCTGTGACCAGCATCCACGCCATCTCGACCGAGCCTGCCACGATGTGGGTAAAGCCGCACACGCCGATCAGCCAGGTGAACAGCGTGATCACCCAGAAACTGGAGCCTGCAGCCTGCGGCAGCATCCAGACCAGCGCCGCAATCAGGATGCCAGCGGGAATGGCGCGCGCGAATCCTTCGCCGGCGGGGATCGCCATGGCGTGACGGGCAAGGCCGTCAAAGGCGGGAAGCAGCGCTTCGGGCAGAACCATGCCATAGGCAATCGTGGTCGCGGCGATAAAGCAGCCGATGACATTGGCGAGCAGTACCAGGCCCCAGAGACGGGCCAGCTTGATGAACGAGACGCGCGAAGGCCTGGCCCCCACGGGCAGCACGGTCATGATCGTGTTTTCGGTGAACAGCGGCATCCGGCCCAGCATCACCAGAAGGAAACCGAAGCTGTAGCCGAAGTTCTCGACCAGCGGCCGCCAGTCGGCGTCGGGGAGATAGGTGCGCAGCATTGCCTTGCCGACAATCGAAAAGCTGATGAGGATGCCTGCGGCTATGCCCGACCAGAACAGCGATCGAAACGGCCGGCCCAGTTCCTCCTCGCCATCGCGGCGGATCACCTCATGGATCAGCCGCGGGGACAGTCTGGCGGCCTTGTCGACCGACTTCTCCTTGGCTTCATCGACAAGTTCCGACACATCGCCGGTCTCGTCTCCGGAGGCCTTTTTGGTCATCAAGCTGTGCTTGTGTTGTTTCCTACCCTGCCGTTCGCAAGCTTATGGGCGACGAGTTCCTCACGCAAGATCGCGATGTTGCGCAGATTTGCCTTGAAGCCGACATCGAAAATATCGCCGATCACGGGGATCGACCCGATCACATAGTCAAGTCCGCTGTTGGCGAGCATGCGGGTGAGATGCCGCCGACGGATCCCCATCCTGTAGGCGCGCCAGATGATCCATGCGGAAGGCGCGGCCATCAGCGTGTCGCCGATACCCGGAATCAGTCCGACAAGGGTGTCGAGGCCGAAGCGGATCGGCGTGCCGGGCAGTCGAAACCGGCTGTCGAGGGCTTTGGCCAACCGGTCCAGTTGAGCCAGTTCCCGTTCAATCCTGCTGATGTCGTGGTCGAGTGTCGGCGGGGCGTGTAACATGCTACATTAATGACCGGATCGATCTTTGGTTCCCTTGTGCCTCATCGATGAGGCACCGCGATTGCCCCTGCGGTGTCGCGATTGATCGCATGCGCATCGCGTGGGCCAAGCCCGTGAACTGGCATGATCTGCAGCCGATCCGGAATGGAAAGGCGATTGAAATCCGCCGCTTGTCGCAGATCCAAAATGACGGGCAAAGGAACAAAATTCGATCCGGGGCATTGAATTGAAGTGACGGCCGGTCCCGACGCGGAACCGGCCCGAGCAGTCGCTGCGCGGTCTGCAAGGCGCCATCGGCAGGCAGCGGCAAGCACATGCCCGAGGAAATGCATCGGAGGCCTGAAACCTTCCGGCCTTGCGGACGCCAGAACCGAACAGCCACCAGGAGCCCCCCATGTCCATCCGAACCTTTCGACGCGACACGCTCACACGCCCGATATTCAAATGGGCGCGCACGCAGCTTCCGAGCCTGTCCGAGACCGAACGCGACGCGATCGATGCGGGCGAGGTCTGGTGGGATGCCGAACTGTTCAGCGGCAATCCTGACTGGGCAAAGCTTCTTGACGTCAAGCCGGCATCGCTGACTGAGAAGGAACAGGCCTTCCTTGAGGGACCCTGCGAAGAGCTCTGCTCCATGCTCGACGACTGGGAAATCACGCGGGCCGGCGACCTTCCCGAGCCGGTCTGGGCGTTCATGAAGTCCGGCCGCTTCTTCGGCATGATCATTCCCGAAAAATATGGCGGCCTGGGCTTTTCGCACTTCGCCCATTCGGAAGTCATCCGGCGCATTTCCACCTGTTCGGTCGCGGCCGGCGTCACCGTCATGGTGCCCAATTCGCTCGGTCCGGGCGAGTTGCTGATGCAGTTCGGTACCGATGAGCAGCGGGATTACTGGCTGCCGCGGCTCGCCGAAGGCCTGGAAATACCGGCCTTCGCCCTGACAAGCGAAGATGCGGGCTCCGACGCATCGGCCATGCTCGACAGCGGCATCGTCTGCAAGCAGAACTGGAAGGGCGAGGAGACCCTCGGCCTCCGCCTCAACTGGTCGAAGCGCTACATCACGCTGGGGCCGGTCTCGACCGTGCTGGGCCTCGCCTTCAAGCTCAGGGACCCCGACGGACTGCTTGGCAATCCGGAGGCGGAGGGGATCACCTGCGCGCTGATCCCGACCGATCTTCCGGGAGTCAGCATCGGACGCCGGCACATCCCTTGCGGCCAGGTGTTCCAGAACGGCCCGAATTCCGGCAAGGACGTGTTCGTGCCGCTTGACCACATCATCGGCGGCCCGGACTATGCCGGCAAGGGCTGGATGATGCTGATGAGTGCGCTCGCCGCCGGGCGCGGCGTGTCGCTGCCCTCGCTGTCCTGCGCCGCGGCGTCGACCTCGGCCCATGCCACCGGCGCCTATGCCCGCATCCGCGAGCAGTTCGGCATTCCGGTGGGCAAGTTCGAGGGCGTGCAGAGCCATCTCGGACGTCTCGCCGCCAATGCCTACACGCTCGATTCCGCCCGCAAACTGACCTGCGCCGGGCTCGATCAGGGCCGCAAGCTCGCCGTCATTTCCGGCATCATGAAATCGAACGCCACCTACAGGATGCGCCAGGCCGTGGATGACGCCATGGATATTCATGCGGGCAAGACCGTGATCGACGGGCCGAAAAACTACCTCGGGAACCTGCACAAATCCGTGCCTGTCGGCATCACCGTCGAGGGCGCCAACATCCTCACCCGCAACATGATCATCTTCGGCCAGGGGGCGATCCGCTGCCATCCCTATCTGCTCGACGAGATTCTGGCGCTCGACAAGAAGGACGACAACGAGGCGCTGGATGCGTTCGACAAGGCCTTCTGGGCCCATGTCGGCCATTCGCTGAAGACGTTCTTCCGCGCGGCGGGCAGAGCCTGGACCGGCGGCGCTTTGGCTCCTGCGCCGACCCATGGCGGCGCCGCCGCGGCGGGCATCTACCGGCGCATGTCGCGCTACGCGGCGGCCTTCGCCCTCGTCTCCGATTTCGCGCTGCTCACCCTTGGCGGGTCGCTCAAGCGCAAGGAGATGCTCTCGGCCCGGCTCGGCGACGTCTTGTCCGAGCTCTATCTTCTGTCCGCGGTGATGAAGCGCTGGCATGATGATGGACACAAGGCCGCCGACTTCCCGCTGGTCGAATGGGCAGCGGAGGACTCGCTTGCCAAGATGGCCCAGGGCCTTGATGAAGTGCTGGCCAATCTGCCGAACCGCGCGGCGGCATTCCTCCTGCGCGCGGTGACGCTGCCCGGCGGATCGCACCGCGGCCCGTCGGACGATCTGACCCGCGAGTGCGCCGAGCTTCTGCTCACGCCATCGCCCACACGCGACCGCCTGACGAGGGGCGTTCGTGCCGTGCGCGGAGGCGGGGCGCTGAAGACACTCGAAGACGCGTTCGCCCATGTCGCCGAAACCGAGCCGCTGCGCCGCAAGCTGCGGGACGCCAAGGTCTCCGTTGATGAAGCCGTCGCCAATGGTACGCTTACCGCCGAGGAAGCGGACCTGCTGCGCAAGGCCGAGGCCCTGGTCGCCGAGGTGGTTGCGGTCGATGATTTCGATCCTGCCGATATCCTGCGCAACCAATATGTCGATGAACCAAGGGAGGCCGCCCAATGAGCGGAGATCGGCCGGTCTATATCGTCGACGGCGCACGCACGCCGTTCCTCAAGGTGCGCGGCGGCCCCGGACCGTTCACGCCTGTGGATCTGGCGGTGCAATGCGGGCGGCCGCTGCTCGCCCGCCAGCCCCTGGCGCGCAACGCCTTCGATCTGGTGATCCTCGGCTGCGTCAACGTCATCGCCGACGAGATGAACCCGGCGCGGGTCGCGGCCCTGCGCCTCGGCATGGGCGAGGACATGGTCGCCTTCACCGTGCAGATCAATTGCGGCTCCGGCATGCAGTCGATCGACACCGCCTACCGTTACATCCGCGACGGCTCCGCCGATCTGGTGCTTGCCGGCGGCGCGGAAGCCCTCAGCCATGCGCCGCTTGTGCTGCGCAAAAGCGCCGTCGAATGGTATGCGGGCATGGCGCGCGCCAAGGGGCCGCTTGAGCGCGTGTCGATGATGACCGACGTCAAGGCCGATTTCTTCAAGCCGGTGATCGGGCTCGAGCGCGGCCTGACCGATCCGATCACGGATCTCAGCATGGGCCAGACCGCGGAAATCCTGGCGCACCGCTTCGATATCAGCCGGGAGAAGGCCGACCGATACGCGATGGAAAGCCATCACCGGCTGGCGAACGCCCAGGAAAAGGGCTGGCTCGACGGCGAGGTGGAGCCTGCCTTCGACCGGGATGGCGCGGCTTACGACAAGGATGACGGCGTCCGGCCCGACAGCAGCATGGAAAGTCTTGCGAAGCTGTCGCCGGCTTTCGAAAAGCCCTACGGCAAGGTGACGCCGGGCAATTCCTCCCAGATCACCGACGGCGCATCATGGCTCATCCTGGCGAGCGAGGACGCGGTAAGGCAGCACGGGCTCGAGCCGCTGGCGGTGATCCGCGACAGCCAGTGGTCGGCGCTCGATCCCTCGGTGATGGGCTTGGGCCCGGTTCTGTGTTCGACCGAGATGATGACACGCAACGCCCTGACGCGGGAGCAGATCGACCTGTGGGAGATCAACGAGGCCTTTGCCGCCCAGGTTCTCGCCTGCCTTGCAGCCTGGGAGGACGAGACCTTCTGCCGCGAGGTCCTGGGCCTGCCGGAGGCCTTCGGCGCGATCGACCGCGACAGCCTCAATGTCGATGGCGGCGCGGTCGCGCTGGGCCATCCCGTCGGCACCAGCGGCAACCGCATCGTGTTGCACCTTGTTCAGGCGATGTCCCGGCTCGGGAAAAAGCGCGGCATAGCCACGGAATGCATCGGCGGCGGCCTGGGCGGCGCCATGCTTGTGGAGATGGTATGATGACCAAACCCGTCCTGTCCGTCATCGGCGAGACCAAACTTGAGCTCGGATCCGGGGAGGAGACTGCCTTCGGCACCTGGCGTCTGCACCAGGACGCTGACGGCATCGCCTGGGCGATCCTTGACGGCAAGGGCGGCGCCAACACGCTGTCCGAAGCCGTGCTCACGGATCTGTCGAAGCTGCTGGATGCGATCGAAAGCCAGGTGCCCAAACTGCTGGTGCTTCGCTCGGCCAAGCCCGGTGGTTTTGCGGCCGGCGCCGACATCTCCGAATTCCGTGACGCGAGCGACGAGGCCGCCGTGGCCGACCGGCTTCGGAAAGGCCATGGCGTTATCGACCGGCTTGAGGCGCTTGCCTGCCCGACGGTTGCGGTCATCCATGGCTACGCGCTCGGCGGCGGTTTCGAACTGGCGCTCGCCTGCGACCGCCGGATCGCCATCGAGGGCGCCTGGTTCGGTTTTCCGGAGGTCCGGCTTGGCCTGCATCCAGGCCTTGGCGGCACGTTCCGCCTGTCCGAGCTGATCGATCCGACCGAAGCCATGACCATGATGCTCACCGGCAAGTCGGCGCACACGAAAAAGGCCAGGCAGCTGGGCATCGTCGAGGCCGTGGTGGAGGAGCGTCACGTCCGCGCCGCGGTGCAGGCGCTGCGCGGCAAGGACGACGGCAGTTCAAGGCGCGGGCTGAAGGCTGCCCTTTTCGACATGGGACCAGCGCGCAAGCTCGCTGCCAACCGCATGCGGTCGCAGGCCGGGGCCAAGGCGCCGCAAGACCACTACCCGGCGCCCCATGCCCTGATCGATCTCTGGGAAACCCACGGCGGCGACCGCGATGCCATGCAGGAAGCCGAGATCAGGTCCTTCGCCCGGCTTCTGATGAGCGATACGGCGCAGAACCTGATCCGTGTGTTCTTCCTGCGCGAGGCGCTGAAGAAAAACGGCGCCGGCAAGAGCGGCATTGAAACCGTCCATGTCGTCGGGGCAGGGACCATGGGCGCCGAGATCGCCGCCTGGTGCGCGATCAAGGGATTGCGGGTGACGATCAGCGATATCAAGCTCGAGCCGCTGGCAAAGGCGGTCAAGGACGCAGCGAGCACCGCCCGCGACGCGCATTTGTCCGATATCGAAATCCGTGACGCGCTTGACCGGATGATGCCGGATCCGAAGGGATATGGGCTGGCCAATGCCGACCTCATCATCGAGGCGGCGCCGGAGAAGCCGGATCTCAAGCGGGACCTGCTCACCGCGATCGAGGCGCGCGCCTGCAAGGATGCGATCATCGCCACCAACACTTCGAGCCTTGAACTGGATGAGCTCGCCGCCTTGCTGAAGAAATCGGGCCGGTTTGCGGGGCTGCACTTTTTCAACCCGGTGTCGAAGCTCGACCTCGTCGAAGTGGTCTCGCATGGAAAGGCGACCAGGAAGACCCTGTCTGAGCTCAACGCCTTCGTCACCGCGATCGGCCATCTGCCCGCGCCGGTCAGGTCCTATCCGGGGTTCCTCGTCAACCGGGTGCTCACGCCCTACCTGCTCGAGGCGGCGCTGATGGTCGATGAAGGCATCGACCCGGTACAGATCGACCGCGCCGCCGAACAGTTCGGCATGCCGATGGGGCCGCTGGAAGTGGCCGACAGGGTTGGGCTGGACATCTGCCTGCACGTCGCCGACAGCCTGCGCGACAATCTCGATACGCCCATCCCCGACGTGCCCGACTGGATGCGCAAGCGGGTCGAGAGCGGCCGGCTTGGCGTCAAGTCAGGCGAAGGCATCTATGCCTGGGAAGACGGCAGGCCGAAGAAGGGCAAGGCCGACAAGCATCCGGCTCCAAAGGACGCACAGGACCGGCTCATCCTTCCCATGCTCAACGCAGCCGTCGAATGCCTGCGCAAGGATGTTGTCGCTGACGCCGACACGCTCGATGCGGCGATGATCTTTGCCACCGGTTTCGCGCCCTTCCGCGGCGGGCCGATGCACTATGCGCGCCAGCGCGGGTTTGATGATGTCGTCAATGCCCTCAAGGAGCTGGCGGCGAGCCACGGCCCCCGCTTTGCCCCCGATGCCGGCTGGAAAGACCTTGGCTGAGGCAGAGCGAAACACGTCAGGCAACGCGGAGGACCTGGCCCGCCGGATTGTCGACAGGACCGGCGGCGAGATCCGGCTGGCGCTTCCGCTCGGCCTCGGCAAGGCCAATGGCATCGTCAACGCGCTGACGCGCGCGGCACGGGATGATCCGGCGATCAGCCTGACCATCCTGACTGCATTGACGCTACAGCGGCCGCAAGCGCATTCCGACCTGGAGAAGCGGTTTCTCGAACCGGCCCAGGACCGTCTGTTCGGGCGCTATGAACCGCTGCTTTATGCCGAGATGATCGAGAACGGCGCGCTTCCCGCCAATATCGAGGTTCGCGAGTTCTTTTTCCAGGCCGGGCGGTGGCTTGGCAATACCTATGCGCAGCGCCATCACATCTCGGCCAACTACACCCATGCGCTGGCTTACCTGCTGGATTTCAAGCCGAATGTCGTGGCGCAACTGGTGGCGCGGGATGCCGGCGGCAGAATGAGCCTGAGCTGCAACACCGACATCAGCGTCGACCTGCTGAAGGCCAGGCGCGAGGGCCGCGCCGACTTCATCTTCTCAGTCGAGATCAACGACAATCTCCCTTTCATGGACGGTCCGGCCGTGGTCGCCGCGGAAGAGATCGACATGGTTCATGAGCCAAGAACCTCCTTCGAGCTGTTCTCGGTCGTCCGCCGGCCTGCGAGCCCCCAGGATCAGGCCATCGGTCTTCATGTCTCGCAGTTGATCGCCGACGGCGGAACGCTGCAAATCGGCATCGGATCGATCGGCGACGCCGTTGCGCAGTCGCTGCTGCTGCGGCACAGCCGAAATGGCGACTATCTGTCTCTCATTGCGTCCAACCCGTTTTCGTCGTCCCGATCCCAGGCCCATCATGCGCCGTTCGAGACCGGGCTTTATGCCGTGACCGAGATGCTGGTGGGCGGAATCCTCGAATTGTTCGAAGGCGGCGTCATCCGCAGGGAAGTCGACGGGGTGGCGATCCATGCCGGCTTCTTTCTGGAATGCCGGGATTTCTACCGCAGGCTCAAGGACATGCCTGACGAGCGGCGCGCCAGGATCGCCATGATGCCGGTCTCCTTCACCAATTCGCTCTATAGTGACGAAATCGAAAAGCGCACGGCGCGGCGTGACGCTCGTTTTGTCAACAATGCGATGATCGTCACCGCTCTGGGTGCGGTGGTCTCGGACGGCGTGGAGAACGGGCAGGTCGTCAGCGGCGTCGGCGGCCAGTTCAATTTCGTCGAGCAGGCGATGGAGCTCGAGGGCGGCCGCTCCATCATCACGCTCAACGCGACGCGGGAAAGCGGTGGCAAGACCGTGTCCAACATCCGTTGGGACTATCCGCACGAAACGGTGCCGCGTCACTATCGCGATATCGTGGTGACCGAGTATGGCGTGGCCGATCTGCGCGGCAAGACCGACGAGGCGTGTGTTGCCGCAATGCTCTCGATTGCGGACAGCCGATTCCAGCCCGGACTTCTTGAGCGGGCCAAAAAGGCAGGCAAGATCCGGTCCGATTACGAGATTGCGCGCACCGATCGCGCCAACACGCCGGAGCGTCTGCACGGCTGGCTCGGCGCCGCACGGCGAGAGGGTCTGTTGCCGCAGTTTCCCTTCGGCACCGATTTCACCGAGACCGAACAGCGTCTCCTGCCGGCGCTGGCCATCCTGAAACAGGCCTCCAAGTCCTGGACGGCGCTTGCTCTATTCTTTGCACGCGGCCTGTCCTCGCCGCCCGATGAAGCGGGCCTTGAAAGACTGGGGCTGCGCCAGTGCTCGACATGGAAGGAGCGGGTGATGCGGTATCTGGTGATCGGCGCCTTGGCGCAAAGCGCGGATCGTCCCTCATAGATTTCCCCGACTTCCTGGAGTGAAGTCAAGTGTCTCCCGCGCAATCGAAAAGCAATTCAATACGAGCAATTCCTGCTGTTTATCGACAAGTGATAATGCGTTTGACTTGATGGTCTCAATATAATTGGAAACAAATTGCATAATGATATTTCAAGTTATACATGAAACGACATATGAATTATGATTAATAATTAAATAAAAAATAGTATGAGTTGTGATTGTTGGAATTCGAAATGTAATATCGAAGAGACATAATCCGTGTAAAAAGATAAATACACGCATCGGACGATGTAAGCGATTATTCATACATGGTTATTAACGCATTATTATTTCTATGAAACATACCCTTGTTGTCAGGCGAGGATTGCTGGGCGGAGACTGCGGCATGGGCGAATGAGGGCCTTTGCCCGATGCCTCAATGAGGAGAGACATCATGAAGCAGGATGGTAGTCCTGAAGACAAAATCGCGGCAAACCGCGGAATCGGCGGGCTGCGCCTGGCAGCGCTCGGCTCGCTCCAGGCGCTGATCAAGGGCCGGACCGGCCCGACGCTTGATTGTTGTGATCCTCATGCAGCCTCATATCCGCGAACCGTCCGGCATGCCTCTACCGCCTGCCATGGCGCGGGGGCTGCAGGCAGAAGCAGGCGAAGCACCTGGCACTGATCGCGCCCGGCGCGGTCGACAAGCAACCGTCAGCCTCCGGATCGACAAGGCCGGTGCGAAACCGTGACCCCTCCGCTGGGGGCCGCGGCCGGTTATGGCCGTCCATGTCACAGCGCTCCACTGAAAGAAGAAGGGATGGCTCGATGAATATTCCGTACCCGGTCAATGAGCCGGAGCGACTGCGGGCACTCCGCGCGCTCCGCATCGTCCACACAGAACCCACGCCCGAGTTCGATGCAATCGTTGCCATGGCGGCGTCCATTTTTGGGGTTCCGATCGCGCTGATCTCATTCGTTGAATCGGAGTTTCAATGGTTCAAGGCGAAGTGCGGCCTTGAGACGGACGAAACATGCCGTGAATTGGCCTTCTGCAATTACACGATCCTGAAACACGACGTGCTTCTGGTCGAAGACGCGACCAAGGATGAAAGATTCGCGGAAAATCCGATGGTGACGGGGGAGGCCCACATCCGGTTTTATGCGGGTGCGCCGATCTCTCTGGACGACAAGACGAATGTCGGGACGCTTTGCGTCATCGACACGGAACCCAAAAGCGTTTCCCGGGCACAGCTCGATCAATTGTCGGCGCTCGCGACCGTGACAGCCGGGCTCATCCGTGCCCATTCCGACGCCAACATCGCCAGGACATCCGCCGTGAACGCCCGCCAGCGTGGCAAGCTTTTGTCCCAGGTGGAATCCATCTCGGAAATAGGGGCCTGGGCGATAGATATTGAAAGGCTTGAGACGGAATGGTCACCCCAGGTCTTCGCCATTTGTGAACTTCCCGTAGGTGATCCGCCAACCTTCGCCGAAGCCATTTCATACTATCCCGACTACGAGCGGAGAAGGCTGATCAATGAAATAAACAATTGCGTCGAAAATGGCGGTTCATTTCAGATAGAATGTGACTTCATCACATCGAAGGGAAACAAGAGACGCGTTCAATGCATCGGTGAAATTGAGTACGGAGAGGATGGAAGCAAGTTCCTGATCGGCATCTTCCAGGATATTACAGATGCATATCTGCAGGAGGAGAGGCTGCGGCACGCGGCCCATACGGATAGTCTGACCGGCATACAGAACCGTTTTTCGTTTCATCAGGAAATTGCGCGTTGGATAGAGGAAACGTCGAGGACCGGGACTTGCTTTTCGCTGCTGATGATCGATCTGGATGAGTTCAAGGATGTCAATGACAGCCTCGGCCATCTGGCGGGTGACGAGGTTCTGCGAACGGTTGCGCGGAGACTTGAACGGTCGATATCGAACGATGGATTTTGCGCGCGAATTGGCGGCGATGAGTTCGCGGTCCTGTTGCGAGGCAAATCGAATGCGGCCAAGGCGGAGGAGTTGGCGAGCCGGTTGCTGGCGGAGATCGGCCTGCCGATCGCCTGTCAGGACAACGAAGTCAGGATCGGTGCGTCCATCGGTATTGCGACGCACGAGGCCGGGGGCGGCTCAGGCGATGAGATCCTGCTGAATTCGGATCTGGCGCTTTACCACGTCAAGCAGAACGGACGTGGAAAAACACAGAGCTTTGACCAGTCCCTCAATCACAGCTTTGAAGAGAAGAAGCGCTCCGTAGCACTCGTCCGCTCGGCTGTCGCAGAAGGTCGGCTGGAGCCGTTTTATCAACCCATCACGGATCTCAGGACGCACAGGATACAGGGTGTCGAGGCGCTTGTGCGCATCCGCAACAGCGACGGCTCGGTCGTCGGGCCTGCCGATTTCTGGCAAGCCCTGAACGAACCCAAATGCGCGCAGGTGATTGACGAGGCCATGCTCGGGCTGGCTCTCAAGGATTTCGCCCATTGGCGGCGACGTGGCCTTGAGATCGGTTTTGTCAGCATCAACGCCTCGTCAATAAGTGTCCAGTCCATGGAGTATGTGGATCTGGTGCTGAAAACCTTGCGTGACGAAGGGTTGTCGCCGGGCGACGTGAAGATTGAGGTCGTCGAAGGCGTATTCATGGGCAATGACAGCCAGGACGTTCGCAACGTTCTGGAACGCTTCTCCAGCGAAGGTATCCTCATCGCCCTCGACGACTTCGGAACAGGCTATGCGTCGCTGAGCCACCTGCGCGATTTCCCGATTGATTGCATCAAGATTGACAGGTCGTTCGTGTCCGGAATCGGCAACAATGCAAACAACACGGCCATCGTCCAGGCTCTGGTGGGTCTCGGCAGATCGATGAAACTCGAGGTCGTTGCCGAGGGAATCGAAACACAGGGCCAGCTTGATTTTGTGGCATCCCTCGGGTGCGATTTAGGCCAAGGCTATTTCTTTTCCCGGCCGGTCGCTGCGCATGATCTGGAGAAGGCCGTATCCCTGAAGGCAGCATAGGTTTGCAGGGCTTCATCCCCTGCCTGCAGACAGGTGCAGGCGCCCCGGCGGATGCCGTCGGGCACAGGAGCAGATGAAAAGGCGAGCAAGTTTACCGACGATCTCCAAACTGGCCGGAAATTGAGCCGGCAACGCAAGGACCATTCCTATGAGCCCCCAGACTCCGTCGAACTCCCCTGGAAACTACCTCACCAAATTCGCAATGGAGCAGGAAAACCGCCAATGGGAACGGCGAGAGTGTGCGGTTCTGGTCAATATCGTCTTTGCACTCAGGGGCATACGCCGGATCAGCAACGCGCAGCTGCGCGTGCTCAACATCTCGGAAGGTGGTCTGATGGCGACATCCCGGCGGCTCGATATTCCGGACCATTTCCACATTTCCATCGGCAAGGCGCAGTATCACATTGGATGCGGCGTCGTGGCGCGCCATAATGGCGGACTGCATGTCCGCTTCATTCGCGAGCAGCCCACGGTGTTCATCAATGTCTTTGCGTCCCTGCTCGACCCCTTTGCCCTGCTTGAGGAAATCCGCCCGGCGCTCTACGGGCTGGAAGGTCAAGTGTAGTGGTGCGCATCCCGCGCGCCTGGATCGCGGTCACGCCGGCCAAACGCCGGCGGCAAAGCCCCGTGCCAGGATCTGCTCTCAGACGTCCTTCGTCATGAAGAAGCGGATCATTTCGGCCGAGGCGTTCGGGCCCTTGCTGTCGGTGTAGGATCCCGCCGCACGGCCGCCGGACCAGGCGTGACCTGCGCCTTCGATCATCCAGAGCTCGACAAGGGCCGCCCCGTCAGATCCTGTGAAGTCGCTGCGGACATAGCCGCGTCCCCGGACCGACCGGTTGCCGATCCTTGCCGGCAACGCGTCACCCCCCACTGCAGCCGCGACGAGCATCGACGCATTGGACGGATGCACCGTGCTGTCGGCATCACCGTGAAAGATGATCCGCCGCACCGGGCTTGCCCGCGCGGGGAGAATGGGTACGAAACGCTCTGAAGCGCCCTTGCGCATCGCCGACATGGCGGTGATCACGTTGCATGCGGATCCGCGCGCCAGACCGGAATGGACCCCGGCTGCCGAGAACACGTCCGGATAGACGTCCGCCAGGATCGCCGCCATGGCGCCTCCCGCAGACAGCCCGGCCACGAAAACGCTGTCGCGATCGAGGCCGAATTCCTTCATCAGCTTGCGTGCGATCGAGGCCAGAATGGCGGGCTCGCCCGCACCGCGCCTCTGGTCGCCCGGCTTGAACCAGTTCCAGCACCCCGCCGCATTGTGCCCTCCGGTCTGCTCCGGATAGGCGATAACCAGACCGTGCTTCTCGCCCAGCGCGTTCATGTGGGTGCCTTTGGCAAAGTCATCGGGGGTCTGCGAGCAGCCGTGCAGCATCACGACAAGGCCTGCCGGCTGCTTCGTCTTGTTTGCGGGCATATAGAGCTTGTAGCGGCGCGATCCTGCTGCACTGCGATGGGTGCGCTCGACATAGTGCGCGCCTTCCGGGACGCGGGGAGTGGCCGGGCGGCCTTCAGATCGGGATCTTGCCTCCGCGGCGATCGATCGCGCTGTGCTCAATTGCTTCAGCACGGCGCCAAGTTCGCGGCCGGTCTTGGCTGCTGCAGCCTTGCGTGGCTTGGCGGACTTCGGCTTGAGCGCGGTAATCGGCGCAAGCGCCGTTTTGACCATGATTCCGGTCATCGCCCTCTGCCAGGATCGGGTCGCCTTGGTCATCCGGGCGGGCCCCTTCATCTGTTTCATGCGGCGGATGCTGGCCGTGAGGGTGCGTGTCATGGGCGTTTCCTTCGATGGGGCGTCCGCTTGCGCCCTCCGAAGGCAAGGCTCAAGCGGATCCGACCACCTGCACAACGCTTTATGCTGCATTGCGTTGCAACATGACGAAGAATTAAAATACAGATGTCATCGGCAGAGCGCTGACGCGGATCGCTGGTCGTCCCTGTCCTGCGCATCACCACGCCCTGCCGGCATGACCGCGGGCAGATGTGGGCGCTCGGATCGAATTTGGGCACCTTTGACTGCCCACCGTAAAGCCGCCAATGGCTGCGGCTTTACGGTGGGCACGATCAGGAGCCGGGTCAGCGGGGGCAGGGCCGCACTCAACCGGATCCCGGCGCAGAATGACAGCGTGGTGCCTGGCGCCCGGACGCCTCGCGGCGGATCGCATTGCGGGACCAGCCACGAAGTCCCGGAAAGCCCCGGTTGGGGCACCGTGCGTCCGCCTCGACGCGCAAAGGACGCTCTATCGCTTTGACTCTAGAGCATCTTTCTGCGTTCTGGCGGAACGGTGTGCATCCGGCGGTCACGCGTTTGGCCGCCGGATGAGGTTTGCGAAATAGCGTCCGGATTCGTGGGCTACGACTGCCTGTGCTCCAGAAAGAACCGCAGCATCTCCCGCGACGCATCCGGCCCCGCCGGGTCTGTATAGCTGCCGCCGGCCTTGCCGCCCGCCCAGGCATGACCGGCGCCATCGATCTCCCAATGCTCCGTCATGCTCCGGCCGCCCGCATCCTCGTGGCGGGTTTGCCGGTAGGCGCGCCCGCCTGCCGAGACACCTGACACACAGACCCGGCTGAGACCGGACCGTGTCCGCATCGCCTGCGCCACAACAGCCTCGCCATTCCCCGGATGCACCGTCTTGTCGGCAAGGCCGTGGAAGACGATGGCCGGAACGGTCAGCGCGCGCGTCTTGCCGGTTGAACCGCCGCGCATGGCGGCGAAGGCGGAGGGCACGTCGCGCGCCCCGCCTGCAGGCAGGCCGGAATGAATGCCGACGGCGGCAAACATCTCTGGATAGGCCGCGCCCAGGATCGCCGCCGCTGCTCCGCCCGCCGACAGTCCGGCGGCATAGACGCGATCGGGATCGGCGGGATGCGCGCGCAGGATATCCTCAACGATGCCCGCGATCAGGGCCGGTTCGCCCCGGCCTTTCCCCTGGTCTTCCGGCCGGAACCAGTTCCAGCATTTCTGGGCATTGGCGCCCTGGGGTTGGGCCGGCCAGGCGACGAGGCATCCGCATTCTTCCGCGAGCGCATTCATGCCGGTGCCGATGGCGAAATCCTCGGGCGACTGGCTGCAGCCGTGCAGCATCACGATCAGCGGCATCGGGCCTTCGGGCCGGTTGGCGGGAATGTAGAGCCGGTAGTCCCGTCTGTCCGCGCCGTGATGTGTGAGCGACAGGAACTGTGCGCCTTCCGGGAGATCAAGCGGCTTGAGCGTGACGTCGCTGCGGCTCGGCATGCCGCCTGCGGCAATGCTGCGCAGCGTTTCGCGAAGCCCTGTGCGGTTTGCATGGGCGCTGGCTCTCGCAGCGCGCGACGCAGATGCCGGAGGCGGTTTCGGCGCGGTGTCGCCGAGGCGCGTGAAGGTTCCCTCGATCAGGCCGGATTCCTCAGGCTCGTGGCGAGGAGCGGATGGCGATTGCAGGAGCGACTGGATCAGCGCGGTTGCGTCGTTCAGTCTGCCGGATCGGGTGAGATCGGCGACCCGGGACATGCCGCGGGCGAAGTTGGTGTTCATGGGCGTGCTTTCCGGTTGGGGATCAGGTGAGGCGGTCGGCGAGCGCGGCCCTGACCGCGTCGCTGGCTTGCAGGGCGCCCAGAACGGACAGGGCGGAGATGGTGTTGCGGGCGAGGTCGGCCGTGACATCTTCGGCAATCGTCACAAGGCCCAGAACGCGGATGTCGAGCATCTCGCCCGCCGCCTGTGCCGCGGTCAGTTCATCCCGCGTGATGTGCCGTAGACCCAGGTCGACGCTTCTGCGCACCACGATCTGGCGCACGGTCTCGGCGTGACGCTCGATCTGGTTGCGGATGGCGGTGCGGATGAAGTCGCTGCGGTTGGAATAAAACCCCTCGCGCACCAGAAGCTCGATCTGGCCGAGATCGACAAAGCCCAGATTGATGGTGATCTTTTCGGACTCGGGTGCTCTGGCCTGTAACTGGCCTGTTGCTGTTTTTGCCATGTCCAACCTCCGTAGACCATCTGTATGGATGGTATATGGATGTCTGCCTGCAGGTTGACAACCCGTCCAGATCATCTCCAGCAAAAAAAGACCCCACGCTGGGGAGCGCAGGGTCAATCCTCGGGATGTGATCCGAGCGGGCGCGGCGTTTCGGATCTGGCCCGAACCGCCGCCAGTCTGGTCAGCCCTTGAACGCAGCTTCGCGCGGCCAGTGCCGCAGCGCGTCGCAGGCGCTCACTGTCGGCAGCCTTCTGCGCCAGAACCTTGTCGATGTTCGACAGATGCGCCACCATCCGCTCGCGAATGGCAGGCTCCTCGCATTTCGACAGCGCGAAAACGAGGGCCGAGAGCATATGGTGCTGCTCCGACGGCGTCTGGCTGATGTAGGACTGCCGCGCCTGGGAGTAGTGGTCGGCAAAGCTTTCGGGCCGGATCCGAATCTTCTCGCCGCTGACCGGTTCCTTGTCGCTCACATAGCCCTCAAGCGATTGAGAGCGGGGGCCTTCTCCCCAGCCATTCGGTTCATAGTTGACGCGGCCCTTTCGGGCGGCGGTCTGCATATGGCCGTCCTGCTGGAAATTGCTGACCGGACAGCCCTTCGGCCCCTACAGCTGAATCCTGTCAGCCGAGCCGGACCGTGAGGCTCTGGGACCCTCCGGACGGACGCAGGATGAGTTGTCCGTTCTCGGGTTCGAGCGCCTCGCCATCCAGCGTTGCCGAGACGATGCCACGCCCGTTTCGCGCCGCATTGTCGATTGTGATCGACAGAGTGGCATCACCGATGCGGACAACGGCCTTGATCTCCGGCCAGGCCTTGGGAAAGCAGGGATTGAGGATGATGTCCGGCCCTGCGCGGGTCATCCCCAGAAGGCCTTCGATACCGGCGCGGTACATCCAGCCGGCCGATCCGGTGTACCAGGTCCAGCCGCCGCGCCCCTCGTGCGGCGCGGTCGAATAGACGTCGGCCGCCACCACATAGGGCTCGACCTTGTAGCGCGCCGCCTCATCCGGATTGAGCGCATGATTGATCGGGTTCAGCATGGAGAACAGCGCGCCTGCGGCATCGCCATCGCCGAGCTTCGCCTGGGCCAGGATCGCCCACATTGCCGCGTGGCTGTACTGGCCGCCATTCTCACGCAGCCCTGGCGGGTAGCCCTTGATATAGCCCGGGTCCTGCGGGGCAGCATCGAAGGGCGGCGTGAACAGGAGCGCCAGGCCGGGATCGGGACGAATCAAGTGCTCGCTCATCGAGGCCATGGCCGTCGCCGCGCGCGCCGGATCAGCTGCTCCAGACAACACCGCCCAGGTCTGCGCGATGCTGTCGATCCTGCATTCTTCAGAGGTGGCCGAGCCCAGCAGCGTGCCGTCATCATAGGTGCCGCGCCGGTACCATGCACCATCCCAGCCATCGCGTTCGATCGCCTCGCGCACAGCCGTCGCATGCTGGCGCCAGCGCATGGCGCGCTCGGGAGCGCGGCTGTCTGCAAGCGGAGCCATGGCGTTGATCGTGGCGATCAGCAGCCAGCCCAGCCAGACCGAGGTGCCCTGGCCGTGTTCGCCCACCCGGTTCATGCCGTCGTTCCAGTCACCCGTGCCGATCAGCGGCATGCCGTTCGCGCCGGTGAGCTCGATCGCCTGATCGAGCCCGCGGGCGCAATGCTCGAACAGGCTCGCCTCAAGCGGCGATACGGACGGCAGGAAGAAATCGTCGTGGGCGCCCTCAAGCAGGGCAGGGCCTTCGAGGAACGGGACCTGTTCATCGAGCACCGCCGTATCGCCCGAAACCGCGACGTATTGCGCCACGGCATAGCCCAGCCAGACACGGTCGTCCGAAATGCGGGTGCGCACGCCTTGCCCGGAATGCGGCAGCCACCAGTGCTGCACATCGCCTTCGGGGAACTGCCGGGAGGCCGCGCGCAACAGATGCGCCCGTGTCATCCCGGGCCGCAGCGCCGTCAGCGCCATCCCGTCCTGCAGCTGATCGCGGAAACCGAAGGCGCCGCTGGCCTGATAGAAGCCCGCACGCGCCCAGACCCGGCAGGCCAGTGTCTGATAGAGAAGCCAGCCGTTGAGCATGATGTCCATCGACCGGTCCGGCGTGGATACCTGGACGGCGCCCAGCAGGTCTCGCCAATGCCGTTTCACGTCCCCAAGGGTGGCGTCCGGGTCGAGCGCGCGGTGTCGCAGGATCAGTTGGCGGGCGGCATCGTCGGACTCCGCCTGTCCGAGCAGGACAACGACCTCGATGCTCTCGCCGGGCCGGATCGTCACCCGGCGCTGCAAGGCCGCGCAGGGATCGAGCAGCGGGCCGGTCCGGCCGGAAAGCGGTTCTGGCCCGATTCCCGCAGGCGCTGCCATGCTGCCGCCCGTGCCCAGGATTTCACCCCGGTCGGCGCTGTGGCTGTCGGTGTCAGCCCCCAGGTCGGCAAAGGCTATACGTCCGGGAAAGGCGGTCGAGAACGGATTGCGGGCAAGGAGCGCACCGGTCTCGCTGTCGAGACTGCTGATGACATGGCGCGCGGTGGCGGTGCGCGACGGTCCGAGCACCCATTCGGCATAGGCCGTCACGGAAAGCGAGCGTGTCCGTCCGGAGATATTGCTGAGCCTCAGGCGGGTGATCCGCACCGGATCCTCCATCGGCACGAACTGCTGCATCGTCGCCTCGATGCCATGGGCGGCGTGTTCGAACTGGCTGTAGCCAAACCCGTGTCGCGCGACATAGAGGCCCGAATCACGGATCGGCAGGGCGGTCGGGGTCCATGTCTCGCCGGTCTCGAGGTCATGCAGATAGATCGCCTCGCCGGGCGGGTCGGTGACGGGATCGTTCGACCAGGGGGTCAGCTGGTTCTCGCGGCTGTTCTCGGCCCAGACATGGCCGCTGCCGAGCGCCGACACCTGAAACCCGAAGCGAGGGTTGGCGATGACATTGATCCACGGCGCAGGCGTGGTCTGCCCGCCGCTGAGCGCGATCACGTATTCGCGGCCATCCTCGGCGAAGCCGCCGGTGCCGTTGAAGAACTCCAGCCCGGACGTGTCGAACCTGTCAGCGCTTGCCCGGAATGTGGGCCACGGCAGCGCAAGCCGGGGCTCCTGTGCGACAGCCGGCCTGGCTGTTGCGTCGATCTGCTGGCCGATGCTGCCGCGCCGGGCGATCAGCACAACGCTGGCCACCGCCAGCAGCGAGGCCAGCGAATCGGCCGAAATCAGATCCCTGCGCAGGATGTGCACCGCGCCGTCGTTTCTGCCCGAAGGCGTTGTGGCGCGCGGACGCGATCCGGCGGAGCGGACCCCCTGTTCGATCTTGGTCTGCAGATCCTGAATATAGGACGCGGAACGGTCGTTGAGGATCACCAGGTCGACGCCCAGCTGCCGCATCCGCAGGAATTCATGGGCCGCCAGGACCTCGATCAAGCGCGGCACATCCTCGGCGTCCTCGATCCGGAACAGGATGATCGGCAGGTCGCCGGAAATGCCGTGCACCCACAGCGCAGATTGCGGGCCGGCCCCGGCGCTGACGCTCGAGGCAGGTGCGCGCAGGCTGGTATCGGCCCGGATCAGCATGCCGCCGAGCCGCTGGAAATCGGTGGCGGCCGCCTGTGTCATGCCCAGATGCCGCAACTGCACCTGCGCCTTTGTCCACGCCAGCGTACCCGCGCGGTCAAACGCCGAGGAATCGCGGTGGCGGTCGACCAGGTCGAGCAGGGTGTCGGGATCATCCGCAACAATGGTCCAGAACGTCACCCGCGCCATGCCGCCTGCCGGAACGATGACCGAGCGCCGGATCGAAAAGATCGGATCCAGGACCGTACCCGTTGTCTGCGACAGATCGTTTTCCGCCATGGCGGCGGATCCGAGAGTGCGCCCCGGCCCGATGAATCTGGCCCGGTCCGTCTCGAACTGGATCGGAGCTGCCTCCTTGCCTTCGACCACGGCGATGTGGGCTGCCCAGACCTCGGGGTCCGAGGGCGCGCGCTTGCGGCGGGTGGCAATGATGACGCCGAGTTCGGGCAGAAAGTCGGTCACCACGAACAGCTTGGAAAAGGCGGGATGCGCCACATCCGTGGCAAGCGGCGCCAGCACCAGTTCGGCATAGGAGGTGAGGTCGATCTCGCGTGCGACGTCACCGGTATTGGTCAGGGTCACGCGCCGGGCCTCGGCGTCGTCTTCGGCGGAGACGACGATTTCGGTGAGCGTTTTCAATTTTCCGCGGTGATGCGTGAACGTCGCCTGGTGTTCGCTGAACACGGCCTGATGCGCCGCCGGATCGACCCCGGTCGGCTGCAGGGCGGAGGACCAGCTGTCTTTTGACACGCGATCGCGCACCAGGATGAACGAACCGTGCCCGGCCGTGGTGGGATCGTCGCGCCAGCGGGTGACGGCAAGGTCGCGCCAGCGGCTGAAGCCTGCGCCGGTCGGCGTCAGCATCACGCCATAGGTCCCGTTGGACAAAAGATGGGCGGTCGGCGCGGTTGTTGCAGGCGACGGGAACGGCCGCACTGCCGGGACGAAGTCGGGCTCGTGCGCGGCCACCTTCATTTCCTCGGCGCGCGGCGGCGCGTCGCTTGCATCGCGCGGCACACGCTCCTGCAGCAAAAGGTCGACCGCCTTGATCATCGGCTCTGCATGGAACCGCGTCCGCAGACGGCCGTTCTGCACGCAATTGGCGATTGCGGTGATGGTCATGCCCTGATGATGCGCCATGAAACTGCGCACGATGGCGTAGTCTGTTCCCGCGGGAAGCCGCGAGGCCGTGAAATCCACCGCCTCGTAGAACCCGAACCGGCCTTCAGCGCCGAGCGCGTTTAAGCGCTTGTAGTTGCGCAGCGCTTCGACCGGAGCGACCATTGCAGCCAGTCCCGTCGCATAGGGCGCGACAACACGGTTCTCGCTCAGGCCCCGCTTCAGGCCCAGGCCCGGCACGCCGAAATTGGAGTACTGGTAGGTCATCTCCAGGTCGCGCGCATTGTAGGCGGATTCGGAAATGCCCCAGGGGATATCCAGCGTTGCGCCATAGGAGCGCTGGCGATCGACAATCCGCCGGTTGGTTTCCACAAGCACCGAGCCTTCCGGCGCGCGCATCACCAGGGACGGCATCAGATACTCGAACATGCTGCCTGACCAGGAGATCAGCGCCGACCCGGCGCCCAGCGGCGTGGCGGCGCGGCCAAGGCGGAACCAGTGACGCGTTTCGACATCGCCCTTGGCAATGGCGAACAGGCTCGCCAGCCTCGCCTCCGAGGCGAGCAGATCGTAGCAGCTCGGATCGAGCTGGTTGGTCGTCACCGAAAAGCCGATCGACAACAGCTTCTTGTCCCGGTCGAGCAGAAACGAGAAATCCATCTCCATGGCCAGGTCGCGGGCAAGCTTTTCGGCAGCGGCCAGTCGCGGACCAAGGTCCAGGTCGCGATCTGCGGAATGACCCGCCAGACAGACATGCACGGCCTCGATCCAGACGCCCGCCTCGGAATCCGGCCCGACAATCGACCGGGCGCGGTTGACTGCAGCAAGGCTCAGGGCCAGAAGCCTGTCGAGCGGCGCCTGCTCCGCGGCGGCTTCGACCAGTTCTCCAAGCAAATTGGCCAGCACGCTGTCTTCCGGCGTTGCCGCAGCACTGAAGGCGCACTCTGCCAAAAGCAGGCAATCGGACAGGCCGGCGCGCCAGTCGGCCTCCGCGGCCGGTTCCCGTTGCCATTCGGCGCAGGCCTGGGCGACCGCGATCAGGTGCCCGGCGAGGTTGCCACTGTCCACCGAGGAGACATATTCCGGCTCCAGCACCCGCAGATCGTCGGTTGTGTACCAATTGTAGAGATGCCCGCGGAACCGTGGCATCCGCTGCATCGCCGCCAGCGTCCGCTCCAGCCGCGAGACGGCATCCGTCCGTCCGATCCAGCCCATGTCATGCGCCGACGTGGTGGCCAGGAGATAAAGACCGATATTGGTCGGGGAGGTGCGACGCGCCAGCATGGGCTGCGGCGTTTCCTGAAAATTGTCCGGCGGCAGGTCGTTGTCGTCTGCCGTCACGAAGGTTTCGAAAAAACGCCAGGTGCTGCGCCCGATCAGCCGCAGGCTCTGCGTCTCGCCCACGCTCAACCGTTCGGCTTCGCGCAGCGCCTTGGGCTGGCTGATGCGGTGGGCGGCGAAGGGGCTCGCCAGCCAGACAAGCGCGAAGGGCAGGATCAGCCGCCACGCTGATGGGTTGAGAGCCATCGCTCCGACTGTCACCACAAGGCCAAGCACGACGCCCGCCGCCATGAACCGGTACTGCTCCGGCAGGCCAGGTCTCCGCTCCCGCGCCGCCTGCGCCGCCGTCACCCATTCCAGGAGGTGCTTGCGCGACACGCCAAGCCGCCAGGCCGTCCGCACAATGGCGTCGCCCATCCGCGCGGCCGTGTCGGCCAGGAATGTGACGTCCATCGCGATCCGCCACAAGGCCGTCCGTGCGTCTCCGGCCAGCGCCGCCAGGTGGCTGTGCGCAGTGATTCCGGCCCTGCCGGGCAGAAGCGCAAACGGCAGCGAAAGCAGATGGGGCAGCGCCAGAATGGCCAGCACCATGGCCGTCCATGTGGCGGCGGCGGGGAGGGGCAACAGCCATCCTGCACCCAGCGCGGCGAGCGTCAGCGGGGCGGAGAGCGTCCGGCGAAGATTGTCGATGATTTTCCATCGTCCAAGCCCGAAGACCGGACCACGGCCGGCATCCGTCCGACCAGCCCGGCCTGCCAGCCAGGGCAGCAACTGCCAGTCGCCGCGCACCCAGCGGTGCTGGCGCCGTGCGGAAACATCGTACCGGGCCGGAAATTCCTCGACCACTTCGATATCGGAGACCAGCGCCGCCCGCGCGAGGTTTCCCTCGAACAGGTCATGACTGAGCATGGTGTTGTCGGGGATCCGGCCTTCCAGCGCCGCCATGAAGGCATCGACGTCATAGATCCCCTTGCCGGTGAACGAGCCTTCGCCGAACAGATCCTGATAGACGTCGGAAATCGCCGATGCATAGGCGTCGATGCCGCCGTGGCTGGCATTGATCTGCTGGTAGATCGATCCTTCGGCCCCGATGGGAAGGGCGGGAGTCACGCGCGGCTGCAGAATGCCGTAACCCTGCGTCACCCGGCCGAGGTCCGCATCAAAATGCGGCGCATTCAAGGGATGGGCAAGCTTGCCTATCAGCCGCCGGACCGTGTCGCGCAAGAGCCGCGTGTCGGCGTCGAGCGTGATCACGAAGCGGACATCCTGCGGCACTGCGCAAGGGGGGATGAAGCTGGTGTCGTCGGCGCCGCGCAAGAGCCGGTTGAGCTCGGTCAGCTTGCCGCGCTTGCGCTCCCAGCCCATCCAGACGCCCATCGACGGGTTCCACAGCCGGCGGCGGTGGAGAAACAGGAACCTGTCGCCATCGGGCGACGGATAGTCTGCATTGAGCCGTGCAATCGCGCGGGTGGCGTGGGCGATGAGCTCGGCATCCTGCGGGCGCGTTTCTGTGGCCGAATCCGGTCCGTCTGATAACAGCGCATAGTGAAGCGCGCCGCCCGTGCTCGACAGATGATGCACCTCCAGCCGTTCCATGCAGGCGGTCAGATCCTCGAGCGTATCCAGCAGAACCGGGACCACGACGAGGCAACGCAGTTCAGGCGGAATGCCTGAGGCGAGGTCCATCCCCGGCAGACGCCGCGGCGCAACCGACCGCGTCACCATGAGGTTGACCAGCGCCTGGCCCGCCTCGAATGCCGGTCCAAGTGCCAGGAGAGCCAGGGCCAGGACCAGCCAACCCTGGGCGCCCGATTGGGCCAGCGCCTGTCCCAGAATGGCTGCGACAATGCAGAGACAGGCAAGACCGATGGCAAGCAGATAGCCCGTCAGGCCGAGCCGTCCGGCCGCCCGGCGCAACCGCAGGCCCAGCCCTGGGTTGAAGCCGATGATCTGTTCGAGCGCAGGCCGTCCAGGCCCGATCAGCGCGTGTCCAGGATCCCGCGTGGCAGCCGTCTTGCCGTCCGCGGCAAAGGTCAACACGGCATCCGTCACCGCCACCTCGGTCATCGCCGAGCCGCGTGCGAGAATTTCGATCTCGGTGCGGTAGAGGTCGCGCGTGGCGAAATCCATCGCCGCGAAATCGGAGCCGGAACGCAGTCGCGCATCGACAAGGCTGACCTCTTCGAAGAAATCGGGCCATTCGAGTTCGGAAATCAGGCGCATGCTGGTGATGATGTTGCGCATCGTGACGTTGGACGCGCCCTGCCGCTGCTGGGCGTGCTGCACCACATCGTCCATGGTCAGGCCCTGCTGGTTCAGCAGGTCCAGAAGCCAGTCGTGCAACGGAGTGTCCGCGGTATCGAAACCGCGCAGGCGCTGGGCTATCCGCGCCGCCATGATCTCGGGGATCGGCGCGCGGTTGAGCGCCTCTGTCGCTTCGGCCAGGGCCAGAAATCCGGGAGAGGGCGCCCCAGCGGGCCCCGACCGGCTCATCACCTTGTCAACCAGGTCATCCGCGGCCTGTCGCATGCCCTGGGCGGCAATGATCTGTTCGGCCAGCCGGCGCATGTTCTCGATCAGCACTATGCGCAATGTGATGGCGAGCGCCCAAAGCTCGCCGATCGTCAGCGCCTCGACTGTCTGATAGGCGCGGACGAAACGGGCAAAGACAGCGCCGTTCAGCAGGCTGTCGGTATGCGCCACATAGGCCCAGACAATGCCCAGAACGCGCGGATAGCCCGCAAAAGGGCCTGTGGCGAGCTTGGGAAGCTGGCGGTAGTATCCGGGCGGCAGATCGCGCTTGATCTGCTCAAGCTGGCGCTCGACCATGTGATAGTTGTCGAGCAGCCATTCGGTCGCCGGTGTTACGGTTTGACCGGCCTGCAGCGCCAGCGTGCAGGATCTGTAGGCCGACAGCAAGACCGTGGAATTGTCGTGAACCCGCTTGCTGAGCGGGATGACCCGTACGGCGTTGCTGGTGACGGGCTGGGCCTTCGCCAGTGATATGGCGTGATGCTCAAGGCGTTCCGCACCGAACAAATCGGCACGGATCACCATTTCATCATTCCAGGGACTGGAGGGAGTCGGGCGCCATCCGGATGGCAGCCGCGCCTGCAACCATGCGGCTAATTCAGCAGCGGTCTCTTGACCGGGAACCTTCGGCGTCACTGATTTGGCCGCAAGCCACTGTCATTGCCGGGTGTCTCAACAGGCATGCCGTCGGACCGTTCGGCGTCATCTCCCTTGATGGTGCGGCGGACGTCCTGCGATGCGCCGGCGTAGCGTAGAGCTGCGAGCCGGTCGCTGCGAAGCCGGCACGTCATTGCGGCCCAACTGTTGGCAATCTGATCCCATTCCATGTGAAGATCCTTTCAGGACAGCGCGCCGATCCGAGACGGAGGGATGATAGTCCCCCAACAACGGCCAGCATCCAGGGAAGGTTCCCTGGCAAACAAAGAGAATTTCAAATAACGGACTTGTGCGTCTCGCTTGTTGTGCATCATTGCCCGAGTTCCCCTTTAGGTTGAACGCGCGGTGAAATCACAGACTCGCTTAACTGTGGCGTTAAACGATTGCCTCATGTCCAAATTGTGGCGGCGCGGCCAGTCGTCCGAGAGGCTGCCTTGACTTGACTGCATCATTGGACTGTCTTACCTCCCTGCGGAATGGGTTTCAATTTCCTTGCCTTAACAAAGGTTTGGCAAAGGGGTGATTTCGGTCCCCCGTCGCGCGGCTTAGGCGCGCGCCAGGCGCCATGCCGGTATCAAGGATCAAGTCAGTATCAAGGATGAATCATGATCGACCTCAAGAGCTTCGGCGACCTTTCAGACCTGGAACTCGGGGCTTTTGCCCCGAAGCCCACAAGCTTCACCGACGGCCAGGTTGAGGCGGCGAAAGAACTGTGGGCATCCGTAGATGGGATGACCAAGATTGGCGTTTGGGAATGCACGCCAGGGCGCTTTTCCGCCGACCGCACCCAATCCTCCGAAATCTGTCATGTCCTGAGCGGCTCGGCCACGGTCGAGGGAAAGCAGGGCGGCGACGCGCGCCGCATCGGTCCGGGAGACCTGCTCGTGCTGCCGCTCGGCTGGGAAGGCGAATGGACCATCCATGAGCAGCTGCGCAAGACCTACGTGATGAGCCGGCAAGGCTGACATCGGACCTTGGCCTGTAAGCAGTC
The DNA here is from genome assembly GCF_014359905.1 of Hoeflea sp. Classification (GTDB taxonomy): domain Bacteria; phylum Pseudomonadota; class Alphaproteobacteria; order Rhizobiales; family Rhizobiaceae; genus Hoeflea. The sequence continues at coordinate 24,352 of NZ_JACIYP010000027.1, read as the reverse complement.
CTGTTCATCGTGAAAGGGTGGGATATGAGAAGACGATCTGTTCTGATTGCCGTCGTTGTCGTCCTCGCCGGTGGACTCATCTGGAAAATGAACGGCGCACCCGAGCAGCCGGATTCCTCCCCGCGCGTGCCGCTGGTGTCCGTCACCGTTCCGGCGTTGAGTGAAACCGCGGAGGCGGGGAAGGCCGTGTTCGATGCCAAATGCGCCAAGTGCCATGGCGCCAATGCAGCCGGACAGGACGGCATAGCGCCGCCCCTGGTCCACAGGATCTACGAACCCGGCCATCATGGTGACGCCTCGTTTTACCTGGCGGCGAGGAATGGCGTGCGCGCGCATCATTGGCCCTTTGGCGACATGCCGCCGGTTGAGGGCATCGACGATATGGGGATCGAGCGGATCGTGACCTATGTCCGCGAACTTCAGCGCGCCAACGGCATTTTATAAGCGGCTGCACCTGTCAGATGTCGGGATGATCGCTGATCCTGGCGAAAGGCCTTGCCGCCGCCGCAACGGGTGTATAAATCTTCGTGCATTGGCATATCAGGCTCAGGGCATGATCGGGACACGAGGGATTACGAGCGGAACGGGGTTGGTGCGCATGCTTTGCGCGCTGGCGCTCATGCTTGTCGCCTTCGCCCATCGGCCGCTCGCGCTGGAAACGGCCCCTGCCTATGCGGCTGCCGATCTGGCGTCTTTCGTCCTTCCCGATGGCACGCTGCCCGATCTATGCGTGACCGGCGAGGATGACGGCACGCATCATTCCGTTGCCAATCATTGCGAAGCCTGCCGCATTGTCTCCTCGGTCGATCTGCCGTCCCCCTTCGACGGCTATGTGATCACCCGCTGGTCTTCCGCAGCCGCGCTTGCGGTCCCCCAGGACGCCACGTTCGCCTATCCGGCGCTGCGGCCCGGTGCTTCGCCGCGTGGACCTCCCTCCTTCATAGCCTGAACAGTCCGCTTGAACCGCGGGCAGCCGCGCCTGACGCGGCCTCTGAACCTGTGTCCGGAGACCGCTTTGGCGGAATTCCCCGGTTTCTCGTCAATTTTGGCTTCCAGGGCGTCCCCGGACATCCCCCGGACGTCTCCATACCGCCCATCCATAAACGCCTGACCTCGGGCGACTCTGAAAAGGTAAAACACCATGAACCGCTTCACCCTTCTTCTCTCCGCCGCCATTCTCAGCCTTTCGCCGGCAGCGGCGTCCGCCCATGATTTCAAGCTGGGGGCGCTCGAGATCGAGCATCCCTATGCCCGTGCAACGCCGCCCAACGCCCCTGTCTCCGGCGGCTACATGACCATCCGGAACACCGGCGCCGAAGCCGACCGCCTGATGACGGGAGAGGCGGACTTCGCCGACCGTGTCGAAATCCATGAAATGGCCATGGACGGCGACGTCATGAAGATGCGTCAGCTTTCCGATGGTCTGGAGATTCCCGCCGGCGGCGAAGTCGTGCTCAAGCCCGGCGGCTTCCACGTCATGTTCATCGGCATCGACAGCCAGTTCAAGGACGGCGAGACCCGCAAGGCAACGCTGACTTTCGAAAAAGCCGGCGCCATCGAACTCGAGTTCCAGGTCGAGGACATCAAGGCCATGCAGGAGATGAAGATGAACCATGGCGCCATGAAGAACGGCGGCTGAGCCCATGCCGCGCCTGGGTTTGAAAACCGGGATAGGGGCGGCGCTCGCCGCCCTGATCCTGCTCTCGATCGGATTTCTGGGCTGGCAATATGCGGTCCAGGGCACCGATCAATCCTTGACCGCCGGGATGACGCTCGGCACCGATTTCACGCTTGTCGACCACGATGGCGCGCCCATCACCCAGGCCGCATTCGAGGGGCGGCCGACGCTTCTCTATTTCGGCTTCACCCGTTGCCCGGAGGTCTGCCCGACGACGCTTTACGAGATGGCGGGGTGGCTCGATGCGCTGGGGGACGAGGGTCGCGAGGTGCAGGCGTTCTTCATCTCGGTTGATCCGGAACGCGACACGCCGGAGATCATGAAGGGGTATTCGGAAGCCTTCACCGACCGGGTCATCGGAATCACCGGCGATCCCGATGAGATTGCCAGAGTGGTTGCCGCCTGGCACGTCTATGCGGCGAAGGTGCCGACAGAAGACGGCGATTACACCATGGATCACACCGCCTCGGTCTTCCTCGTCGACAGGAACGGCGTCTTCAAAGGCACGATCGCCTATGGCGAGAGCGCGGAAACGGCGATTGCCAAGCTCAGGAGGCTGGCCGGATCTTCCGGTTAGAGCATCCCGCGATCAGGCGGAATTGCATGGTCAGAACCGATACTCTGGGGCTCACTCCGCCGCAGCCCTGTCCCCGATCAGGCTTCCATCCTCAAGCGCGTCTCCGGGGTAGAGAACCACCCGGTCGCCCTCCGACAGCCCGGACAGGATCTCGGCACGGCGGTCGGTCATGTGTCCGATCTCCACCCGCACGACCCGCGCCCTGGCGTCCTCGATCCGGAACACCGCCCACTCCCCGCCGTCGCGATAGAGCGCGCTGATCGGGACCTGCAGGACGGCGTCCGACGACCAGGTGATCAGGTTGACGATCACCCTGAACCCGTGGCCGAGATCTTCCGGGGGAGACCCGGTGAGGGCGATGATGGCATTGACCCGCTGCTCGGAAATCCCGAGCGCCGAGACCTTGGTGAAGGCCGAGGGTTCGATGCGCTCGACTTGCGCCTGCAACGTCTCCGTCCCGCCCCAGTCGGTGATCAATGCCGGGCTGCCCGCGCGCACCTTGACTGCGTCAGCCGAAAGCAGGTCGACGGTGATCTCGAGATCGGACGGCTCTCCGACCTCGGCAATCATCTGGCCCACGCTGACGGCCTGTTCGCTCTTGGCGTTGAGCGCCAGAATGGTGCCCGAAATCGGCGAGACGATCTCGACGCAGCATTCGCCATTGGCGGCGGTGATGGGCATCTGTCCGGGTTGCGCCAATCGGGCCTCGGCGCTGGCCAGCTCGGCGCGCCGGAGGGCTATCATCGCCTCGGCCGAGGTCACCTGCGCCTCGGCAAGCTCCATCTCGCTGGCCAGCCGCTCCAGTTCGCTCTCGGAGATGAAATTGGTTGCGGCGAGCTTCATTGCCCGGTTGTGGTTGGCCCGGGCCAGGTTTCCGGCCGTGCGGGCGCGGATCAGCTCCACTTCCGCCACTGCAACGCTTGAGCGCGCCGCATCGATGCCGGCCATCAGTTCGGTTCGTGTCCTGGTGTCGAGGAACGGCGGATCAAGCGGGTGGATCTTTGCGATGCTCTCGCCGGCGCCGATCGGGTCTCCCACCGAGTATTCGATCCGGTCCAGATGGCCGGCGATGGGGGAGGAGACCTCATAGACATTGCGGATGCGGGTAACCCCGTCTTCCTTGACCGTCACCTGCATCGGCGCGGACGTCACTGTGGCAAGGTCCACCAGGACGGGTTTTTCGCCGAAGGCGACATAGAACGCCCCGCCGATCACAGCTGCGACCGCCAATCCTGCGAGGCTTCGGACAAGCACAGAGGCCATGGTTTCAGTCCCTTGTTTTCAGAACACGGATCAGATCGAGCCGGTCGATGCGCCGGCGCACGATCAGCGCCGACACCAGTGCTCCGCCGAGCACCACCAGGCTCGACACCGCATAGGTCGGCGGGTTGATGATAAGCGGAATCCGGAACAGATCGCTTTCGAAGCCCTTGGCGACGAGTTCCGAGAACCCGCGCCCGATCAGCCACCCGATCGGCTGCGCCAGCACCACCATGACGCCAAGCTCCGTCAGCAGAACCTTTGACACTTCGGCATTGGTGAAACCGAAGACCCTGAGGCTCGCAAGCTCGCGGGCGCGTTCGGACAGCTGGATCCGCGCCGAATTGTAGATCACCCCGAAGGTGATGATCACGGCCAGCGAAACATAGACGGTGATGCTGATGCCGATGTTTTCCTCGATGACCGCCCGGAACCGCTGGCGCGATACGCCCTGCAGCGCCACCGAGGCAATGGCGGGCGTCTGTTTGACCGCGTCATAAAGCTCGTTGATGCGGCTTTTATCGACCATCACCCGCGCGCCGGAGATCCGCACGCCGTGAGCCGAGAGCCGGTCGAGCGCCTCGCGGCTCATGTTTGCCGTCAACCCCACATAGCTGTTGGTGACGCCCACCAGAGGTACGAGAACGCGGCGCCCCTGTCCGTCGCTCAGCTCGACTTCGGCCTGGTCTCCGGGCGCAAGATCGAGATGCGCGGCGAGGCGCTCCGACAGCAGGATACCCGCCGGCGGCAGTCTGATTGCGCCAAGATCCTGATCAAGCACACGGCTGATGTCGGTGTCGGGATCGGAGCCGATGATCTGGACAATACGCGACCGGTGCCCGTTTCTGAGTGTCGCGGCTTCCGCGCGAAAAGGTTCGGCCGCGAGCACGCCGGGCAGGTGGGACACAGCCCGGATCGCGTCTTCGGAGCTTTGTGCGGAGAAGGTCAGCGTCGCATCCTCGCGATCGGCCCTGAACCAGATGGTGTCGATCATGTGGTCGATGGAATCAAGCGCGAACAGCGAGGTGATCAGCAGCGCCACCGGCAGCGCCGTCCCGAGCGTCGTCAGGGCGGTGCGCATCGGCCAGCGCACCAGATGTCTGAGCGCCATGATGGTGAGCTGCGAGAACGGCAGGCGGAAGCGCTGCGACGATCCGTTGAAGAGGCTGTGATAGCCCGTCGGCGCGGGCGGCCGCATCGCCACCGCCGGCGGCAGCCGCACCGCGCCCAGAATCGCGTTGGCCGCCCCCGCCAGCGCGGAGGCGAACGTCACCAGCATGGAAATCACGTAGAGATCAGGTTTCTGCGAGAACAACAGAAACGGAAATGAGTAGAATTCGCCGTAAAGCGCTGCCATGCCCTGTCCCAGCCATGTGCCGGCGATCGCGCCGATCACCACCCCCACCAGTGAAATCAGCAGCGTGAGTTTTGCGTAATGCCAGGCGATCGCGGCATTCGAGTATCCCACGGCCTTCAGGAGGCCGATCTGCTCGCGCTCCAATGCGATCAGCCGGGACAGGATCATGTTGACCAGGAAGGCCGAAATGAACAGGAAGATCGGCGGGATCACCTGCGCCATGGCCCTGAGCTGGGTGAGTTCGGAGTCAAGGAAAGCGTCGGACATGTGATCGGTGCGGTCATAGGCGCCGGTTCCGCCATGCGGCCGGAGGATGGTGTCGAGCCGCGCCATCACGTCCTTCTTGTCGGCGTTGCGCGAGAGCGTCAGGGAAACGTTGTTGAACGCCCCCTTCATGTCATAGGCGCCCTCCAGCACCGTCCGGTGCATGTGAATGACGCCGAACCGCTTCTGATCGGGCACAAAGTCGCCAGGGCCTATCGCATAGACATATTCGGGTGACAGCGTGATCCCGGTGATCGACAGGTGCCGTTTGCGGCCATTGATCAGCACATCGAAGCTGTCGCCTGGCCGGAATCCGTGCGCCTCGGCGAAGGCCTCGATGATGGCCGCTTCGTCCGCGCGTCCGGGTTCCGGCAACCTGCCGGACCTGAGGTAAAGCCGGTTGACCGCAGCCTCGCCATGATCGGGGATCGAGATCAGCATGCCTGTGGCGGGTTCCGCCATTCCGGTGATTTCTATGATGACCGGGTTGGCTATCCGCGTCTCGACGGCGGAGACCCCGTCGATGGCTGCGATTTCGGACTTGATGCTTTCGGGCGCGCGCGTCGCCGTGGCGAACACGTCGCCGAACCGTGTCCGGTCGTAAAACGCCGCGCGGGTGTCTTCGAGCGCGCGCGTGGCCCCCATGGCCAGAATGAGCGTCATCACCCCGCAGGCCATGACCAGCGCCACGGCGAGCGATTGCGCCCAGAGCCGCGCCAGATCCCGGACAAGTTTGCGGTCGAGCATGCTCAGGCGGGTCACCAGCTCACCTCCGACGGCTTCACCCGGGTCTCATTGATATCGCATGACGCGATACGCCCATCGAGAAAACTGAACACCCGGTGCGCGATCTTCCTGATCCCGGCATTGTGGGTGATGATGGCGGTGGTGGCGCCGGTTTCCTCGTTCACGCGCGCGAGCGCCTCGAGCACGATGATGCCGGTGGCAGAATCGAGCGCGCCGGTCGGTTCGTCGCACAAGAGCACGTCGGGCCGTTTGGCGATCGCCCGGGCAATCGCCACCCGCTGCTGCTCTCCGCCCGAAAGCTGGGCCGGAAAATGGTTCATGCGGTTTTCGAGACCCACCAGCGCCAACGCCTCGCCCGGGGCCATCGGATTGGCCGCAACCTCGGTGATCAGCGCCACATTCTCCCAGGCGGTCAGGCTCGGGATCAGATTGTAGAACTGGAACACGAAGCCGACATGATCGCGGCGATAGGCGGTGAGCTGGCGGTCGCTGGCGCCCGAAAGCTCCATGCCCTTGAACTTGACCGATCCCTCTGTCGGCCGGTCGAGGCCGCCGACAATGTTGAGAAGGGTGGATTTGCCGCTTCCGGACGGCCCCAGCATCACCGCCATCTCGCCCGCCTCCAGCGCCAGATCGACGCCATTGAGCGCGCGCACCTCGACATCGCCGGTGCGATAGACCTTGGTCAGTCCGGAGACCGCGAAGATGGGCAGCGTGGGGGCGTTTGGTTCGGATCTCATGCGCGTGACTTTATCCTGCCTGATCCTGATGTCCTTGATTCTCGTCAAGTCGGCCGGAGCGCCCTCGGACAGCCCTCAAGGGGCCGCGACCCGCTGTTGCTACATGATCGGTCCCGGGGTCAAAAAAAACTGCGACATATTGCGGGTTGGATTATGCTATGGGTCCGGTAAGGTGAACGGATCGGGGAGTACCATGGATATTCAACGCAAAGATGTTCACAATTCAGAGCTGCCGGTTCTGTGTCAGGCCTGCGAAAGCCGCCATCGCGGCGTCTGCGGGGCCCTGACGGCCGATCAGCTTCTGCAATTGAGCAAGCATTCAACCAGGCGCACGCTCGAGCCGGGCGCTGAACTGGCGGGCGAAAGCGTCCAGACGAAAACCTATTCCAACATTATTTCGGGCGTCGTCAAGCTGTCGAAGATGATGGCCGACGGCCGCCAGCAGATCGTCGGGCTGCAATTCGCGCCGGATTTCCTCGGCCGCCCGTTCCGCAAGGAAAACGGCGTGAGCGCGGAAGCCGCGACCGACGTCAAGGTCTGCTCCTTTCCCAAGCATGTCATTGAACGCATGATCGGCGAGATGCCGGAGCTTGAACACAAGCTGCTTGAACAGACGCTTGATGAACTCGATGAAGCGCGCAACTGGATGCTGACGCTGGGGCGCAAGACTGCAGGCGAGAAAGTCGCAAGTTTTCTGTTGTTGATCGCGACTCATGCCTATCCGGACAATGATTCGGATTCGGTTGAGTTCGAACTGCCGATGAGCCGCATGGACATCGCCGATTTCCTCGGCCTGACCATGGAAACCGTCAGCCGCCAGCTGACCAAGCTGCGCGCGGACGGCGTCATCCGGATCGTCAACAACCGGCATGTCGAGGTGCCCGATATCCCGCGCCTGTCGGATCGCTCCGGCATGTAGAATCCGGAACGAGGGCGCTCACGCCTGCCGCGATCTTACGCAGTCTTTGCCGACGTCATTTCCGGTTTGCAGCCGGTCGAGTCTGGTCTAGTTTCGGCCTTCTGGTGCCTTTGGGAGAAGGGTAGGGGGTGGGATGGAGTTTGATTATGTAATTGTCGGCGGCGGGTCCGCCGGTTCGGTGCTCGCCGCGAGGCTGAGCGAAGATCCCTCGCTCACGGTCTGTCTGCTGGAGGCAGGCGGCGACGGCAAGGGTATATTGGTGCGCGCACCGCTTGGCATGATTGCCATGCTGCCCGGCCGGCCGAAAATCAACAACTGGGCGTTTGAAACGGTGCCGCAGCCAGGGCTCAATGGCCGCCGCGGCTACCAGCCGCGCGGCCGGGCGCTCGGCGGCTCCAGCGTGCTCAACGCCATGCTCTATGTCCGCGGCCATCCGTCCGATTACGACGACTGGGCAAGCGCCGGATGCGACGGCTGGGGCTGGTCCGACGTGCTGCCGGTGTTCCGCCGCTCCGAGCGCAATGTGCGCGGGGCAGATGAATTTCATGGCGCCTCGGGTCCCCTGGACGTGGCCGAGCAACGCAGCCCGCGTCCGATCAGCCGCGCCTTCATCGACGCTGCCGCCGAGGTGCAGATCAGCCGCAATAACGATTTCAACGGCCCGGACCAGGAGGGCGCCGGCCTCTACCAGGTCACCCAGTTCTGGCGCGACGGCAGACAGGGCGAGCGTTGCTCGGTTGCTGCTGCCTATCTGCATCCCGTGATGAACCGCTCCAACCTGCACGTGATCACCGGCGCCCATGCCATCAAAGTGCTGATGGAGGACGGACGCGCCGCCGGCCTCGTCTACCGTCGCGGCAAGACCGAGCATCAGGTCAGCGCCCGCGCCGAGGTAATTCTCAGCGGCGGCGCGTTCAATTCACCGCAATTGCTGATGCTGTCGGGCATCGGGCCGGGCGAGCATCTGCGCTCGCGCGGCGTCGACGTCGTCAAGGATCTGCCCGGCGTCGGCCAGAACCTGCAGGACCATGTCGATTACATCTATGCCGCCAAGACCCGCGACACCGACGTGATGGGGCTGGGCGCAGTCGGCGCCTACAAGCTCCTGCGCCATATTCTCGATTGGCGGCGCGACGGATCCGGTCTTGTTGCTTCGCCCGGCGCCGAGGCCGGCGCGTTCCTCAAGTCCGACCCGGGCCTCGACCGGCCCGACCTGCAGCTTCATTTCGTGGCGGCGCTCGTGGATGATCATTCCCGCAAGCTGCATATGGGCTATGGGTACTCCTGCCATGTCTGCGTACTCAGGCCGCATTCGCGCGGCGAGGTCGGGCTCGACGGCCCCGACCCGCTGCGTGCCCCCCGGATCGACCCGAAATATCTCTCCGACGACCGCGACGCCGCCTTGATGCTCAAGGGGGTCCGGATCATGCGTCAAATCATGGATGCGCCGTCGCTGCGCAAGTATCGCCTCAGGGAAGTCTACACACGTGACGGCATGGATGATGCGGAGCTGATGGCCCTGATCCGCGACCGTGCCGACACCATCTACCACCCGGTCGGCACCTGCCGCATGGGCCGCGACCCGATGGCGGTCACCGATCCCGAGCTCAGGGTCCGCGGGGTAACGGGATTGCGCGTCGTCGACGCCTCGGTGATGCCGACGCTGATCGGCGGCAACACCAATGCTCCCACGGTGATGATCGCCGAGAAGGCCGCCGACATGATTTTGGCCGCCGGCAACGCCTGAGGCGAACTGAAGGCATCGGAGACGGACCCTGTTGCTGGCAGCCCCGCCAGTTGCTAGGACAGGCAAAGCCTAGATCCGGAGCCTCCCATGACCGTTCGTATTGCCGTCCTCACCGTCTCCGACCGCGCCAGCCGCGGGGAGTATGAGGATCTCGGCGGGCCGGCGGTCAAGGCCTGGCTCGAGCGGGTGATGTCGAGCCCTGCCGAGATTGTCATCCATGTCATCCCCGACGGGATCGAAAGCGTGCGCGACACGCTGATCCGGCTGTGTGACGTCGACGGCGTCGATCTTGTGCTCACCACCGGCGGCACCGGCCCAAGCCCGCGCGATCTCACCCCCGAGGCGATGAAGGCGGTGATGGAGAAGGAACTGCCAGGCTTTGGCGAACTCATGCGCAAGGTGAGCCTCGAACAGGTGCCGACCGCCATCCTGTCGCGCCAGACCGCGGGCACGCGGGCCAAGACCCTGCTCGTCAACCTGCCCGGCAAGCCCGGCTCGATCGACATCTGCCTGACGGCGGTGTTCCCGGCCATCCCGTTCTGCCTCGATCTCATCGGCGCCGGTCGTATCGAAACCCATGACGAGATCCTGAAAGCCTTCCGCCCGTCGAAGTGACGGGCGAAACGGCTTGGCTCAAACAGTGCAGTGACCGCTCAGCTGCGCAGCACCCGGTAGATTGCCGGGATCACCAGCACGGTCAGCGCCGTCGACGAGGCGAGCCCGAACAGGAGCGAGATCGCCAGTCCCTGGAAGATCGGGTCGGTCAGGATCACCGCGGCCCCGATCATGGCAGCCAGAGCCGTCAGGATGATCGGCTTGAATCGGATCGCGCCTGCCTCGATCAGCACCGGCGTCAGCGGCGTGCCCGGCACATGCGCATGGCGGATGAAATCGACCAGCAGGATCGAGTTGCGCACGATGATGCCGGCAAGCGCGATGAAGCCGATCATCGAGGTGGCCGAGAACGGCGCGCCGAACAGCCAGTGGCCGATGAGGATGCCGATGAAGGTCAGCGGGACCGGGGTGAGAATGACCAGCGGCGCCTTGAACGAGCCGAACTGGGCGACCACCAGGATATAGATCCCGAGCAGCGCCACGCCAAAGGCGGCGCCCATGTCCCGGAACGTCACCCAGGTGACTTCCCATTCCCCATCCCACAACAGGGTCGAAACCTGTTCATCGGCCGGTTGACCATGCAATGCGATCACCGGCTTCTCGAGCCCCGTCCAGTCCATCGCGTCAAGCGCATCCTGCACCGCCAGCATGCCATAGAGCGGGGCTTCATAGTCGCCGGCCATTTCGGCCATCACCATTTCGGCGGCGCGGCCATTGTGGCGGAACACCGGGAAGGAGGATGTCTCCATCTCGACGGTGACCACATCGCCCAGTTCCACCACGCTGCGGTCGCCCGGCAGCACATTGGCCGGGATCGGCGTGGTCAGGAAACTCTCATTGACCAGCCGTTCGGACCGCGGACGCTCCAGCCGGATAGCGATCGGCGTCCGGCCTCCGCCGCGGTGGGAATAGCCCACCGTCTTTCCGGAGTTGAGGATGGCGATGGTGTCGAACACGTCCTGTTCCTCGACCTTGAAGAACTCGAGGTCATCGGTGGAAATCCGCACCCGGATGCGCTCGGCCGGCTGCCCCCAGGAATTGTCGATGTCGACGATGAAGGAGGCGGAGCGAAAGGCCTCCTCGACGCGGGCGGCCACCGCGCGGCGCGTTTCGGCGTCGGGACCGTAGATTTCGGCGAGCAGCGTCGCCATCACCGGCGGGCCTGGCGGCGGTTCGACCACCTTGAGGCTTGCGCCTTCGGGCAGCGGGATGGCGGCGATCCGGGTGCGGATATCGAGCGCGATCTCGTGGCTCGAGCGGTCCCGCTCGCCCTTGGGCGTGAGGTTGAGCGCCACATCGCCCATCTGGGTTTCCGAGCGCAGGAAAGAATGCCGCACCAGGCCGTTGAAGTTGAACGGCGCTGCCGTGCCGGCATGGGTCTGGGTGGACTTGACCTCGTCGAGCTTGAGCACCTCGCGGGCCACCGCCTGGGCCACCGCGTCGGTGGCTTCAACCGAAGTACCCTCGGGCATGTCGATCACCACCGAGAGTTCCGACTTGTTGTCGAACGGCAGGAGCTTGACGGTGACATGCTTGGTGTAGAACAGCGACAGCGAGCCGAGCGTCATGACGCCGACGACAAGCAGGAAAATCCAGGAACTGGTCTTGCTGGACAGGATCGGGCGCGCCACGGCGCGATAGATCTTGCCAAGCACACCGCCGGCCTCGCCCCCTCCGGCGGGACCGTGATGCAACGGCGCGCGGCCTGCGATCTTCAGCATCAGCCACGGCGTCACCATCACGGCGACGAAGAACGAGAACACCATCGCGGCGGACGCATTGGCCGGGATCGGGCTCATGTAGGGGCCCATCATGCCCGAGACGAACAGCATCGGCAGCAGGGCTGCAACCACCGTGAGCGTGGCGACGATGGTCGGATTGCCGACTTCGGCCACGGCTTCGATCGCCGCCTGCTTGCGCTCGCGCCCGTCGCGCATGCCCCAGTGCCGGGCAATGTTCTCGATCACCACGATGGCGTCGTCGACCAGGATGCCGATGGAAAAGATCAGCGCGAACAGCGACACGCGGTTGAGCGTGTAGCCCATCACGCGCGAGGCGAACAGCGTGAGCAGGATGGTGACCGGGATGACGATGGCCACCACCAGCGCCTCGCGCCAGCCGATCGCCAGCCACACCAGCAGGATGATCGAGACGGTGGCGAGCCCCAGATGATACAGAAGCTCGTTGGCCTTCTCGTTCGCGGTCTCGCCATAGTCGCGCGTCACCTCGACCGCCATGGAGTGCGGAATGAGCGAGCCCTCCAGCGCTTCGGTGCGCTCAAGGATCTGTTCGGCCACCAGCACCGCATTGGCGCCGGCGCGCTTGGCAAGTGCCAGGGTGACGGCGGGTCTGCGGTCGATGCCGCCATCGTCGGCGCGCGTGACCGTGGCGACGATCCGCGCGGTCGAGTCGGAGGCGAAGGAAATATCGGCGAGATCGCGCACATAGACCGGCCTTCCGTCGCGGGTCGTGACCAGCAGATTGCCGATCTCGGCCGGTGCGTACAGCGTCTCGCCGACCATCAGATCAACTGACTGGCCATTGACGGTCACCTGGCCCGCGGGGAAGGCGCGGTTGGCGCCTGACACCTTGCCCGCCAGTTGCTGCAATGTCACGCCGTTGAGCGCCAGGCGCTTCGGATCGGGCGCGATGCGGATGATCTCGTCGGTGTCGCCCACCAGATAGGTGAGCCCCACATCGTCGATCTTGGAGAGTTCGGTTCTGAGTTGGCGGGCGACGCGCGTCAAATCATTGGCGCTGACCGCGTCTCCGGCTTCGAGCGATGGCGTCAGCGTCAGCGAGACGATGGCGACGTCGTCGATGCCGCGACCGACGATCATCGGCTCGGGGATGCCCACCGGGATGCGGTCGAGATTGGCGCGGACCTTGTCATGAACCCGCAGGATGGCCGAATCCGTCTCCGTGCCGACGATGAAGCGGGCGGTGACCATCACCTTGTTGTCCGATATCTGCGAATAGACATGCTCGACCCCGTCGATGCTCTTGACGATGGTCTCGAGCGGCTCGGAGACGAGCTTCACCGCGTCCTCGGCCTTGAGGCCCGGCGCGCTCAGCATGATGTCGACCATCGGCACCGAGATCTGCGGCTCTTCCTCGCGCGGCAGCGTCATCAGCGCCACCAGCCCGAAGGCGAAGGCCGCGAGCAGGAACAAGGGCGTGAGGGGCGAGACGATGAAGGCGCGGGTCAGCTTGCCCGCAATTCCCAATCCGGAAGGTGTGGTGGTCATGGCAGCACCACCGTGTCGCCGGCCTTGAGCCCGCTGATGATCTCGATCATCCCGGAATTGTCGCCGTCCTGCGGCGCCCCCAGAATGACGATCCGCTCCACGGCCTCTCCGGCCGGGTCTTCAACGGTGACGAAATCGATGCCGTGCCGCGTGCTGACCGCGGCCATCGGCGCAAGCAGGGCAGGGCGGGAACCGATCGGGACTTCGACCAGGATGCGGGCATTGACGAAGGCGGTGTCGAGCCTGTCGACCTCGACATCGGCGATCACCCTGCCATTGTCGATCTGCGGATAGAGCTTGGCCAGCCGTCCGGCGGCTTCCCCGCCTTCGGTGGCGATGCGGATTTCGGCGCCGGCCTCGAGTTCACCCGCGAACCGCTCGGGCACGGCGAGCCTGAGGAAAAATCCGCCCGAGCCGATGGTCGCCACCGGTTCGCCCGGCATGATCACCGAGCCGCGGGTGGCGGGAACGGTCAGCACCCGCCCATCGGCGGGGGCAATGACCGCGCCTTCGGTCTCCTGCTGGGTCAAAACCGCGCGGCTGGCCTTGGTGGCGGCGATCTGGTTGCGGATCACCTCGACATCGGTGGACAGTTGCGCCAGCCGCTGCCGCGTCACCACGCCCTGGCTGACCAGCGTCTCGCCGCGCTGGAGTTCGGCCTCTGCGGTCGCAAGCTGGGCGGCTAATGCTGCAAGCTGCGCGTCCTGGGCCGCGATCTGGAAGGCAATCTTGTCGTCCTTGACGAGACCGAGCTGCTGCCCGGCCGTCACCAGGTCGCCTTCGCTGATGGTCAGTTCCTCGATCACGCCGCCGATGCGCGCGCGTGCGGGCACGACGTCGCGCGATTCCACGCGCGCCTGCACCGCTTTCCATTCGGTGATGTCGGTGGGAGCAAGGGTCAGCGTCTCCGACTGCGCCATGCTGGTGGAGCCCAGGACAAGAAGGACAAAGCTCAGGATTTTCATGGTTGCCTCGCAACAGTGTTCGATTGGATGCCAAAGCGATCATGATCCACATGCGGCGCGCAGTCATTGCGCCAGATCATTCCCGTGGAATCCCGTTGCAGCCCATATAGGTGGTTATATTTAACATCGCAAATATAAAATAAATACGAGCGGCGGTCTCAGGCGAGCTTGTCGTCGAGCAGGCGGACCGGAAACAGCATGGCGTCGATCAGCCGGTAGAAATCCGCGGCTGTGCGGGTGCTGTCCATCTCCATGTCGAAATGGAGATGATCCTCCATGACGCCCTTGAACCGCTGGATCTTCGGCTTGCGCCTGAACTCGGGCCTGAACGCCGCCAGCCCGCGCTTGCCGCGCCAGGCCATGATCTCATGGGCATAGGCAGTCTTTTTTGCGTGAAACGTCTCGCCGGTTGCTGCGGTCTCGCAATCGCGCGCGCAGGCCTTGAGGAAATTGTCTTCCCAGCCCTCGAGTTCGATGCCGTAGCGGCGCTTGAACGCCTCGATGGCCAGTGCGGCAGCGGCCGCCGGACCGGTCCGGGCCGAGAACGGGAAGTCTGCAAAACGCTGGTCGCCCTGGTCGTCGCGCGTGCCGCAGGGCGCGAGCGGGCCGGTCTGCACCGACAAGGGCCGCTCCCAATGGACCATGCGCCTGGCGAGCATGATGGTCTTGCAGGCGCTGTCGATCGCCGGCGAGGGCTGCTCGAAATAGACGTCCGAAAACGCCTCGCGAGTCCGTTCCAGCAAGTCGCGCCGCACCGCGCCATGCCAGGCGCTGAAATGACAGTCCGGCCGGTCACCGGCCGTTTCCCAGTAGAACTGGGCGCGCATCATGTCCTTCTGCTCGGGCAGGAGCATGCGGCTGCCGGTCGGGATGATGGCAATTTCCTGCCCCTGGCGGAGCGTCGGAGGGACGTAGCGGGCCCGTCCCCAGGACAGGGCGTCGGCGTCCGGCACGCGGCGGACCATTGCGGCAATCACCGCGCCGAGCTCGGGATCGAGATAGTCCTGTGCGCCGATGATGCTGATCCACGCGCCCCGCGCCTCCGGTATCAGCGCATTCCAGCCGGCGCTGATCTCCCAATCCGCGGAAATGCGGGCTTCCGGCGCGGCCGGAATCACGCGCACACGAGGGTCCTGCACTGCATCCGCCAGGTCCTGCAGCGCGGTCTGCGTCCCGCCGGCAAAATCACCGATCAGCACTTCGACATCTTCGCGCTCGCTCGTCAGCATCTCGCGCACATTGCCCATGAGCGTGTCCGCGGGGGCCGTCACCGGGATGCAGATCGTCAACAGGGTCACGGCGCGAACACCTTGACGCCCGTGACCAGCGCTTCCACGGGCAGGATGGCATTCTCGCCAAACCGGTAGAATTCCGCCGGCGTCGCGGGTCCGATCCCGTCCTCCCGGATATGCAGCGTGCCGTTGCTCAGGCCGGAGAGCTGGTTGACGGTCTTGGGCGGCGTGAACGGCGCGGGTTTGAAATCACCGGCCCACCGGCCATCCTCCCAGATGGCGAAGCCGCGCGCAAAGCAGCCGACCTTGGCGTCATGCTCCTCGCGGGTGGTGCAATATCTGCATTCATCCATGGCGGCATGGGCGAAATTGACGCCGAAGCCGGTTTGGTCGACGCCATGGGTCCGGCAGAACCATGTGATCGTTGTCGCGATGCTCAGGCAGAGCGAAACGCCGGAATCGGAGAGCGAAAAGGGGAAGAACGGCTGTTCGAGCCGGATGCCGCCGCTGTTCTCGCGCTCGAAGGTGTCGAGCCGCGCCTTCATCGTGTCCCGCGACAGGGTGGAAGCCGAGTTGGACGCGGCGCAGGCGCCCAGAACCGAGAACGGCCGGTCGCAATGCACGATCTTGTTGGCCTGGGCCACCACCTTGCAGGTATTCTCCCAATCGACCACAGGATGCTCGAAATACCGTCCGCCATAGGCCTGCCGGATCCGCTCCATCAGCGATTTCCGCACCGCCCCGTGATAGAGGCCGACGCCGGCCGCAGGCCGCCGCTTGCCTTCGCTCCAGCGGTACAGCCTGTCGCCGATCGCCTGTCTCGAGCGCACCTCGATGCCGCTGGTCATCGGAATGCTGGCAAGGGTGGGAACCGGGCGGTTGTCCGGCCAGTGAAAACTCATCGGATCCCAACTGATGGCGTCGACATCACGGTGAAGCACCTCGCAGCGCCGGATCAGCCCGGTGACCCGCGAGTCGATGTGATCGTCATCACCGATGACCGATATCCAGCGCCCCTCGGCCTGCCCGAGCAGGCGCTCCCAATTGCCGATCATCGGCAGCACCGCGGGCCTCGGGGGCAGCAGCCGGAAGCGCCTGTCGCTGAACGTGGCAAAAAATGCCGCAAGGGGCGCAGGATCATCGGAATTGTCGCCGACAAGCACTTCGAAATCGGCGCCGTCCGCTTCCGCAAGTGCCTCGATGGTCTTGATGCAATAAGCCTGACGATTGCGCGTCGGCAGGCAGATTGTCAGATGAACCATGATGAACTTTCATGCGCGACGTCTCGGCCGGACCCTGTCAGACCAAGCTTGCGCCATGCTTGCACTCTCCGGCGGCTAATAGGCCTTGCCGCGGGCAGAAACCGGCCAGAGGCACTCCACCTTGCCGTTGCGCACGCCCACATACCAGTCATGCAGGTTGCAGGTCGGATCGCAATGGCCCGGAACCAGGCGAAGCCTGTCATTGACCTTGAGGACATCATTCGGGTCGGTCAGCGTTCCGTGCTCGTCCGAGCATTCGATGTAGGCCACGTCATCGCGGCCGAAGACCACCGGCAATCCGCTGTCCACCGACTGCACCTTCAGGCCCGCGTCGCAGATCGCCCTGCCGGCTTTGACATGGCTCATCACCGAGGTGAGGATGAACAGCGCGTTTTCGAACCCGCTCTCATCGAGCCGGTTGCCGTTCTGATCCAGCACCCGGCCGTAATCGGCGTCCATGAAGGCGTAGGAGCCGCATTGCAGTTCGGTATAGACGCCGGACTTTGCCTCGAAGTGGTAGCTGCCGGTGCCGCCGCCGGTGACGGTTTCGCAGGCGATGCCTTCTTCGCGCAGCGCGTCCACAACCTCCCGGACCAGCGCCACCGCCGTCTCGAACTTCGCCTTGCGGTCTTCATAAAGCTTGAGGTGCTGCATCGCGCCCTGGTAGGCCTGGATGCCGGCAAATTCGAGACCCGGCGCGGCGATGATGGCCTGGGCCAGGCCCAAGGCTTCCTGCGCCGTCGCCACGCCGCAGCGCCTGGCCCC
The DNA here is from genome assembly GCF_014359905.1 of Hoeflea sp. Lineage (GTDB taxonomy): Bacteria > Pseudomonadota > Alphaproteobacteria > Rhizobiales > Rhizobiaceae > Hoeflea. The sequence continues at coordinate 6,976 of NZ_JACIYP010000027.1, read as the reverse complement.
GCAATCGAGTTCGACCAGGCAGCCGATCGTCACGCCATGGCGGACGGCTGCTGCCGACAGGTCCGGGATATTGTCCGGATCGTCGACGCAGCAGCTGACCCGCGCGCCGAACCGCGGCAGCCGAGCCAGCCGGTCGATCTTGGCCGCGCCGCGCACCTGGTTGGAGATGAGAATATCGCCGATGCCGCCGCGGGCAAAGACCTCCGCCTCCGAGACCTTCTGGCAACAGACGCCGACCGCGCCGCCGATGCTGAGCTGCAGCTTCGCCACGTTCACCGATTTGTGCATCTTGCCATGCACCCTGAGCCGCACGCCCATGGCCCGCGCCTCTTGGCCCATCTTGACGATGTTGCGCTCCAGCGCGTCGAGGTCGAGGACGAGGCACGGCGTCTCGATCTGCTTTTCATCCATGCCGGGCAGGGCAGGCACATCGAAGCCGGGTTCCAGCCCCTCCAGATAGGTCGTCGCGGTCATGACAGTCTCCCTGTTCGTGACCCATACCTGAACCAGGTTGGACCGAATTACCAGATCCCCGCTTGACCCGGCTGGACCGGCGGCGTCAGGGTGCTGACTTGTCGCGTAACAAGCAGGAGGTGCCCCCATGCGATGGGCCTTGGTCGATTTCAGCCACCCGTTCTTCAATTCGCTGGTCCGCCGGATCGTGATCTTCTGCGTGGTGGCTGGCTGGACGGCTGTCGAGTTTTTCGGCGGCTCCCAGGGCTGGACATTGTTCTTCCTGGCGCTCACGGCCTATACCGGGTGGGGGTTTTTCCTCTCAGGTCAGGTTGGCACCGCGCCAACCGATGGCGACGGCGCCGGCAAGGCGCCACCGCCCGATGACAAGACCTGAGCCGCGCCCGCGCCGCGGTAACCGTCTGCTCCGGCAAACGACGCTGTCATGCTTTCGATGCCTGATTTCTGGTGCGCAGGGGCTTGTGGCGACGATTGTGCCGGTCTATAAGCCAGCCGCTGGTCACGGAGTGTAGCGCAGCCTGGTAGCGCACGTCGTTCGGGACGACGGGGTCGGAGGTTCGAATCCTCTCACTCCGACCAGCCTTTTCCGTGTCCGACCCGGAGACATAGGTAACAGTTTGTCCTTAAGACATGGGTGACAACCTCGTGCCGAACGGGTTGTCGATGGTCTGCAGAGTCCTCTGTTCGAGATCGATATATCCGAGATCATAGCGCAGGAAACTGACCAGCCAAATGCCGGTCGAGAACCGCATGCACCGTGCTTCTGGCTGGAATGCGCACATCGCCGGCCAGCCGCTCCCTGATCTTGCGGGCACCCCAGTGCGGCTTCTCCTTCTTGCCCTGCACGATCATCGCCGAGACAGGATCGGGCAACGGGTTGGCATAGCGCACCGGCCTGCGCGAGCGGTCCGTCAGCGCCTCAAGGCCATCGTTCTTGTCGCGGTTGAATATCTTGTAGCCGGTCTGGCGCGAGATGCCGAAGTCCCGGCGCACCTCGCTCATGCCTTCGCCCTCCGCAAGCCGGGCAACCAAACGCAGACGTTCCTGCATCACTGAAGTCTTTCTCCACGGCATCAACACCTCGCGCAAAGCGAAAAGTGTTACCCATGTCTCCGGTACGATCTGTCACCTATCTCTCGGGTCGGGTATTTCCATAATTCCTGCCGGGCATCGCGTGCCGCATCCTTGGGACCCTCGCGGCGGCGGCGTCTTTTGTGCCATAGTGCGGATCTTCCCATGAAAGCGATTCCATGCCGCAGATCCAGGACGATGCCCTTTCCGATAACCGCACGACTGCGGACCCGCTCGCAATTCTCAAGCGCGTCTACGGCTATCCCGCCTTCCGCGGCAGACAGGCTGAAGTGGTGGGCCGGGTGGTTTCGGGCGGCGATGCGGTGGTGCTGTTTCCCACAGGGGCGGGCAAATCGCTGTGCTTCCAGATCCCGGCTCTGTGCCGTCCGGGCGTGGGCGTCGTCGTTTCGCCGCTGATCGCGCTGATGCGCGACCAGGTGGAGGCGCTGAGGCAATTGGGCGTCCGCGCCGCGGCGCTCAACTCGTCGCTCACGCGCGAGGAATTCATGGAGGTCCGCTCGGCCGTCGCCAGCGGCGAGCTCGATCTTCTCTATGTCACGCCCGAGCGCATCGTCACCTCCGGCTTCCGCGACATGATCGGCAACGCGAAGATCGCCCTGTTTGCCATCGACGAGGCCCATTGCGTGTCGCAATGGGGGCATGATTTCCGGCCCGAATACCGCGAACTCGGCCATCTGGGCGAGGCCTATCCCGGCGTGCCGCGCATCGCGCTGACCGCGACCGCCGACCCGCACACCCGCGAGGACATCATCGACAAGCTGGGGCTCAGGACGGCCGAGGTCTTCACCACCTCGTTCGACCGGCCCAACATTGCCTACGAGATCGTCGAGCGCGACCAGCCGCGCCAACAATTGCTCAGGTTTCTCGCGCGCCACAAGGGCTCGAGCGGCATCGTCTACTGCCTGTCGCGCGCCAAGGTCGAGGACACCGCCGAATGGCTCAACAAGCAGGGAATCCGGGCCAAGGCCTATCATGCCGGCATGGAGCGCGCCGACCGCGACGCCAACCAGGACGCCTTCCTCAAGGAGGAGGACCTGTGCCTCGTCGCCACCGTCGCCTTCGGCATGGGTATCGACAAGCCCAATGTGCGCTATGTCGCCCATCTCGATCTTCCGGGCTCGGTCGAGGCCTATTACCAGGAAACCGGCCGGGCCGGGCGCGACGGACTGCCGTCGGATGCCTGGATGACCTACGGCATGGCCGACGTCATCCAGCGCGGCCGGATGATCGACGGCGGTACCTCGACGGAAGATGTCAAGCGGGTCGAGCGCGCCAAGCTCAACGCGCTCTTGGGCATCTGCGAAAGTGCGGGCTGCCGCAGGCAGGCGATTCTCGCCCATTTCGGCGAGGCGCATAAGGGCAATTGCGGCAATTGTGACACCTGCCTCAAGCCGGTCGAGACCTGGGACGGCACCGACGCCGCCATCAAGGCGCTGGCGGCGATCTATCGCACCGGCGAGCGCTTCGGAGCAGGCCATCTGATCGACGTGCTGACGGGCAATGAGAACGACAAGACCGCGCGCTTCGGCCACACCGACATGCCGGTCTTCGGCGCGGGCAGGGACATCCCGGCCAAGACCTGGCAATCGGTCTATCGCCAGCTGCTGGCGACGGGCCTGATCAGCGTCGACCACGAGGCTTTTGGCGCGCTCAAGCTGGTGCCGGACGAGGCCCGCGCTGTGTTCAAGCACGAGCGCGAGGTGCGCTTCCGAAAGGATCGCCCGGCGGCTGCAAAAGGCGCGCGGCGTCAGTCATCGGGCGCGGCGAGCGCCAAATCCGCGTTGGAGCCGGCCGATGGCGAGCTGTTCGAGGCGCTGCGCGCGGCGCGGATGGGAATCGCCAAGGAACTGGCGGTTCCGCCCTATGTCGTTTTCCCCGACACCACGCTGGTGGCCTTCGCCACCGAGCGGCCCACGGACCGCGAGGCGCTGTTGTCCATCTCCGGCGTCGGCCAGTCCAAGCTGGAGCGCTACGGCGACGCGTTCCTCAAGGTTATTCGCGAATTCCAGCTGTAGTTCTTGCTGTGGAGCCGAGTCGCCATTATGCTTTGCCATAAAGGGAGTGACGCTTTTGAAGGTACACTTTTTCGCCGTCATCTTATTCTTCATGATCATTGCTCCTGTTTTTGCCGATACTCAAATGTGGGTCGCGGTAGATATAGCCAATCGCCGGACATGCCCATCAACTGATTGTGGCGTGGTAGGAAAACTATTTTTTCGAGAGTCAGCTAAGGTTGCTGAAACTGTGAACGGATGGGCTCGCGTCTCCAGATACTACGACGCTGCGTGTAGTGGCGGTCGCTCCGCATATGTCGAAGCCGGACGAATGGATTGCACTTCACAGAACGGAATAAATGATGGGCAGTTCGCGGAGTGGATCAGGTTGGATATGTTGGCCCAATCACGTCCAGCAGACCCAGGTGCTGGGGCAACCGGTACTGCTAAACTTGTCGCGCAATCGGACGACTTTCACCGCTATCTAAGTGAATTTGTCACTGCTGCTGAAACCCTGCTAGTCTCGGGTCGATGTTCGGCGAAGGATTTTGCCAGTGTGGGTGGTTTCATAAAGTCGACAAGCAAGGGCCCCGGAGTGTATTTCACCTACTGTGGTGGTGGTTCAGACCAAGTCTACCTTGATGTCACTACGGGAAAGATCCGTTGAGTCCTGGTTTGAGGCTATAAACCGGCGAAATCGCTGCGATAGCTCAACATCAAGACAATTGCCGCCTCGGCGCCTTCTCGACCAGGAAGTCGACCAGGGCCCGGACGCGCGGCAGGTGCTGCCGACCGGGCGGCATCAGCGCGGTGATCGGCACCGGTTCGGAGACATGGCTGTCGGTGAACAGCGCCACCAGCCTTCCGTCGGCGATGGCGTCCTCGATGACGAAGCTCGCCAGCCGCACGATGCCGAGGCCCGCCAGCGCCATTTCCGCCAGGATGTCGGCATTGTCGCAGGTGACTGCCGGCTTGAGCTGGACCGGCGTCACCTTGCCGTCGGCCCTGAGCGGCCATTCGGACAGCCGGGCAAGGCCTGCGATCTGCAGGCAGGTGTGGCCGGCGAGGTCGAAGGCCTGTCTCGGCTCGCCGTGGCGGGCGAGATAGGCCGGGCTCGCCGCGATCACCCGTCTTGCTTCCCCGAGCTTGCGCGCCACCAGGCTCGAATCGGTGAGCGGCCCGGTCCGGATCGCGACATCGACCTGCTCGCCGATCACGTCGATCCGGCGGTCGGCCACCGACACCGTGAGTTCGATCTCCGGATAGCGCGCCCGAAACTCGGGCAGCACGGGCGCCAGCCGGTGCTTGGCGTAGGCAGTCCCGGTGTTCACCTTGATCAGGCCGCGCGGCTTGCCCCGCGCCGCCATCACCTCGGCCTCCGTCGCCTCGATCGCGGCGAGAATGTCCCGACCGCGGGTAAGCAGGGTCTCGCCTTCCGCCGTCATCATAAGCCGCCGGGTCGTGCGCTGCAGCAGCTTGACTCCCAGCCGGTCCTCGAGCCGCGTCACGGCCTTCGACACCCCCGAGGGCGTCAAGCCGGTCTCCTCCGCCGCTGCCGCAAACCCGCCGCGCTCCACCACGGATACGAAAATGGCGATCTCGTCTGAAGCGGCGGTCTTATTCATGACTGATATTCCGGAGTGTAGGTACCAACGAGACGATTATAACAGTTCAAAATTATAATACACCTGTCTCCGGCGGCGATGACACCGCGTTGAAAGGAGACAGCCATGACCAGTCACGACACCCCGAGCGCGTCAACGATCCCGAACCCGGAAGACCAGGTTCCAGATTACGCACTGTACCGCAACCGCGCGCACCAGGAGCGGAGTCTGGCCATCAGGGCCGCCTTTTCCGGCCTGTGGCGGCGTGTGCGCACCCACGGCCCCGCAACCGAGCGCGACGCCCGCTACCTTGCCGGCTGAGCCCGGAGCGATGCCCCGGCTACTTTGCCCGCCTCTCAACCAATTCCCAGTCAGAAAAGGAGAATTCCATGCCTCTGGTGACCTTCAACGTGCCTGCGGAATTGCGTGACGACCGTGTCGCGGGCCTGTGTGATGCCGTGCATGACGCGCTGGTGGAGACGGCGAGCGTTCCGGCGGATGACCGGTTCCATGTGATCCATCGCCATGATCCGGTGAATCTGAGGATCGACCCGGCCTATCTCGGCATCGGTCGCGGTCCTGAAGCGGTGATCGTCGAAATTACCTTCCGGATGGGCCGGACCGAGCACCAGAAGCGGGCGCTTTTCGCGAGCATCGCCCGTTTGGCGAAGGCCCGGGCAGGGCTGAGCGCCGCAGATGTGATGGTCGTTCTGACCGAAAACACGTCGCTCGACTGGAGCTTCGGCGGCGGTCTCGCCCAATACGCCCCGGCGCCCGACGCCGTGTGATGTGGGCCCGCGCCCTGCGCCAGGCGGGGCCTCTCAGCCCGCCGCAGGCCTTCAATCCCCTCCAACTCGGTGCCGGCTTGGGTCATCCGCGCGGCCGGCCCGGGTTCAGCGGGGTCGCGACCAGCGCTCCGAGCCAGCGATCTCAGGACCTTCTTTCATACTTCGACCGTCGACGAAGCATATGGCTCGGCCAATGTGGAACAAGGGTCTGACCACCATCCCGGAGCTCGTCATGATCACCTGTTTCATCCGCTATCACATTGATCCCACCAAGAAGGCCCAGTTCGAGCACTATGCCCGCACCTGGGGCCAGGCGATCCCGCGCTGCGGCGCCGATCTGATCGGCTACTACAGCCCGCACGAGGGCTCTTCGACGCTCGCCTACGGCGTCTATTCGGTGGAGAACCTTGCCGACTATGAGGCCTACAGGAAACGCCTGTCCGAGGATCCGCTTGGCCGGGAGAACTACGACTTCGCCCAGCGCGAGAAATTCCTGCTGCGCGAGGACCGGACCTTTCTCAAGCTCGCTTCCGGTCCCCATGCGGAGCTGGTCAAGCCATGATCGCCGTCATCTTCGAAGTCGAACCGGCCCCGGGCCGCCGCGACGCGTATCTCGACATCGCGGCCTCGATGCGCGCGATGCTCGAGGAGGTCGACGGGTTCATTTCCGTAGAGCGCTTCGAAAGCCTCTCGACGCCCGGCAAGCTGCTGTCCCTCTCCTTCTTCCGCGACGAGGAGTCAGTCGCACGCTGGCGCATGCTTTCAGCCCACCGCAAGGCCCAGTCGCGGGGCAGGGCCGGTGTGTTTTCCGGCTACCGGCTGCGCGTTGCCCATGTGCTGCGCGACTACGGGCTTCGTGACCGCGCCCAGGCGCCTGCCGACAGCCAGACCGTTCATGCCGCCACACCGGAGAGCAGCGAGTGAACTTTGGCCATGGTGCGGGGTGAACGGATGGATTAATTATTCCTCATGGACGGGAGTGTTTGCCCCGACCGGTTTCACTCTTGAGGCAGTTCCAGGATGG
>NZ_JACIYP010000269.1 GCF_014359905.1 Hoeflea sp. | reverse complement strand
AATCCAACGCCGTCTACAAGGCTTACAAATCCGCCATGCGGGCCGCCAAGGAGGGTGGCTCGCTGTTGCCGCCCAAGCACATCCTCAATGCGCCGACCAAGCTGATGAAGGCCGAGGGCTACAATGAGGGCTATCGCTACGACCACGACGAGCCCGACGCCTTTTCCGGACAGGATTATTTCCCCGAGGCGATGGGCCGCAAGACCTTCTACGATCCCCCCGAACGCGGCTTCGAACGCGACCTGCGCAAGCGGCTCGATTTCTGGGCGCGGCTCAGGAAAGAGCGCGCGGGCAAGGGGTAGGGTGGATCAGGTCGTTGGCCTGTCTCTTGAAGCCGTTGCCGAACTGTTTCACATGCAAAGCCAGCCGGCTATCTGTTCCGATCAAATGCGCCGACCGGTGACAACGGACGCTCCGCCGATGCTCGGGCCCAGGTCCTCCGGGACGAAATCGCGGGATTCGGACTCGCCGCCTTCATCGGCCCACTCCCGCTTTGACGTACATCAATGCCACGTCACCTGCAGGCGGGCATGATGCGGTCTCGTTGGAAACGGAGGAGACACCATGACCGTCCTGGTTCTTTACGCCACGGTTGAAGGCCACAGCCGCAAGATTGCTGAATATGCTGCCGCCTACCTGGAAAAAAGGGGGCAGGGCGTCGTGGTCGGCGATGTCCGTGAGCCCGGATTTGCCGTTCCCGGCCGGTTCGACGGCGTGCTGCTCTGCGCGCCGGTGCATATGGGGCGCTATCCTGCGTCCCTTGCGCAATTCATCATCGATTGGAAGACGGCGCTCGCGGAGGTTCCCACCGCGCTTGTTTCGGTGACGCTCGCCATCCACAGCGGCAATGCCGAGGACCGCGCCGAGGCCGAGGGCTATCCGGCCCAGTTGGAGAAGAAGACCGGGTTTCACATCCCCAAGGTGCATCACGCCGCCGGCGCGCTCAAATATCTCGAATATGATTTCTTCAAGCGCATGCTGATGCGCCAGATCGCATCGAAGGAGGGCGCGCCCGTCGACACCAGCAAGGACTACGAATTCACCGACTGGACGGCGCTCGACGCGTTCTTGCAGGAGTTCGCCGATGACATTTCCCTGGCCGCCAGGGCCTAGTTGTTTAGTCCCGGCATTTGGTGGATCGGGTCCAAGATGAATCGATCCGGCTCTGATGTCCAGATTTTGCAGATGTATTCGTAGGGTGTGAGACCACCGAGCGTTTTCAGCCGACGGGCAAAGTTATAGGCGGCCAAGAAGTCGGCGAGATGGTCGCGCAACTGATCGTGACTGTCGTAATGGAAACGCTTGACGGTCGCGTCTTTGATCGTACGGTTCATGCGCTCGACCTGACCGTTGGTCCAAGGGTGGTTCGGCTTGGTCAGCCGGTGCTCGATTCCATGCGCCTCACAAATCATGTCGAAGCGCATCGGCCGAGAATAGATGGTGTTCCGGTTCCGTGGCTGCTCTGCGAACTGGATGCCATTGTCCGTGAGAATGGTGTGAACTTGGTAGGGCACGGCTTCGAGCATGTGTTGGAGAAACTCCCAGGCGGTGCGTCTGTCCGCCTTTGTAACGAGCTGGGTTACGGCGAACTTACTCGTGCGGTCGATGCCCACGAAGAGATAGAGCTTTCCCTCTGCCGTTTGAACTTCAGCAATATCAATGTGGAAGAACCCGATGGGGTAGCGCTTGAACTTCTGGCGCTTCGGCTTGTCCCCCTCGATTTCGGGCAGACGAGAGATGCCATGCCGCTGCAGGCAGCGATGCAGTGCCGATCGCGTCAGATGCGGGATCGACGATTGAAGGGCGTAAAGACAATCGTCCAGCGCTAACAGCGTGTGGCGGCGGAACGCCACGATTGCCGCTTCTTCGGCTTCGGTCAGGACTGTTGAGCGAGGTTCTGTCGGCCCGGTCTTCATATCCTCAATGGTCGTTCGCTTCCGCCACTTCGCAACGGTCTTGGGGTTGATCCCAAGCTCCCGGCTCAGCTGCGCGAGAGAAGTTTGCGATCGCTGTATCGCAACTCTGACGGCGTGCGTGGTCGTGGCGCTCCCGTGACGAACTTGTCCCATAATGCTTCCTTCCATTCTTTCGAAAGGATCGCACCATCAAACCATGGGATCAAACACCTAGGCGGTCAAGCGTCGCAGACGGGAGCGACAAGCGCCGCAAACCGCCCCGCGGCTTTATTGCCGTGCGGTTTTCGGCTATGCAGCCCCCATGTATGCTCTTGCACTTGTTTTCATCGGCGGCGGCCTTGGAGCCGTGTCGCGCCACCTGACCGGGCTGGCGGTGTTGCGCCTCGCCGGCGTGCGCTTTCCCTGGGGCACCATGGCGGTCAACATCCTGGGCTCGCTTGCCATGGGCCTCCTGATTGCCTGGCTGGCGCGCCGCTCGGCGGGCGACGTTCATCTGCGTCTGCTGCTTGCGACCGGTTTTCTGGGTGGTTTTACCACTTTTTCGGCGTTTTCACTCGATGCGGTGTCGCTTTACGAGCGTGGCGCGTTGACGGCGGCGGCAGCCTATGTGATTGCCAGCGTGACAGTGTCCATCCTGGCCCTGTTTGGCGGCCTATGGCTGGCGCGCCAGCTCTAAGGCAGGTCCGGGAATTGTAATAGCCGGTTCTCCGTCCGGATGAGCGGCAACTTGAAGAGCCTCAGCGGTTTCCCGATTCGAGTGATCGCGATGCCGCTCCGGCTCAGGCTAAAGAGAATATCGATATGGCGGGCGTACAGCTCATACAGGTGGATCCCGAAGAAGAGGGCATGCGGCTCGACCGGTGGTTCAAGACGCATTTCCCCGGGCTCGGGTTCGGTCAGCTGCAGAAATTGCTGCGGTCGGGGCAGATCCGCATCGATGGCAGCAGGATCAAGACCGACCGCAGGGTTCACGCCGGTGAGACCGTGCGGGTGCCGCCGATGGACGTCGACGAGAAGGTGCATGGTCCGCTGACCTCGAACACCATGAAGAACCGCGGCGACGACGATGTTCTCAAGCAGATGCTTCTGCACGAGGACGCCAAGGTGCTGGTGTTCAACAAGCCCGCCGGTCTTGCCGTGCAGGGCGGCTCCGGCGTCACCCGCAATGTCGACGACATGCTCGAGGCCTGGCGCAACAAGAAGGGCGAGAAGCCGCGCCTGGTGCACCGGCTCGACCGCGACACTGCGGGCGTTCTGGTGGTGGCGCGCACCCGCAGCGCGGCGCAAGCGCTGACCGCGGCTTTCCGCGAACGCACCACCAAGAAGACCTACTGGGCGCTGGTCAAGGGCGTGCCGCGCGCCAAGGAGGGCAAGATCTCCACATGGTTGATCAAGGAATCCACCGACGACGGCGACCGGATGCGCATCGCCAAGCATGGCGAGGAGGGCGCCGATCACGCGGTCTCCTATTACCGGGTCATCGATCAGGCAGCACAGAACCTCGCCTGGCTCGAGCTCGAGCCCTATACCGGCCGCACCCACCAGCTGCGCATCCACTGCCTGCATCTGGGCCACCCGATCATCGGCGATCCGAAATATTTCGAGTTCGACAAGAACTGGGAATTCCCCAGCGGTATGCAGAACCGGCTCCACCTTCTGGCGCGGCATATCTCGGTGCCCCATCCCGATGGCGGCAGGCTGTCGGTCACTGCGCCCCTGCCGCCGCACATGGTGCAGAGCTGGAACCTGCTGGGCTTCGATGAAGCCACGGCCGGGGAGCGTGACGAATGAAGCTGGCGCTGTTTGATTGCGACGGCACCATTGTCGACAGTGCGGCGATCATCCATGCCTGCATGGAACGCACCTTCGATGATTTCGGTGTTCCCAGGCCCGCGCTTGATCATACGAAATCCATCATCGGATTGACGCTCGATATTGCGATCGCGCAGATGCTCGGCCGACCGCTGGATCCGGAAGTCACTGCAATGACAGCGCGGTACAAGGAACATTTCATGCTTTACCGCCAGGCGGGCGGGGCGCTTGAACCCACATATGATGGACTTATGGAGCTGATTGCGGGGCTTGCGGCGCGCGACGATGTGATCCTCGGAATTGTCACCGGCAAATCCCGCCGCGGCCTTGACGCCATCCTCGCC
>NZ_JACIYP010000268.1 GCF_014359905.1 Hoeflea sp. | reverse complement strand
TCCCTCGCTCCGGCGCTGCTCCGGGGGCCGGCTTACAAGGGCCATCCTGGGCCCTTTAAGCCTCTCGCCGCATCCATGCGGCTCGTCCCCCTACGCAACACCTCCACTCGGCCTCCTGACGGGGAGCGCAGCCCGAGTCGCCTGAAAGTTCGAGCCCCACTTATTTCGGTTTTGCAGAGTTATCAGGCGACACCAACCGCCCCTTTCAGGAGGGTGAGTGGAATCGCCGTGGAGGGGGATGAGCGGCATGGATGCCGCGAGAGCCGCGATGGGCCAGGGATGGCCCTTCGCGGCGTGCCCCTGGAACGGTGATGGAGCGAACGAACCCGGAGCGAAGCGCAGGGCCGGATGGCGGGGCAAGCGTTTTTGGTTACTTTTGTCGCGACTGACAAAAGTGACCCGCCCAGCAGGGCGGAACAGAAGTTTCGCCCCTGAAGCGAGTAGCCGGTATATGACGGATTGAAAAGGCTTCGCCATTTCCACCCCGTCGTCAGCCTAAACGCCGACGGTCACCCAAGCGCACAAATCGCTTGCCGATCATTCGGTCTACCGGCACATTGCGCTGCGCAATCATCTAGCCATCACAAGGACGCGATATGGCCCGCCGCCGCAAGCAATCCCCTTTCGAAGACCTGATCGATCTCGCAGCATTAATGCCCTGGTGGATCACCCTTCCACTGGCGCTCATCGCGTACCTGTGGCTCAACAGCATCGTCACTTCACCGATACCGGCACCAGCCAATCCACCCGATTTAGGCAGCCACATGTCCGGCATGATGCTTCGCGGATTGGCGGTACCCGCGCAGTACTTCGTCCCTGCCGCGCTGGTATTCGGAGCCATCGCTTCGATCTTTGGCCGCCTACGGCGCAAGAAGCTCTTCGACTCCGTCGCAAGCGACGAGAACACGCTGGAATCCATAAGCTGGCGCGAGTTCGAGTTGCTCGTAGGCGAGGCGTTCCGACGCAAGGGTTTTACCGTTCAGGAGACTGGCCAAGGTGGGGCCGATGGCGGCATCGACTTGGTGCTGCTCAAGGATGGAGAAAAGTACCTAGTCCAATGCAAGCAATGGCGCCGCCAGCTGGTCCAGGTGAACGTAATACGTGAGTTGTTCGGTGTCATGACGGCCGAGGGAGCAAAAGGCGGCTTCGTCGTTATATCGGGTCGGTTCACCGAGGACGCCAAGACGTTCGCCCAAGGCAAAAATCTGCAATTGATCGAAGGCGCTGAGCTGAACGACATGATCCGCCAGAGTCGTATGATCAAGTCACGCCAGGTAACCCGGCCAGCAACGAGCAAAGCATCCAATCCGCGGAACGCGACGCCAACAGGCCCCGTCCCGTCTCCTAGCGCAGCGCAAGTCTCGTGCCCGGTCTGCCAGGCGCCAATGGTCCGCCGCGTGGCCAAGCGCGGAAGCAATGCCGGCAGTTCGTTCTGGGGCTGCTCTCAGTACCCCAAATGCAAGGCCATTCGCACCGAGGCGACGGCGTAAGGCCCTTTTATGACCGATGATAATCACGGAATGTATGGCTTAGATTTGGGCAAAATAGACTGCCTAGACACGCTTCTTGATGCCTGGGAAAAAACATTCGACAGCGATGTTTACTTCAATCGCGACGGAATTATTTCAAACGAGCACTGGATGGACGCAAACGTGAAAATCCTGTTCGTGCTAAAGGAAACCAACAAAGCCAAACAAAATCTGACCACCGCCATACAGATAGCACTACGATCAGAAAAGAGTGGTTGGTGGAAAGGCAAAGTACTTCGCAGGGTCGGCCGATGGGCTTACGGCCTCGCAAAGTACACAGGAGAAGTTCCCAGCTTCGAAAACGCGAAAGCCTGCGGCAAAGAAGCTACTTGGGGTGTCGCCTATATAAACATGCGGAAGACCGCGGGCGGAGCCAGAACCGAGGCAAAGTCATTTGACATTCACGTCAAGAAATATGCTCCCTACATAAGGCGCCAGATCGAGCTCATCAAGCCCGACATCGTCGTGCTCGGTGGAACTTTCAGGTATTTGAAACGACACGTCTTTCCTGAGATGCGCCATATCTGCACGCGTATACACAAGCAAGGAGATATGATTTTTATCAATGCTTTCCACCCTGCTGCAGTTGTAGATGCATGCCACATCTACAATCAGGTGCTGAGCAGTTACCACAACTACAAAATTAATTATGCCTGCGAAGAAATAGCGCCTACCGAGCCCGCCCGTGCATGACATTCCCAGCGCCCTCTTGCCAACATGCGGCAGCCCAACAACCAACGCTTCGCTTGAAAAGCTCAACCCACTAGCTCACACAACCCACCCGGCACAGCCATCACCCACTCCCTCACCGCCCGAACCGTCGGGTCATCCCAGCGGCTCTCGGGATATACGAGATGAAACGGCTTGCCCTCCATCTCCGGCCCGAACGGCTGCACCAGCCGCCCTTCCCTCAGTTCGTCCTCGATCAACTGCCGACTCATCAGCGCCACGCCCTGCGCACCGATGGCGGCGGAGATGGCGTGGGTCTCGTCGGAGAAGACCAGCCCGGCGCTGACGTCCAGCCCCGGCACGTTGGCGAGCTTTTGCCACGACGCCCAATGAATCGGAGCGGACAAGGCAGCTTGCGCACGGAAATGGATCAACGGGTGTTTGGGTAGCTCGGCCACATCCCGCAAGCCGAGGTGCGGGCTGCAGACCGGGACGAAGGTGTTGTCGAACAGCTTCTCCGCCACCAGCCCCGGCCAGCGGCCGTCGCCGTAGCGGATGGCGATATCCGCCGTGACGCCATCCAGCGCGACCGGTTCATGGGAGGTGTGGAAGCGCAGATCGATATCCGGATGGGAATCGCGCAGCAGGCAGACCCAGGGCACCAGCCAGCGCACCGCGATGGCCGGTGTGGTGCTGAGGGTGATCGCCTGGCGGCAGGGCTTCGCGCTGAGGCGTTCGACCGCCCCGCTGATGCTGTCGAAGGCGGCTTCCAGTGTCTGTTGCAGCTCTCGTCCCGGGTCGGTCAGCTCCAGCTTGCGCGGTTTGCGCAGAAACAGCGCGACGCCGAGCGACTCCTCCAGCGAACGAATCTGGTGGCTGATCGCCGTGGCGGTGACGGACAGCTCCTCGGCGGCCTGCTTTGCGCTCTCGTGGCGGGCAGCCGCTTCGAAGGCGCGCAAGGCGGATAGCGAGGGTAACCAACGGTGCGCCATGGCTGAGTTTTCCTCATCTGTATCTGGAAGAAATCGTCGTTTGTCGCCTGTAGATCCTAACCCTAGGCTGACTCTGCCGCGAATGACAGATGAATTCTTTTACAGAGGAGATTCGCCATGACGCACCTTCTGCACCTCGATGCCAGCGCCCGCCCCGGCCTCGCCGGCAAGGACGAGCACGGCTCCCACAGCCGCAACCTCAGCCAGCATTTCGTCAGCCAATGGCTGGCCCGTCGCCCGCAGGATGACGTGACCTACCGGGACATCGGCCAGAACCCACCCTCCTTCGTCAGCCATGACTGGATCGCCTCGGCCTTCACGCCGGAGGAGCGCCGGGAGCCGTGGATGAATGACGCGCTGGCCGAAAGTGACAGGCTGGTCGACGAACTGTTGGCCGCCGATGTGCTGGTCATCGGCACGCCGCTCTACAACTTCGGCATGCCGGCGGCGCTCAAGGCCTGGATTGATCAGGTGGTGCGCCTGAACCGCACGGTCGGGCTGGACGAGAGCAACCCGCTCGATCCCTACGTGCCCATGCTGGCGGATCGGGAACGCCACGCGGTCATCCTCACCGCCCGTGGCGGCGTAGGCTTCGGCCCCGGTGGGGCGATGGCGCACATGAACCATCTGGAGCCGAACCTGGCGACGGCGCTGGGTTTCATCGGCATCACCCGCATTCATCAGATCGCCATCGAGGGCCAGGAAATCGGTGGCGAGCTGCTGGCCAGTTCGGTGGCCGAGGCGCTGCGTCAGGTCGATGCGCTGGTCAGCACGCTCCAGGCAACGGTCGAGGCACCTTGCCTGACGCTCATCGGCAGGCCGAGTGCGCTGCGATGTAGCGGGCCATGCGTGGAAAGCATTCCATTTTCCACGCTACGCTCTACGGCCGACACGGGTGAAGACAGCGGAGCACGCATGGCGACCGATAACAGCTTCA
>NZ_JACIYP010000267.1 GCF_014359905.1 Hoeflea sp. | reverse complement strand
GATGTCGTCGAGCAGCTCACCTACGACTTCCTCTCCGACACCCATGGCGGTTGGGAAAACAACGACGGCGCTTGGGGCGAGTTCTGCTTCGACGCTTCCGCCCGCTGCATCCATCTCGAGTTCAACGAGCGTTTCACCTCGTCCGAACTTTACACCCACGATTTCTGAGGGGGCGGCGATGGCACATCCCTACCACCACGCCCTGTCCTCGGTGAAGAAATGGGGCGGCACGGTCGATGATTTCATCGCGGTGCATACATGGTTCGACCAGAGCAAGGAGATCACCGCCGATTTTCGGCATCGGGCCCTGCGGCACCATGCCGAGGGCATTTTCATGGCCGAGACGATTTTCGGTCCGACTCTCACGCTCTCGACCGGGCGCATCATCCCGACCCGGTGGGTTGGCGAGCAGCATGTGAAGGAGGACCTCGGTTTCATCCCGAGCTTTGCCGACTGGGTGAAGGCCATTCGGCCCGAGCCCTGGATGGGCCGGACCGAGCGGATCGAGGCAAAGGTCGACCCGCATCTCGCCTCGCCCGTGGTCGAGGTCAGCTGACATGACTGATCCCGCATACTTGCGCCTCGGTCTGCCGCCGACGGCATCGCCCCAGACAGTTCTGCGCGCGGCGGTCCGGGCGCTGCACCCCGACACGCGCGCCGTGCGCAGCTTCCGGACGGCGCGCAAGCGCTTCTACCGGCAGATGCTCTGTGCGCATGCCGCGCGGCAGGCATCGGGCGACAATCCGACCGGCTGATCGCTTCCAACCAACCCTTCATCCCAATCCAGCGCCCGGCCCCAAGGCCCGGGTTTCTCAATCTCAGGAGGTCCCCATGGCGGATTACTTCACCCATTTCTCATGCCTGATCGACGTCGGCAGCCCAGAAAAGGCCGCCCGCGCACTCGAGCTGTTTCATGACCTGCGCGCTGCGGATCAGCACGCAGACGAGCCTGAGGTCTCGGGCTTCACTCTTGCGCGCCAGGACGCGCCCGAAGGCAGCACCCTCTGGATCCATGACGACGAGCACGGCGATGTCGAGGCGGTTATCCGCTTCGTGCTGCGCCTGGCAGAAGACCTCGACCTCACCGGCCTCTGGGGGTTTCAGTACGGGCTGACCTGTTCCCGGCCTCGCCTCGACGCCTTCGGCGGCGGCGCGCATGTCATCGATCTTGGGGCGCGCAAATCCATCGGCTGGACCAGCACGCAAGAATGGCTGGCCGCTGCGCTGAATGGGGAGGACGTCGATGCCTGAAGTCATCTGCACAACAGTCTACCAGTTCCTGGAACTCTCGGATGCGGCGAAGGAAAAGGCGCGCAGCTGGTATCGCGAGCTCGGTCCCCACGACGATTGGTGGGACGCGGTCTACGAGGATTTCGAGCGGGTCTGTGAAATCCTCGGCATCCGCCTGAAAACCACGCCCGTCCGCCTGATGGGAGGAGGGACGCGGGCCAAACCCTGCATCTGGTTTTCAGGATTCTGGAGCCAAGGGGATGGGGCTTGTTTTGAGGGCTACTGGTCCCACGCCAAGGGCGCGGCCGCGCGCATCCGGGACTATGCGCCCCAGGACGCGACGCTGCTCAGCATTGCCGACCGGCTGCAGGCCATCCAGCGGCGGAACTTCTACCAGCTCGCTGCCGAGGTAAGCCACCGCGGACGCTACTACCACGAATACACCATGTCCGTGGACGTCACGCGCGACCGCCCGACCTGGCAGCCGCCCACCGACGGCTCCGAGGAGAGCGTGACTGAAGCGCTGCGTGATCTGGCCCGCTGGCTCTACCGCCAGCTTGAGGCTGAATACGACCACCTGACCTCGGACGAGGCCGTTGAGGAGGGGATCATCGTCAACGAGTATACTTTCACCAAAGGAGGGCGGAGGTTCGGGTGAGCACGATTCTTTCGAAGAACTTTCCAAACCGATCTCTTGAAATGTACGTCAAGGTGGCGTACATGATGGATAGCAAAACAGGAGGCGACCATGCTTGGTTTCCATGACACCACGCGCGCGATCGATGAGCGTAACGAGGCCCGGATGAATTTCCGGACCAAGCCGCGCATCAAGACTGCGATCCAGCAGGCGGCGGCGCTTTCTGGCGTGGACGATTCCGTCTTCACGATGAATGCCGCCTATCAGGCAGCGCTGGCAACGATCGCAGCGCATGAAAGGACGGTGCTGCAGCCGGTCGATCATGACGCATTTTTCGCGGCGCTCGATACACCGGCGGCGCCGACTGACGCCCTGCGTTCGGCCTTCCGTCGGCATGGCAAAACGGTTGTGTCGCAGTAAATGGCGGCATCACAAAAGACGACCTACACCATTGAGCCGTTCGATCCAGAAAGACATGATCGAGCGGCTTTTTCTTGCGGCGTCGAACAGGTCGACAACTATTTCCAGAAAACGGCCAACAAGCTCGCCAAGGCGGATAATGTCCGTCTGTATGTGATGGTCGACCCTTCTGGCACGGTCATCGGGTTCTATGCCCTGAATGCGCACGCCGTTCTCTATACGGATTTGCCTGCAAAGTTCGCGCGGACCCGGCCCTCGCATGGGAACATACCTGCCGCATACATCTCGATGATCGGGCGTGATCAGAAGTTCCGCGGGGGCGGCTATGGCGGCGATCTGCTCGTCGATGCCCTCCGCCGAATTGCAGTTGCCGCAGATGCCATCGGAGTTGCCGTAGTCATGCTTGACGTTCTCGATTGCGGTGAACCCGACCGCGTCGCTCGCCGCAAAGCTCTTTACGAAAGCTACGGCTTCCAGTCGCTTGCATCGAACCCTCTGAGGATGTTCTTGCCAGTGAACGTCGTTCGGAAGCTGATCTCTGAGGAAACCGAAGGCCATTGATAGGAAGTGAGATCACCCTGCCCATTTGATCGGGCGAGCCGGATCGTGTCCAAACCAGCATGTCTCACCTGCCCCATCAATCCATCTCTTGCAGAATATCCCGAATGTATGTATATTCTGCACAAATGGAGACCCAGATCATGCATGAGCTTCCCGAGTTCAAGGCCGCCGACCTGACGCGGCATACCAGTGACCTGTTTGACGCGGCCATTCGGTCGCCGATCGCGATCACCAAGCATCGCAAGCCGAAATTCGTGCTGATGAGCATGGATCAGTATCAGCAACTCGCGCGTGGGGCCACTCAACAGGCTCATATGGTTGACGAGATGCCCGAGGATCTCAAGGCGCTGATGATAGAAGGGCTCGAGCGTGACTTGACGCAGGCTGATGACTAAGCCGAGTGCTGGAGAGGTTTTCCGCTATCCGTTCCTGTGGAAACGCGAGCAGATGGCGGGCGAGACCGAGGGCCGCAAGACACGGCCTGTCTGTATCGCCGTCACTGTCGCCAAGTCCGATAGCGAGACCGTGGTGTTCATCCTGCCGATCACCACGCAGCCGCCCTTGCCATCGCGCAAGTTCATCGAGGTGCCACAGATCGAGTCGCAGCGCGTGGGGTTGGAGACCCATGTCCGCAAATGGGTCATGCTGGACGAGATCAACACGGATATTCTGGAGCGGTCCTATGTCTGGGAGGACCGCACGCCCATCGGCACGTTCAGTTCCGTCTTCACATCCAAGATCCAGTCCAGCCTGATCGCGCTTGCCAGGTCGGGCGGGGCATCCGTTGTCGATCGGCTGAAGTAGTCTCGATCATCGCCGGGTCTGCCCAGAGTCACTTGTTCCCGTCGATCCATTTCGACATCAGCCCCTTGTCGCGGAAACACTCATCCGGCACGGCGCGGCGCTTGATCCGGGCGAGGCGCTCGGCGAAGGCCACCTGCTTTGATGTCGGGCGGCTGTCCTGCGCGCCCGGGTTCATCTTAGCTTGTGCGTCGATCCAGGCGCTCGAGGAGCGCCGATCTTGCTGAACCTCCCACGGCAGAAGCGTCTGGTTGCGCAGGGCCAGCGCGCGCGCATAGGCGATCTGCTTTGGCGTGGCGGGCAGGGATTGGGTTGTGCTTTCCATCGGGGCTCTCCCTTCTTAGCGTGGTTTCCAACCTAGAACATAACAGGAACGAAAGCAAGCCGCCTACGGAGATCATCAGGGCTCCGAATCAAAGTTACGCTGGGGGCGGGGCGAGGATGGCGTCGAGGTAGGTTGTATCCCATCCTGCGAGTTTTCGTCTGGACTTGATGGATCGCTTGT
>NZ_JACIYP010000266.1 GCF_014359905.1 Hoeflea sp. | reverse complement strand
ACAGGCAGAGTTGGCGAAGGCCCTTACAGAGGCGACCGAAAGCACGATCCGGCATCAGCCCGGCTTCATCTCGCTCAGCATTCACAGCAGCTTCGGAGCCTGTTGCAGAATGCCGCCTGACCCTACCATCCCCGCTTGACCTCCCGACGCCGGGCTGATTCCCTCGGATGCGGCAACAGATGTTGGTGGCAGAGATGGCGAACTTCTATCGCGAACCGGATCGGCGGCAGCGGTTTCTTCTTCCGGTGGACATGTCGGAGTGGGTTTGTGAGACGGACATGGTTCACCTGCTGCTGGATGCGATCGAGCTGATGGACCTGTCGGCGTTCGAGGCCCATTACACTAGGCGCGGCACCGGCGCGCCGCCGTTCGCGCCGTCGATGATGGTGTGCGTGCTGATCTACGCGTATGCCAACGGGCACCGCTCCAGCCGCAAGATCGAGCGCCTGTGCGAGCGGGACGCGGGGTTGAGGATGATCGTCGGCGACGAGGTGCCCGATCACAGCGTGATCGCGCGGTTCCGCAAGCGCCACCGGAGCGCTTTCGAGGCGCTGTTCGCCGAGGTGCTGAAGCTGTGCCACAGGGCGGGTCTGGTGCGGCTCGGGGTGGTGGCCCTGGACGGGACCAAGGTCAAGGCGAACGCGTCGCCGGCGGCCAACCGGACGGCCGGGTCGCTGGAGGCGGAGGTGGCGGCCCTGGTGTCGGCGGCGGAGGAAACCGACGCGGCCGAGGACGCCCTGTTTGGCGACGAACGGGGCGACGACCTTCCCGCCGACCTGCGGAACGCTTGCGGCCGCCTGGCCAGGCTGCAGGCCTGTCCGGATCGGCTTCGTGGCGAGGCGAATGCGCGGGCCGCCCGCCAGCAGGAGAAGATCGACGCCCGCGCGGCCGAGGAGGACGCGACCGGCAAACGCAAGCGGGGCCGCAAGCCGAAGCCTGCCGAGGCGGTGGTCGACGAGGAGGCCAAGGCCAACGTGACCGATCCCGACAGCCGGATCATGAAGAGCCGCAAGGGCTACCTTCAGGGCTACAATGCCCAGGCCGTGGTGACGGCCGAGCAGATCATCCTCGCCCCCGATGTGACCAACCAGGCCAACGACGTTCGCCAACTGGTGCCGATGATCGACAAGACCCTGGCCATGGCCGAGGCGGTGATGGGCGAGGACGCCCGGATCGGCACGGCGCTCATGGACGCGGGCTACTGGTCGGAGGACAACGTGGCGCTGGAGACGGCAGACTGCGAGTACCTGATCGCCACCACCAAGATCCCATGGGCAGGTGGACGACGGCCGGCTCGCTGACAGAGTGGGGTTGTTCATTCGACCGACCACTCTGGAGACACTCATGGAAACGATAGCCAACCGCCCCGACGAACCGATCGCCGTTGGCACTGATCTTGGCGCAATCTTCATCTCGCTGGAACTTAGCCGTTCCAGCTGGGTCGTCACCGCACTGCTGCCGGGTGGCGGCGAGAAGATGTCGCGTCATACGATTCCCGGCGGCGACCTCGCCGGCCTGCTCGCCCGCTTTTCGCGGCTCCGGGAGAAGGCGCAGGCGCGCACAGGGCGCCATTTCCCGATCATCGTGATCCAGGAAGCTGGACTCGACGGGTTCTGGATCCACCGCGCACTGCTGAGCGAGAGGATCGAGAGCCACGTCGTCGATCCCGCCTCGATCGCGACGTCGCGGCGCCGGCGACGGGCGAAGACCGACCGGCTCGATGGCGAGACGCTGGTCCGGACCCTGCTCGCCTTCAAGCGCGGCGAGCCGAGGGTCTGCGCCATGGTGCAGGCGCCGAGCCCAGAGGACGAAGATTGCCGGCGCATAACGCGCGAGCGCAAGGTGCTGATCGCGGAGCGCGTTGAGCACGTCAACCGCATCAAGGGCCTGCTGTTCGCTCAGGGCATACGCGGCTACGAGCCCCTGCGCCGGGATCGGCGCGCCGGGGACGGCCGCGATCTGCCCCCGCATCTGAAGGCGCAGATCCTGCGCGAGCTCGACCGGCTGGAGCTTCTGCTCGGCCAGATCAAGGCGGTGGAGGCGGAGCGCGATGCCATGCTGGCAGGGGAGGCGCAGGATCGCGATACGCCTGAGGCGGCGAAGACGCTGCTGAACATCAGGGGCATCGGACCCGAGGTCGCGGCGCTCCTGTGCTCGGAGGGGCTGTTTCGCCATTTTGACAATCGAAGGCAGGTGGCGGCCTATGCCGGGCTTGCGCCGACACCATGGCAGAGCGGTGCGGTGAGCCGCGAGCAGGGTGTGTCGAAGGCGGGCAATCCGCGATTGCGGTCCACGATGATCCAACTCGCTTGGCTTTGGCTGGGTCATCAGCCGCAGTCGGCGCTCACCCGCTGGTTCCGTGAGCGCGTCGAGCAGAATGGCGGCCGTCAGCGCAAGACAGCGATCGTCGCGCTGGCTCGGAAGCTTCTGGTGGCATTGTGGAAATACGTCACGTCGGGCGCGGTGATCGAGGGCGCTGCGATGAAGCCGCAAGCCGCCTGAGCATGGCGTAACCGACGACGCGTCGAATACCGGCCCGGGCCTGATCAGCCCGGATCGGTCCAGGCGGGCGAGCCGATCCAGTCCGTGGCTTGACAAGACCGTTACCAAGAATGGCATCGCCCCCATCGAGCCCCGCCCGCCGCACGCGGGATATTGGTGCAGCCGTCCCGAACGGCGACCGGATGTGAGGTTGATCGTGCCCGGCAGTGGGCCGCGTCATGCAATCGGGCTCTACCCCTGGGCCGAAAGGCATCGACGAAAGCGTCAAGCAATTTGGGCGCACCACACTGGCAGCGGCCCCGCCGTCGCCAGCGGGATGGGCGCGCGCCGACGGGGCTGCTGCCTCCGTCGTACCGGTCTTCTCTCCAGCGGTTCCTGCCTGTCATCCGCCATCGCGCTTTCTCACGCATCCGGTTCCCAGCCCCCATTGCAAGGAACCGTGTCCCACCTCATCGAAGGGATCGATCACGATGAAAAGCCAAACGACGAAACGCTTGACAGAGAAAAGCCCATGTGAGGACTGGAAGCAGCGCAAGGCGATGCGCGACGCGCCGCCGCCCCGGGGCCGGATGCCCGGGAACCTGAGCACCCGCGAGCGGATGGACCGCAAACTGCTGACCAGACGTGGCCGCACCCTTTACCGGCTGCGCGGGCAGACCGTGGAACCGGTGTTCGGCCAGATGAAGGAGATCCAGGGCGCGGACGGCTTCATGATGCGGGGTGAAGAGGAAGCCCGGGGCGAGTGGAGCCTGCACTGCACCGGCCACAACTTCAGGAAACTGCACTCGGCGTCCGTCCGCCAGGGCAAAAGCGGCGGGAAATGGCTCCGAAATTGAGGCTATAGGGCGGGGAACGCGGCCATCGACAGCGAAAACCAGCCGGGGACCGCTTCATGCCGCCAATTCCGACCTATTCTGCAACGGGCTCCAGAGAGCGATCAATATCGTGGCGTCGCGCCACCTCCGTTACCGTCACCCCCGGCTCCAGCGTTTCCGAGACGATCCGCTCCTTCAGCGGTTTCGACCAATTCCGGCGCCGGTCGGCACCGCTCAAAATCTCCATCCGATGAACAGACACGTGACTATCCTCGCTGCTTGCATCGTGGCTACGCAATCAACCACGAAAACAGCGCGTCACCTCATCTCAAACAAGACGGCCTTCCTCGGATGCGTACGTTTCTGAGCGCCGTCAAGGAAGCAAACTGATATGAGGGCGAATGCCGAGGTGGGCGGTGGCGGCATAGTCACCCGCGTCCAGTCGGCGCGGCGGGGGAGGACCGCGGTCGTTGCGCCATTTGGTGGCAACGTCGACGGCAGCTTTTCTCAGCGGGTTCCGGGAGAAACCGTGTGAACGAAAAAAGGCCACAGGCCCAGCAGATATACGAGACCTTGCGCGAGCGGATCTGTCTTCTTGACTATGCTCCAGGTGCCTCCCTCAGGGAACGGGACCTGGCGGTGGAATTCGGCGTGAGCCGCACACCGTTGCGCGGTGTTCTTCAGCGACTGGAAAGCGATGGTCTTATCCGCTCCAGGCACGGCCACGGGACTTTCGTGACCGACATTGATCTCGAGAGCCTGCGTGACGTCTATTTCCTTCGCATGAAGCTGGCGGAGCTGATTGGTGCGTCCGGACCGCTCGATCCGACCCGGGACACGATGGATGCGCTGGACGAACTCGCCCAACGCTGCCGTTTGGCCACCAAGCCCGAC
>NZ_JACIYP010000265.1 GCF_014359905.1 Hoeflea sp. | reverse complement strand
AAAGGACCACCCGCTGCCGCCGCGCGCCTTCATCCTGGACTGCTTCGGACGAGGCGGATCGAACATCGTCTGGAACATGATCGGCAGTTCGCCGGACGTGCTGGTGCCCTCGCGCGAATGGCACCAGGGCGTGTTCGGACAACAGCACAGGCTGCGCAAGACGATGCGCGCGATGGGCCGCGTCATCGACTGGAACGCCGTGCCGGGTTTCACACGCATCGCCGCCGCCCGGACGGCGCGCACGATCTTGCCCGAAGCATGGGCGGAGAAGCCGGACGCGACGGCCACCGTCCTCAAGCTCATGGGCTTCCACATTGTCTTTGCCTCCGCGATCGAGGCGGGCTTCGCTTGGAGCCGCCACATCGTCCTGATGCGCCACCCGCTGCCCATGTGCGAAGGCCTCATCCGGAGCGGCGAGAGCGCGGCGCGCGCAGCCTCAAGCTACAACGACATCGCCGCGAACATGGCGAAGGCCGCCCACCGCCCGGACGCCCTCTCCGTCCGCTTCGAGGACATGATCGCGGACCCGGCTTCGTTCTACCGCCAGCTCGCCGCAGACCTCGCGCTCCCGCTTCCGCCGGACGGCCTCGTCCGCTTCATGCAGAAGAAATTCGGCGCGGCGAGAACCACCGCCGACCATGGTGGACGGGAAGTCGTCCGCATCGCGCCGGAGAAACTCCGCGAGCGGATCGATGCGAATGTAAACAGGGACGCGGTCGCGCGGCTGACGGCTGAGCAGCGACGCACCCTCTGGCTGGCGACCGCCGACGCGGCGGCGGCCCTCGGTTACGGCGAAACGGATTTCTGACCCATGAGCAGCGATCAACCGCCGCCCGATCCCGAGCCCGCAGCAAAACCGGGCCGCTCCCTCACCCAGAGGACGGTGAGCGGTTTCATCTGGTCCGCCGGCGGCAACGCGGCGCAGGTCGTCCTGCGCATGCTCGTCCTCGCGGTCCTTGCACGCCTCCTCGAGCCCAGCAGCTTCGGCATCGTGAGCGCCGCCCTCATCGTCATCAGCCTGCTCGAGGTGACGGGACAGGTCGGCACCTCGCAGGCGATCATCCAGCGCCCGGACCTCGAGAACCGCGACATCCACACGGCGATCGGATTCACGGCGCTCACGAGCTGTCTCATGGGTGCGCTGATCTTCGTGTTCGCCGCCGACATCGCGGCGCTTTTCGACATGCAGGGTGTGGAGCCCGCCGTGCAGCTTCTCGCCCTCGCCTTCCCGATCAAGGGCTTCTCCGTGGTGAGCGAAGCCTTGCTGCAGAGATGGATGCAGTTCCGTCGCCTCGCGGGCATCACCCTTGCGAGCTACATCTTCGGCTATGCGCTTGTCGCTCTCACGCTTGCTTATCTCGGCTGGGGCGTGCTCGCTCTGATCTACGGGCAGATCGCCCAGACCGTCCTTCTCTCCCTGTGTCACGTTTTCTTCACGCGCCATGCTTTCGGCTTCGGCCTGCACTGGCAGACCCTGAAAGGTCTGCTCGTCTTCAGCGGCGGCGTCTCGCTCGCCCGCTTCGCCAATTTCTTCTCGAACAACGCCGACAACTTCATCGTCGGCCGCATGCTCGGCGCCGACGCGCTCGGCTTCTACTCCCGCGCCTTCAACTTCATGATGATGCCTGTGGGACTATTGGGGAGCGTGCTGGACGTGGTGCTCTATCCGGCCATGTCCTCGATCCAGACGGAGGAAGAAAGGCTGCGGCGCGCCTATCTTCTCGTCGTCGGTCTCATCGCGCTGACGGTGATGCCGCTCAGCGCGGTCATGGTCGCGCTGGGTCCGGAAATGATCCTTATCGTGCTGGGGCCCAACTGGACAGCGGCCATTCTCCCCTTCCAGATTCTTTCGGCCTGCCTCCTCTTCAGGATCGGCTACAAGGCGAATACGATCCTCGCCCGCGCCAAAGGCGCGGTTTACCGCAGCGCCTGGCGGCAATGGCTCTTCGCCGCTCTCGTCGTCCTCGGCGCCTGGGCCGGTCACTTCCGGGGGACGAGCGGGGTTGCGGCGGGCGTCGGCCTGGCGCTGGCCGCCCAGTTCCTGATGATGCTCGACTTCGGACGCAGGCTCACCTCGGCCAGCCTCGCCGATCTCGCGCGCATTCACGCGCGTCATCTGACGGTGGCGCTGCTGACGGGGGGGAGCGCCTATGCCGGCGCCGCGCTGTTGCGGAGTTACGAGACACCCAGCCTTGTCGTACTGATCGCCGGCGCTGCCGCGGCGGGCGTAACCATGCTGGCGGTGCAACTGCTGGTACCGAAGCTCTACGGGGAAGAGGGTGAGTGGATTCTCGACGCCTTGCTGGAAAGATTTCCGGCGGCGAAGAAACTCCTGCCGCGAAAGAGCTGATGGCAAGCCGGCGTCAGGAGCCTGCCTTCTTGCGAGCCATCACCACCGTATGGAACTGCCCGCTCCGCAGCGACTTCAGATAAGAGAACAGCGTCTTTCCCTTGCTGCCCTCGCCGAACATGGCGCCAAGTCGGCCGCCGCCGGAACCCGGCAGAATTTCGGCGCGTTCGACTTCGAATCCGGAAACGGATAGCAGATTGCCGAGAGTCAGCGGCGTCCATGAGTGCAGATGCATGTCGTCATTTGCCTCCCAGCCCCTGTGGGAACGCAGCAGGAGAGGCATTTCGCAGGGCACGAATATCCGGACCGCGCCGCCGGGCTTCAGTACCCGGTGAAATTCGGCAAGGATACGGCTCGGACTGTCGACATGCTCCAGCGCATGATAGCTGACGATGCGGTCGACCGTCCCGTCGCCCACGGCCGAGAGGTCGCCAAAGACCGCATCCAGCACCTCACGTGCCTCACGTGCGGCATATTCGCTGACCTCGACGCCAAGACGCCGTTCCGCATCGAGGCAGGCGAGCACGCCCCCGGTACCGCAACCGAAGTCAAGCACCACCTGATCGTGCTTGGTGAATCCCTCGAAATAGCGGGCACGTCTGCGCTGGGTCTCGCTCGACCGGTTCTGCGCACGTTGTTCGAAGTAATGCGCCCCCTTCTCCCCGACATAAAGATCCTGGGCTTTCATCGAACATCCTTTCCGCCGTTCCGGCCAGAGGGCCAGAAGGACAATCGCAGACTGTGACAATGATAGAAATTTCATCAGACTTTGTCACAACATCCTGAAGTAGCATTACCTTTCGCATGGGTTCAATTGCCGACCCACATATCCGAACTACCCCTTCGCCAACCACCGAAACTGCATCTATTCCAGACCTTACAACCTGTAGCATTGGCAAAGACCTGTGTAAGATCGGAAGCAACACAGACCACTCTCATGCCCTTCGTCCCATCGGAAGACCCCCTCAATGAAACTCCTTAGAGATTCCGTCCGATCCGCCGCGAAGCTGATGGGCTACGAGATCACGCGATCAAGCAGGAAGCTTTCCTCGGCCCTCCCGGTGGAGTTCGGCGACAAGGAAAAGGCGCTGTTTGCCTTCGTTAAGAATAATGAACTGAGCATGACGTCGAATGAACGCATGTTTGCAACCATGATGGCATGCAAATACGCCGTGGTGGAGCGTGTCGACGGCGACTTCGTGGAATGCGGTGTCTGGAGGGGGGGCAACACCATTCTGGCCGCAGGGGTCTTCAGAGAGCACAACGCCGACAGAGGGGTTTATCTTTTCGACACATTCGAGGGGATGACCGAGCCCACCGAAGCGGACCGCACGGCTTCCGGAAAAGTCTCAGCCAAGGAGAAGTTCGAGCAAAAGCAGGGCGATGAGGACGGCTGGTGCTACTCGTCCCTGGATGAGGTCAAGAACAACTTCGCAAAGGCCGGTCTCCTTTCCGACAAGGTGAAGTTCGTGAAGGGCGACGTTCTGAAAACGCTGGAAGATGAAAGCAACCTGCCGTCGAAGATTTCCGTCCTGCGGCTGGACACGGACTGGTATGAGTCAACGAAGAAGGAACTTGAAGTCCTCTACCCCCGTCTCAGCGTCGGCGGCGTTCTGATGATCGACGACTACGGCCACTGGGCCGGGGCGAAAAAGGCGGTGGACGAGTATTTCGAAGCCCACGGCAACCGGCCTTTCCTGCAATATATCGACCGGACCGGCCGCATCGGCATCAAGATGCGCTGACCCGCGCATTCCCTACCCTCCCTCAATTCACCACCCACAACCGGTCAGACAACGCGATGCGACCAAGCGAAGCAAAGGCAATCGGCGAAATTCTGGCCCGGCTGGACAGGCAGGAGATATCGCCCTTTCTCAATCTGGG
>NZ_JACIYP010000264.1 GCF_014359905.1 Hoeflea sp. | reverse complement strand
CGCAGCTCTTCGGCGGCGGCCATGCCGGCGGGCCCTGCGCCCACGATGCCGACGCTGCGCCCCGTGAGGCGGGCGGGCAGACGCGGCGCGACCCAGCCATTGGCCCAGGCGGTGTCGCCGATATGGCGCTCTACCGCGCCGATCGTCACCGTGCCGTGCCCCGCCTGTTCCAGCGTGCAGGCCCATTTCGCCTCGCACAGCCGGTCCTGGGGGCAGATGCGGCCACAGATCTCGGGGAAATTGTTGGTTGCCTGCGCCAGTTGATAGGCCTCTTCCATGCGCCCCTCGGCCGTCATCTTCAGCCAGTCGGGGATGTTGTTGTGCAGCGGGCAGAAGACCTGGCAGTAGGGCGTGCCGCATTGTTCACAACGCGAGGCTTGGGCGGCGGCTTCGTCAATGGTGAAGTTGGGCAGGATCTCGCCATGGTCCTGAATGCGCTTCTTCGGGGTGCGTTTGTCGGCCATGCGGCGCCGAAGGGTGACGTATTTCTGCATGTGGTCGGGCATGAATCTCTCCTGCTGGTGCGGATATCATAGATGATTAAAGAAATATTGACAATATCTTTTTAAACGACTACCAAGCAAGCATTACCTTGAGAGGAACGAGTCATGCCTGCCACAACTCACGCCGCCGAGCCCGTCATCGTCGATCTGCGTCCGATGATCCCGCCCGAGCGTCATGCCACGGTCTTTGCCGCGCTCGCGGCGCTGGAGCCCGGCGCAACCTTCGTGCTGATCAACGACCACGCGCCGATCCCGCTGCTGGCGCGGATCGCGGAAAACTGGCCGGGCCTGTTCGAGCATGAATTTCTGCGCGACGGGCCGGATGTCTGGCAGGTGGCGTTCACCCGCCGGGCGGTTTGAGCAAAGCAACGGGACTGCGGAGAAGGAGGACTGAACCATGCAACTGGAACGAACCGAAACCGGCTTTCAGATCGACGCTGCAGACCTCGCACCGCTGCTCGGCGTGTCGGCCTCGGACGTGCAGCGCCTGATGCGTGAGGGACGTGTCGCCAGCCTGTGCGAGGAAGGGCAGGGGGCGGATCATGGTCGCCACCGTATCACCTTCCGGCACGGGTCCACGCGTGTCCGGCTGACCGTGAACGATGCCGGCGACGTGCTGTTGCGCACGCGCACAACGGTCGCGCCCCGCCTCGGAACAAGGCGGCAGGAAGAAGTGGGACAGTCTGGTGAAACATCAAGAGCCGACCCATCAGAAGCCGCGGTGGGCAATGGGCCCGCCGCTTCGACACGTCGCATCGAAGAGCTTTCCCATGCCCATCACCGTCGAAGACTCGTTGAACTGCGGAACCTGGCGGAAATGGTCGAAGACCTTCACGACGGCGATGAGGGCGTCCCCGTCGGCATCCACCTGATCCTCTGCCGAATTGACGCGGTGCTTGATGCACATCTGCGAATGACCGAACATGTTGTCTTTCCCGCGACCCGCGGGGAGACCGCATCCGGCCCGGTGCCTCGGATCGACGTGTTGCGCGGCAATCACCACCGCCTGAAACGCGATTGCGCGCGGATCAGGGAGATCACCCGGAATTTTGCACTGCCCACGGCTGCCTGCACAAGCTGGGCAACCCTTTATGCCCGCCTCGCCGACTTTATCACCGATCTGACCGCGCACCTGCGGCTGGAAAGCGATGCGCTTTTCCCGCTATTCGAGCCGGGAGACGCCACGCCTGAATAATGCGCTCCGCGATCCCCAGCGGAGGGTGACGTGGCGGTGTCGGTCGACGTCCTTTGGCCCGGCATCGTGCCTGTCCGGTCAGCAAACAGGGCTTTTACCAACCCCTTTCAAGCTTTCGGCAAGCGCGGGCGTCAGGAAATCCAGCACCGCGCGGATGCGGGCGGTGTGACGCAGGTCTTCGTGGGTCAGCAGCCACAGATCGAGGTTGAAGTTGTCGGGCACCTCGGCAAAGCGGACCAGGCCGGGTTTCTGATCGGCGATGGTGCAGGGCAGCAAACCAAGGCCCAGGCCCGCCTTTGCCAGATGCACCGCGCACGCCACCGAGTTTGAGCGAATGGCGGGACGCACCCCCGGCAAGAACTTCTCGAACCGGCGGGTCAGCAGGGCGTGGGCGTTGTCCAGCCCGATCCAGTCATGTTGTGCCAGATCGGTGTCGGTTTGCGCCGCCAGGTAATCGGGCGCGCCATAGACAGCAAACTCCAGCCGCCCGACCTTCCGCCCCACCAGTGTTTCGGGTGGGGTGTTGCCAATCCGCAAGGCGATATCGGTTTCACGCCGCGACAGGTTGAGCGTCTCGTTGCCCACCACCACTTCCAAC
The DNA here is from genome assembly GCF_014359905.1 of Hoeflea sp. GTDB lineage: Bacteria > Pseudomonadota > Alphaproteobacteria > Rhizobiales > Rhizobiaceae > Hoeflea. The sequence continues at coordinate 1,954 of NZ_JACIYP010000264.1, read as the reverse complement.
TCGATCCCCGGGTAAGCGGCACGGAATCGCCCGAGGTGATACGGCAGCAGCCAGAATGCGAGCATGTCGGTCGCCGTGATCCGCACTGTCCCGCTCAGCCGCAGATCCTGCCCGGTCACGGTGCGGTCAAGTGTGGCGACATCGGCCTCGATACACTCGACAATGCGCAGCGTTTCCTCGCCCGCCGGGGTCAGCGCATAGCCATTCGGCAACCGGTCGAACAACCGCACCCCCAGCATTTCCTCAAGCCCGGCGATCCGGCGAAAGACCGTCGAATGGTTGACGCCAAGACTGCGTGCCGCCCCCGAAAGACTGCCCGCGCGCGCCACGGCCAGGAACACCCGCAGATCATCCCAATTCGCAAGTTGTGCATTCATGCAAATATACCTTTCCGTTTTCGCCAATCCCTGTGCGTTGATTGTGCATCTATATCTTGTTCAGACGCAACGACGATCACACGAAAGGATCCAACCATGACCAATACAGTAATCCGCACGACCCTTCGCAGCGACGAGCTTTCCTGCCCTTCCTGCGTCCCGAAAATCGAAAAGGCGCTGCTGGCGCTGCCCGGTGTGCAAAAGGCCGAGGTGAAATTCGCCAGCGGCCGTATCGAAGTCGAGCATGACCCGGCGCTCAGCGACGTGAACGCACTGGTGAATTCCATCGCCAAGACCGGCTATGCCGCCAAACCATCGGCGTTCTGACACCCCCGCAGCCCCGCCGCTTCCCAGTGGCGGGGCTTATCCACGAAAGGAGAGACCAATGTTTTCCAGGATCGCCGAAACCTACGCGCACCCCGCCAGCCGACGCAAATGGCTGACCATCGCCAGCGCCATGTTCATCACTCTTGCACTGGTCGCCTGGTATGGCTTCGGGCTGGCCGCACCCTGGGCGCCGCTGATGACGACCGCTGCAGGTCTTGCCGGGTATGATATCGCGCTGCGGGCCTGGGCATCGCTGCGGTTGCGCCATCTCAGCATCGAATTGCTGGTTGTCGTGGCGGCCACAGGTGCCTTGTTCATCGACAACTACTGGGAATCCGCCGCCGTCACCTTCCTGTTCATGCTGGGGGCCTGGCTGGAAAGCCGCACCATGAGCCGGACCCGTGGCGCGTTGAAAGCCTTGGTCGACGCCGCCCCCGTTACCGCAACTGTGTTGCGCAATGGCGAAACCGTTGAGGTTGCCGCGCATGAGGTGGCGCTTGGCGAAACCGTTCTGGTCAGGGCGGGGCAACGCCTGCCCGTCGATGGCGAGGTGATCGAAGGCACCGCCGCCGTCAACGAGGCGGCCATCACCGGCGAGCCGATCCCGGCGGAAAAGGCACCAGGCTCGCACGTCTTCGCCGGAACGCTGGCCGAAAACGGGCTGTTGCACCTGCGCGCCACCGGTGTCGGCGCCGACACCACATTGGCCCGCATCATCACCCGTGTCGAAGAGGCGCAAGAGGCCAAGGCCCCGGCGCAACGGATGATCGAGAGCTTCGGGCGCTGGTATACGCCAGCGGTGTTCGTGCTGGCGATCGGCAGTTATATCGTCACGCGCGACATCGAACTGGCACTGACGCTGCTGGTCGTCGGCTGCCCTGGTGCGCTGGTGATCTCGACCCCGGTATCGGTGATTGCCGGGATCGGTCGCGCCGCCCGCGCCGGCATCCTGATCAAGGGTGGCGAGCATCTGGAAAACGCTGGCCGCATCACCGCGCTGGCGCTCGACAAGACCGGCACCCTGACCGAAGGTCGGCCGCGTCTGGCCGAGGTCGTGGCACTGGCGGACCAGAGCCGGGAAGACGTGCTCATGTGGGCGGGGATCGCCGAAACCGGATCGACCCACCCGCTGGGCCGTCCGATCGTCGAGGCGGCGCGCGCCGATGGTGCCTTGCCCACCGCCGAGGCGCTGGAGGAGATCGCCGGCATGGGCCTGATCGCCCGCCATGACGGCCATCAGATTGCCGTCG
>NZ_JACIYP010000263.1 GCF_014359905.1 Hoeflea sp. | reverse complement strand
AACCACATGGCCGCAGTTCTCAGGGCGCACGATATCCGGCATGTCCGGGGCGCGATGACGGAACACAAGCACAAGCCCGACTTCCTGTTCCCCGATCTGGAGACCTATCAGGCCGCCCCGGCCGGTGGAGACCCCCGCCTGACGATGCTAGGAGCCAAATCCACCTGCAAAGACCGCTGGCGACAGGTTCTGGCGGAAGCCGAGAAGATCAGCCGCAAGCACCTTCTGACACTGGAGCCGGGGATTTCGGAACCGCAGACAGACCAGATGGAGGCGTCGAGCCTTCAGCTTGTGGTCCCCTCCCCTGTTCATAGAAGCTACACAGAGGCGCAGCGCGGCTGGCTTTGGTCTGTGGGGGATCTCATCGGCGAGGTCAGAGCGCGACAGGGATAGCCACAGCGCGCCCAAAGCATTCGCGCTGCGCCCCTGCCCTACACTCTTTTCAAATGAGTTTTTGAGTAAATGAGTTGCACCTCTGTCGCTCACTTTCTTGCAGAGGGATGCCGGGCATCAGTTCACACCAAACTTGCCGCGCCCCAAATACTCAGTTACACTTTTGAGTAAATACACAAATGAGGCAGAGCAATGAGCATAATTTCCGTCCTGAATCCAAAAGGTGGCAGCGGCAAGACCACCATCAGCACCAATCTCGCCAGATCGCTGCACGAGATGGGACACTCGGTTCTGATCGTGGACAGCGATCCACAAGGCAGCGCACGTGACTGGCACGCAGCCAGCGAAGACAATCCCATCGAGCTGGTCGCGCTAGACCGTCCCAACAACGTCAAGACGCTGACCAGTATGGCAGCAAACTACGACTACGTGGTAATCGACGGCGCGGCAAAACTAGAAGACATGATCGCCGCCTGCATCAAAGTTAGCGACTTCGTTCTGATCCCCGTTCAACCATCGCCATACGACATTTGGGCCGCATCGGACTTGGTGGATTTTATCAAGGCTCGCCAAGAGGTCACGGACGGATCGCCGCGCGCCGGGTTTGTGGTCTCCCGTGTCGTGGAAGGAACCCGGCTGGGCAGTGACGTGCGAACCGCGCTGGACGACTACGCCTTGCCTGTCTGTGAGACGACCATAACACAACGCCAAGTCTATCCTCAGACGGCATCTGAAGGGCTGACCGTATTCGACGCCGACAATGCGAAGGCGAGAGCGGAGACCACGGCGCTGAGCAACGAGATACTGGCAGTGCTTGCAGCTGCGACACGGGAGGTCGCGTGATGGCCCTTTCCGCTAAACGTCCAAGCCGTGGCGACGAGGCCCGCAAACGCATCCTGCATGAAGTCACGGAGACGACTGAGAAGAAGAAGCGTCTGAATGCCGAGATCGAGGAGACACTTTATCGCAAAATCAAGATCAAGGCGGTCGAGGAGGGCCGGTCAATCTCCGACATCACCCGTGACCTTTGGTCTGAGTATTTGAGTAAATGAGTGTTTGAGTCATTACTCTACCAGCCGTTGCGACCGCGTTTCTTGAACCAGCTCTTGCAGAAACCGAGGAACGCGGCGTCCGGGTTCTTTGGTGGTTCTTTCTGTCTGGCGGAGTAGGTCCGCCACTCTCCTACCAGAACCTTGATGTCCCATGTCGGAGCCAGTTCCCGCGCCCGTTCCAGTGTATCAGGCGAGAGAGGCAGGACATAGCCACCGGTCAGTCTATCCTGTTCTGGTTTGGGCGCATAGTTCTCCAGAAATTCAGGTTTGGGCGTTACCGTGAGGATGTCTGCTTCCATTCGGAAGGCATAGTCCGGCATGTGGTTGTGTTCCTCGTCAGCCTTACAGATTGCTCTGACGAGCCGCCGAAATTCCTTATCAGAAGATGTGGAGCCGGTTCGGTCCTTCAGCTTGTCCAGACCGCATTTCCATTCCGGTTGCATCCCGCATTGCTTGCGTGCCAGCTCATACAGACGGCGCTCCAGAGGCTTGCGGAGCTGGAAGTAGCGACGGTTGAGCGTAAGAACGTCATCCCCGGCAATGGCGTTGAAGACCCAATCGGAAAGTGTGACTTCTAGATCGAGCATCCGGCCGTCGCGGGTTTCGCGAACAATCCGGTAGCGGTCTATCAAGCTAAAGCCGTCAATCTGTTCCACGCCGCCCGTGGTGATGTTAGTCTCGATCTGCGTTCCCTGGAGACGTTCCAGCGCGGCTTTCAGGCCGCTGTAACCGGTTCCCGCAACTGGACGGTTTGTCGCGACAAGTAGGTCGTACGCCTTAAACCGAAGGGTCCTGTGAACCTGTTTTCCGTCATTCAGAGCCGCCATCACTTGAGAAATGCAATAGATCAGCACGTCACGGTCGTGGACAGTTGCGAGACCGATCATGTTGGGCCTGATTTCCACGTAGCTCTTTCCATCGGTAGCCACATAGCGTCGTTTTTTGGTGTCAGGCTTGGTCGAGAGGGTGAAGATCGGATGCGCCATCGACGCCATGTCGCCTTTGGGCGCAGCGTCGAAGATATCACAAACGAAAAAATCCCCCTGTGCATGTCGCAAGGGAAGAAGAGGCGTCCGATCCGGTTTCGTAATTTCACCCACCATGCCACTACTATTCGTAATTTCACACACCAAGGCAAGGGGTTCGTAGTATCACCCACCAGCCAGGCTTTCGTAATTTCACACACCAACTTTCGTAAGATCACACACCCGTTATCGTAATATCACCCACCAGAAGCTCAAAATATGCCGGATTAAAGAATATTTTTCAATATCTTAGGTGAGTACACGATTCGCGTAACACAGAGTCTAACACATATTTAACACCTAGCTCGCTGAGCTCAGCGAGCCGCAAGTATAAGATTTCTCGTCACCTCTGGTAAAACACACACGCATCGACACCCGTAGTTGTCGTGGTCCAGGATGCCCCGAGGACAGCGCATATGGAGGCGTTGCTGGCCAAGAAACGAGGAAGCGTCAACGTCAGCACCAGGGCCACAACCAATGCACCCAGACCAAACCAGGGCAGGCGGCTTTTGAGGCGATCCGCTTTCTGTTCCCGCTCAAACACCGCTCGATAGGCTGTGGACCTGTCATCTTCCGATTTGGCCAAGGCCCCGATGGTCTTGTCTGTCTGGACGCCAAGGCGTCTGACAATCTCGGTCATAGCGTCAGCGGTTGCGCCCAGGTGGCTGTCGAGGGTTTGCCCCAGAAGATCCCCGTACTTTTTCGGGTTGGTCTGGTCCCGTGCGGCGAAGGCCGCGATCCGCGCTTCCGTCGCAACCTTGATCTGCTTGTCCGCCACGGCGGTCAGATCGTCGATCCTGTCAGACATGCTGGCAACAGCCGTTGCCATGAGATCGAGCGTTTCGCGCAGATCATCGTCGGAGAGGGCAGGGAGGTCGGGTTGGTCTGGCATCTGGAAGCGTCCTTCGGATTACTGGTCCTGCGGGACGAACAGCCCCTTGAACTCGGGATCGGCGTAGTAGCGCAGCTTCTGCGCGACGGCGGTGGCTTGCCCCTGCACGCGCAGGAGCTGGTTTTCCGGGCGGAGCTGCATGATTTCATCAGGGGTCAGCAGATCGCGGCCCGTGAGATTGTTGCTGAAGCTGGGGCCGTCACCGGGCTTGAAGCTGTCGGTTTGGAACCCGGCTGTTTCCTGACCCATCATCTGGCTCAGCCACTTGGCCGTCTCGAAATCATTCACTCCAAAGACCTGCTGCACCCCGGCATTGGCAATGAAGGTGCCCGCGCGTTCGCCATAGAGGTCCTTGAGCTGGCTCATATCCTGCAGAATCGGCCAGAGCTGCAGCCCATAGCCCGCCATCAGCCCCATGGCGCGCTCCACGGCCTCCAGACGGCCCAGGGCGGCAAACTCGTCCAGCAGGAACAGCGTGGGCGTCTTGAGGCGCTGTGTCCCCCCCTGAGCGCCTGCAGGGCCGCTCTGGGGCCTCACGGACGTCTCAGCGTCCCGTGCGATATCCTGAAGGGCCTGAGACACCAGAAGGCGCAGCCAGCGGCTGTAGGCGTCCATCCGGTTCGGTGGCAGCACCAGAAACACCGAGGTGATCCGGTGGCGTAGATCCGAGAAGTGGAAATCTGACCGCGACAGAACTTTGGCAATGCGCGGACTGTCGAGGAAATGGGTGTGGCGCTGTGCGTTCGACAGGACCGAGGCGGCTTCGCGATCCGCCTTGCCGAGGAAGCGGTTGGCGGCGCGGGCGATCAACCCGCCCGCCGCATCGCTGTCCTGCATCAGCTCAAGCAGCGCGCGGAGTTTTTCCGGGGGCAGGGTGAGATATTCCCGGACGGTGGCGAGAGACCGGCGGTCGCGGTCCTCG
>NZ_JACIYP010000262.1 GCF_014359905.1 Hoeflea sp. | reverse complement strand
CCCGAGGCCTATGTCGTTCACATGACATGGGCGGCAATGCTGCTTTACCTCGTGTCGAAAGGCGGCGGCCTGTTCTCGGTGGATGAGGCGGTTGCGCGAACGCTGGGCCAGGACAAGCAAGTTTGAGTGTGTGTGTGAGTGAGGCCGGCGAGACGGACGCTGCATCGTGGTTGCGACCGGACCGCCGCAAGGACGCGAACATCCAGACAACAAAAAGGGAGAAACAAATGAAGACCATTCTCGCCGCCGGTGCAGTTCTTTCCATTCTCGCCGCGATGCCGGCCGCCATGGCAGCGACGGCGCTCGATACCGCTATCGGCAACACGGTTTCGGTGTCGGCCGAGGGAAAAGAAACGCGTTACTATTTCAACGAGAACGGCTCGGCATCGCTTGCGACCTCGACCGGCGAAGCCGATGTCGGCACGTGGAAAAAGAACGGCGATCAGCTCTGCGTGTCCTGGCAGTCGGGCGGCGGAGAACAATGCGTGGCGATGCAGAACGGCGATGTTAGCGTCGGCCAGAAGTTCAGCTTCACCAACGCCGAGGGCGCCCAGCGCGAAGCCGTCATCCTGGATGGCAAGGTACCGTTCTGATTCCGGAGGCGTCGAGGATGTGAGGTTCTCAGGGAAGGTTTCAAAGGTCCGCGCTGGACACGTCCCGCCCCTGCGAACAGAACATTCCCGACGCCACCACACCCCGGGGCAGGGCCCCGTTACGGCCTTATGAGATGCGGGTTTTCTTCAACCTGCGACTGGCCGGCAGCCACGCAATTGCCTGCGTTCCCTTTCCCAGTATACTCCTGATTTCAAGAGTACCTCCATGCAACTCTAGGAGCCGTTTGCTCAACGGCAAGCCAAGACCGGCGCCCTGGTGTTCGCGAGCGAGATGGCTGGCGACCTGACCGAAGGGCTCGAAAACCATTTCCAACTTGTCGTCCGCAATCCCGATGCCCGTGTCGATCACGGCGATGCCGATGTCACGGGTCGCCGATATCTGGATTTCGATACTTATCTGCCCGCCTTTCGGCGTGAACTTGATCGCATTGGCCACGAGATTGAGGACGATCTGTTTCAGGACGCGCGAATCCGCCAGAAGCATGGACGCAGCCTGGGAATCGGATACCGTCAGCGTAATGTCCTTCTCTCGTGCCTGAAGTGAGACGAGGCTCATGACATCCCCGATAATTCGGTCAATGTCGACCTCTTCCTCGCTGAGTTCAAAGCGGCCAGCCTCGATGCGTGAAATGTCGAGGAGGTCGTTGATGAGCGCGAGAAGATGTTCACCGCTTTTGCAGATATCGACCACATATTCGCGGTAACGATCATCCGTGAATACATCGCCCTCATCGGACGTCATGAGCTGGGAAAATCCGATAATCGCATTCAGGGGTGTCCGGAGTTCGTGGCTCATGTTCGCCAGGAATGCGGATTTCGCATTGCTCGCAGCTTCGGCGGCAATTTTCGCATCGCTCAACTCCACTGTGCGCTCTTCGACGCGCTGTTCCAGGGTCCGGTTCAGGCCGACAAGCCGTTCCTCCCGCTCGCGAACCGCAGCCAGCGCAACCGAGGTAGAAATGAGCAGCGAATTTACATTCGAGGTGAGAGTACCAAGTTCATCCGGCCGCCCGGGAGGCGTCTGATGCTCCTGCGCCCTTTCCGGCTTGCGGGTTGCGAGGGAAATATTGTGAGCGAGCCGTACAAGACGCTCGAGTACGACGCCTCGAAGCACAAACATCGTCGCCACGGTGACAACGAGTGAGATTACCGCGATCAACCCACCGATCCGCACCAGAAATCTTCGCAGGTCTCCGGACAGAAAGGGGGTATCCACGTCGAGTACCAGCCAGTACCCCGGCAACGCGGCGAAGGCGCGTGTTGCCGCCGCAGATGAGCGATCGATCTGGCGAATCCCGTCCCCCGGCCCAAAAGCCGGGACGAGCGGCATTCCGGACAATCGCCCCACCGCGAGCACGATCTCGCCGTGAGGGTCTACGATCGCCAACCCTCTCAGGCCTGCCGTTCCCATGAGCGCGCTGGCGGCGGCGCGCATCCCGTCGCTTTCGAGGTCTGGACGACCGGCGATTTCATACCCGGCCACCACGGCGGCGGAAGCGGCATCGAACACAGAAACGAGCCGGTCCCGCTCGTAATTTAGGTATGAGGGAACGAGAATTGCCGCCTCGATTACCATGATGGCGAGGAAGACCATTGCCGTAATGCGCCAACACAGGCGGCATCGCACCAGCATACCACCTACAGAGGCACGGATGTCCGGCTGGCTGGCCGGAGAGGGCGTGAAAGGTGCTCGCGCGGGGCGTAAAGTAGACGTCAAGAATCACACTTCGTGCTGGTGACTTGCAAATAGTGCGGCTCGAAGAGCGCTGCCCCGTCATTCGCGCATGCTGCGGAAAATGTTACGCAATGCGGAAAGCGGAGCCGGTTTCGGATGCCGCACCGTTCCCGCACGAACTCACTCCGCACCATGATTGAACTGCAAGCCGATGATGGCGCCCGCAGGGAAAAAGGAACGATACGCAAAGGCGAACGTCACCTGATGCGGAATATCCACCTTCGCGTTCCGGACCCGCTTTTGAACGACGACGTTTCCGACGTCCTTCCCGTCGGCAATATTCCGCGTGTCGAGTGCAGATGCCTGTCCCGGTTCCCATTCAAGAACCACGTCGTTCACTGCGACGCGCTTCACGCTACGCAGGTAGTCCAATGCGACACCGGCGGGCGCACCGTCCAGCTCGAACACCACGACGCGATCCATGGCGGCGAGAGGATAAGTATTCACCTCGCCGGTCAGGAATCCAGGCGCCGCTGCGCTGTCGTATCCGCCATAGGGATTGACCCCGTATTGCCGCGAATTCGGATCTTCCGGCACCAGGACCAGGCCGGAGGGATGACGCTGCCTGAATGCGGCGAAGCTCTCGAGGCGCGAGGGCACCATCTTGAGTTTGTGTCCCTGCAGCGTTCCTGCAAATGCGCTTCCCGTGAACTGCTGCCACCAGCTCTCCGTCTGACGGTCATACATGACCAGGTCCGAGTGCCGCAGGAGCCCGGTCGTACCGAAGTCAAGCACCTGCCCCCTCATGCGCCGGTCAAATACGATCGATGCATTGCATAACGGACAGTAAGTGACCGCGATCGGCATGACGCCGACCTCGTCGTTGACGATCTCATGCCACATCAGAATACGCAGCGGATAAGCTCTCGCGTCACCGGAAATTTCGATCGATATCACCGGTTCCTTGTCGCGCAGGCGGGACGCCCATTCGGATGGTTTCCCGTTCTTCAGGCGCACGAATTGGGGGGTGTCGATCGATGGAATACCGTCTCTGGGGGGGCCGCCCGACAAGATTTCGCTCGCCGGTATCTCGACCGAGGAGAAATCCGTGTTTGGCCATGCGCGGGAAAAGCGCTCCTCGAATGCCGAAGCGGCCGACGACGGCGACCTGGCCTGCGCGAGGGCTGTGGCCACCGTGCCGGATATCGCCAGCGCCGCGGCAAGGCCAAACGTCGAAAAACGTCGCAGCTTGATCATGCTCCTCCGGTGCTTCAGGTTTCTTCGGCCATGCGAGCCGACGACCGAGCCTACCGCCGCGGCATCTCATTGCGCGTTCACCTTCCGGAAACAGGCATTCACCTGTTCGTGAGAAGGCGTACCGAGCCGCTGACCCGGTCCGGGATCTCCCGTTCACACAAGCGTGATTTCAGGCGCGGGCGGGAAGGCAGCTATCAAAGGATACCCGCCCTAACGGCGCGGTCCGCAACAAAAGGGGATGTCTCATGTCCAGGATGCTTCCGCTCGACCGCGCTTCGGTTCCGCAAGAACTCGCGCCGATACTATCGATGGTCGAAACCGCGATGGGATTCCTGCCGAACAGCCTGTTGATCATGGCCCGCCGGCCGGAACTGGTTCAGGCGTTTGCGGGACTTGCCGCGGCGGTAAACCTGAATTCCGACCTGCCGCCGGGCCTCAATAACATGATCGCCTATATGTGCAGCTACTCCGCAGGCTGCATGTACTGCCAGGCGCATACCCATCATTCGGCACATCATGCCGGCGCGGACACGTCGAAGCTCGAGGTCATCTGGGAGTACGAGACCCATCCCTCGTTCAGCGAGGCTGAGCGCGCCGCGTTACGCTTTGCGCAGGCGGCTGGACAGACGCCGAACGCAGTGACCGATGCGGATTTCGAGGAGCTGCGGAAATTCTTCTCGGAAAAGCAGATTCTTCAGATTGTCGCCGTCATCTCGCTCTTCGGCTTTCTCAACCGCTGGAACGACACGCTGGGAACACCGCTGGAGACAGAACCGCTCGCCTATGC